>NZ_FOXG01000001.1:722395-1042391 GCF_900115645.1 Pseudomonas sp. NFPP07
GAAGGCCTCTGGAGGTTTGGCGCAAGATCGGGAACCAAGGCCCTGCGGACCTTATCGCAGCCTCGCGGGCTCGGCAGCGGCTACAGGGCCAATGTTGAGCCGAGATCGTTGTGGCAGTGGCTACAGCGAAAATTCCTACAACACGCGTCGACTCCCATCACCTTGTCCCGCCGGGCCCCGGACTCTATGGTTTAGTCTGTCACTGCAAACTCAGTGACAGGGCGTAGGAACCCTTTTGATGACCCTGGGCGCACTGGAGCCAGTTCAATGAAAAAGGTTGTTTCCGATACACCCGCCCTACCCACCTCACCCCGCCGCTACATGGCCCTGACCAGCAACGACTGCACCATCCCCGCCTTGCTGATCGACACCGAGGCGCCATTGGATGTGCTGCACGAAGCCGCCGCCCACCGCATCCGCGCCGCGGCCCAGTTGCTGGAAAACCTCGCCAGCGACGCCAACCTGCACGGCAACCCGGCGCTGCTCCAGGATTTCGCCCAGCTCTGCGTCATCCCCCTGCGCGACGGTTGCGACCTGCTGGACGTACTCGGCCGGCGCCTGCAGGAACAACTGCTGAGCTGAACCTCGATCCGGGGCCGGCGACTCCAGCCGGCCCTGCGCCGACGCCGTCCTCAACCCGGTCATTGCAAAGGGACATTAGCCCATCTGTGCTAATCGACCCTCCCCCACCCCGGCGATATAGTGCCAACCACTCACTCGCTCGCTCTTCTCAACACCGCCGCTCTGCGGTGTCGGGGTCGGCTGCGCCGTAGAAAACACAATAATGCCAAGGAAGAATCACCATGAACCTCCACCCCACTGCTCGTCCCCTCGCCCTGCTGAGTATCCTGGCGCTCGCCCTGGGCGGTTGCGCCATTGCCAAACCCAGCAACGACGACCTCAAGAACCGCGCCCAGACCACCCTCGGCAAGCCCGTGACCACGGTCTCCAATGTGCGTAGCGACGCGTCCCAGACCTACTTCACCGCCAGCACCAGCAACGGCGAATACAATTGCATCCTGCCCAGTGGCGGCATGGTCGCCTTCGCCTCCATGGGCGGCGTCGTGGCGCTCCCCGCCGAGTGCACCAAGCAGTAAGCCGCGGCCCATCGCCGAGGGTTCATGGCGCCAGACTTCACACCGTGAAGCAGGGCCTGCAGATCTCTGGCTGCAGCGCCCGGTGCGGCCACACAGGGCTGCTCAGCTGGAAATCCGCGACTTCAACAGCCAGGCCTCGAAGGCTGTGGCAGTCAGCGGCCGGCTGATCAGGTAGCCCTGGGCCGTGTCGCAATGCCAGCGCTCCAGCAGGCGCAGGCTGCGCTCCTGCTCCACCCCTTCGGCCACCACCTTGAGCCCCAGGTTGTGGCTCATCTCGATGGTGGAACGCACGATCACCGCGTCGCCGCTGGTTTCGTCGAGGTTGCGGATAAACGACTGGTCGATCTTCAACTCCTGCACCGGCAGCCGCTGCAATTGCGCCAGCGACGAGTAGCCGGTGCCGAAGTCGTCCACCGACAGGCTGATGCCGCAGTCGCGTAGGCTCTGCAACACCTCCAGCGCCTGCTCCGGATGACGCATGATCGCGCTTTCGGTGATCTCGAAAATCAGCTGCTCGGCGGACAATCGATAACGCTGCAGCAACACGCTCACCCGCGCCGCCAGGTCGTGGCCATGCAGGTCGTCCGCCGAGATGTTCAGCGACAACTGCAGATGCAGCCCGCGCATGTTCCATTCGGCCAGTTGCCGCATGCCCTCCTCGATCACCCACAGGGTCAGGCTGTTCATGCTGCCGGTCCGCTCGGCCAGGGGGATGAACTCCGCCGGCGAGACCATGCCGAATTCCGGATGCTGCCAGCGCAGCAGGGCTTCGGCCTGGTGCACATGGCCGTGACGCAGGTCCAGCTTGGGCTGGTACAGCAAGAACAGCTCGCCTTCCGCCGCGGCCCGGCGCAGGTCGCGGATCAGTCCGATCTGGCGCTGATGGGCCAGGTCGCGGTCCTGCTGGTAGATCTGCAGGTAACCGGGCTGGGCGGCCGCATCGTGGCGGGCGATGGCGGCGCGGCTGATCAGCTCTTCCGCCGATTGTCCGTCGGTGGGGTAGACCGCCACGCCGATGCACACCTGGCGCTGCACTTCATCGCCACGCAGGGGCTGCGGCCGGCTCAACAACGCATGGAGCCGGTCGGCCATGGCCACCGCGCCATCGATCTCGGTATTTTCCAGCAGCAACAGAAACTCGTTGGCGGTGATGCGCGCGGCGGTGTCGCCGGTGGACACCGTCTCCGACAGCCGCCGGCTGACTTCGCGCATCATTTGCTCCACCCCTTCCGGGCCCAGGCCTTCGTTGATCGCCCGATAGTCCTCGATCCCCAGGTACAGCAGCACCACCTTGCGCCCGGCGCTGATGGCGTTGCTCAGGCGCTCCATGGCCAGCGCCCGGTTGGGCAGGCCGGTCAGGGGATCGTGCAGGGCGTTGTGGGCCAGTTGCAGCTCGCGGCTGGCAATCCCGCTCTGCATGGCGTTGATCGCCTCGGCCAGCAAGCCGAACTCGTCGGTGCGCTTGAGCACCACCGGCACCTGGTAGTTGCCGGCGCCGATGCGTTGGGCGGCATCGGCCAGCACATTCAATGGCCGCGACACCCGCCGCGCCATGAACAGGGCGCCGGCCAGCGACACCACCAGCGCCGCCAGGGCAATCACCAGGAACTCGCGGTCCAGCGGCGCAAAGGCCTGCAAGGCGTGATCCAGCGGGCTTTGCAGCAACGCCAGAACCTTGGGGTCGTCGGGATCGTCGGTATTGGCCAGCTGCAGGGCCTGATTGAGGAAGCGCTTGCCGTGGGCATCGCTCAACTGTGGTCGCGCGCGCCAGGACGCATTGCGCAGGGTGGTGATGATGGTCGCCCAGAAAATATCCGGCTGAGTGCTGAACAGCTCCCCCGCGCGCCCGTCCTGCAGGGTGAGGAAGGACACCTCCAGGTTGCTCATGGAACGCAACTCGCTGGCGAACAGGTCGTCCATGCGAAACGCCATGACCACCCGATTCATGTGCATCGGCGTCAGCACCTGCCCCTGTACCAGCAGATAAGGCTGGCCCTTGAGCGCGACGATCAACATGCTTTTGTTCTGCCGCAGGGCCGTGCGCAAGGCTCGGTCGTAGGGGAAATGCTCACGCTCGGCGATCGCCCCCAGGGTGCTGGCGATCACCGTGCCTTCGGCGCCGAGCACGAACAGCTCGCTGCCGCGGGTGCCGGTACCATGCTGACGCAGCGCCTCGAGAATCGCCTGCGAGTCGCCGCTGATCACCGCCTCACGGAACTGCGCGTCCACCACCAGCCAGTCCACGCCATAACGCAAGCGCCGACCGCGCAGTTCCAGCAGGCGTTCGAAGACCCGGGTGCCGGTTTGCAGCTGCACTTGCGCCTGGTTTTCCACCGCATGATTGGTCGCGGCCTTGACGGCGAAATACACCACCCCGATCACGATCAACAGCAACAACGCCAATACCCCAGTGATCCTTACCTGGAACGTATGGCGCCACTTCATGAGACGGCTCTCGTCGCCGCGACCTCACTGTTGTCGCCCCTGCACCCCCACGGCGACACCCGCCGCTCCCCGCTGAAAAGTCCTTTGATCATTACGCGTCCCTCTGGGCAGCTTAAGATGCGTCAAATAAATGCCATTTCCCTGACAACATTTAATCGGTCCAGATTAGACTGCCAAGAGAAGAAGATCACGCAATAAAATCAGGGGGTTCATAAAGTCATTTTTTTGTCACCGCCAATTTACCAACGTTCTTGCGCAGAAATGACAGCCTCACAATCAGCGCTTTGGAGGCTGCCCTGCGTTGCGGCGACAAGGACTGAAATAATTGATCCGGCCCGGGCACCATTGAAACCGCTCGTCACCTGCCCCATCTAACTTCGCATACCCCATTGCGCAGGTGCCCCATGAGCGACCAGCAAGAACTTCCTGAAACCATGAGTGAATACGCCGACCCGGAAAACGCCGAACTCCATACCTCCTCCGGCAAGGGTCTGGCCCTGCCTGGGCAGAATCTGCCGGACAAGGTCTACATCATCCCGATCCACAATCGGCCGTTCTTCCCCGCGCAAGTCTTGCCGGTGATCGTCAATGAAGAACCCTGGGCCGAAACCCTGGAGCTGGTGAGCAAGTCCGAACACCATTCCCTGGCGCTGTTCTTCATGGACACCCCGCCGGAAGACCCGCGCCATTTCGACACCTCGGCCCTGCCGCTGTACGGCACCCTGGTCAAGGTGCACCACGCCAGCCGCGAAAACGGCAAGTTGCAGTTCGTGGCCCAGGGCCTGACCCGCGTGCGCATCCGCACCTGGCTCAAGCACCATCGCCCGCCCTACCTGGTGGAGGTCGAGTACCCGCACCAGCCGAGCGAGCCGACCGACGAGGTCAAGGCCTACGGCATGGCACTGATCAATGCGATCAAGGAACTGCTGCCGCTCAACCCGCTGTACAGCGAAGAGCTGAAGAACTACCTCAACCGCTTCAGCCCCAACGACCCGTCGCCGCTGACCGACTTCGCCGCCGCGCTGACCTCGGCCACCGGCAACGAACTGCAGGAAGTGCTCGACTGCGTGCCGATGCTCAAGCGCATGGAGAAAGTCCTGCCGATGCTGCGCAAGGAAGTCGAGGTCGCGCGCCTGCAGAAAGAGATTTCCGCCGAGGTCAATCGCAAGATCGGCGAGCATCAGCGCGAGTTCTTCCTCAAGGAACAGCTCAAGGTCATCCAGCAGGAGCTGGGCCTGACCAAGGACGATCGCAGCGCCGACATCGAGCAGTTCGAGCAGCGCCTGACTGGCAAGGTCCTGCCTCCTCAAGCGCAAAAGCGCATCGTGGAGGAAATGAACAAACTGTCGATCCTCGAGACCGGCTCGCCGGAGTACGCGGTCACCCGCAACTACCTGGAATGGGCCACCGCGGTGCCCTGGGGCGTGTACGGCGAGGACAAGCTCGACCTCAAGCATGCGCGCAAGGTGCTGGACCAGCACCACGCCGGGCTCGACGACATCAAGAGCCGGATTCTCGAATTCCTCGCGGTCGGCGCCTACAAGGGCGAGATCAGCGGCTCCATCGTGCTGCTGGTGGGCCCGCCCGGCGTGGGCAAGACCAGTGTCGGCAAGTCCATCGCCGAATCCCTGGGCCGGCCGTTCTACCGCTTTAGCGTCGGCGGCATGCGTGACGAGGCCGAGATCAAGGGCCACCGCCGCACCTACATCGGCGCCTTGCCGGGCAAGCTGGTGCAGGCGTTGAAAGACGTCGAGGTGATGAACCCGGTGATCATGCTCGACGAGATCGACAAGATGGGCCAGAGCTACCAGGGCGACCCGGCCTCGGCGCTGCTGGAAACCCTCGACCCGGAACAGAACGTGGAATTCCTCGACCACTACCTGGACCTGCGCCTGGACCTGTCGAAAGTGCTGTTCGTATGCACCGCCAACACCCTGGATTCGATTCCCGGCCCGTTGCTGGACCGGATGGAAGTGATTCGCCTGTCGGGCTACATCACCGAGGAAAAACTGGCCATCGCCAAGCGCCACCTGTGGCCCAAGCAGCTGGAAAAGGCGGGTGTGTCCAAGGCTAACCTGAGTATCAGCGACGCGGCCCTGCGCGCGGTGATCGATGGTTACGCCCGCGAGGCCGGCGTGCGCCAGCTGGAAAAACAGCTGGGCAAACTGGTGCGCAAGGCCGTGGTGCGGCTGCTGGAAGATCCGGACGCGGTGATCAAGCTCGGCACCAAGGACCTGGAAGCCTCCCTGGGCATGCCGGTGTTCCGCAACGAGCAGGTGCTCAGCGGCACCGGGGTGATCACCGGCCTGGCCTGGACCAGCATGGGCGGCGCCACGCTACCGATCGAAGCCACGCGGATTCATACCCTCAACCGTGGCTTCAAGCTCACCGGGCAATTGGGCGATGTGATGAAGGAGTCGGCGGAAATCGCCTACAGCTACGTCACCTCGCACCTCAAGCAGTTCGGTGGCGATGCCAAGTTCTTCGACGAGGCATTCGTCCACCTGCACGTGCCGGAAGGCGCCACGCCGAAGGATGGCCCGAGCGCCGGGGTGACCATGGCCAGCGCCCTGCTGTCGCTGGCGCGCAACCAGCCGCCGAAAAAGGGCGTGGCCATGACCGGCGAGCTGACCCTGACCGGGCATGTCCTGCCCATCGGCGGGGTGCGCGAGAAGGTCATCGCGGCGCGCCGGCAGAAGCTCTACGAGCTGATCCTGCCGGAAGCCAACCGCGGCCACTTCGAAGAGCTGCCGGACTACCTCAAGGAAGGCATCACCGTGCACTTCGCCAAGCGTTTCGCCGATGTGGCGAAAGTGTTGTTCTAAACGCGGATCTGTAGGAGCAGCGTCGACCGGCTGCTCCTACAACGCCTCGCCTGCCCCACCACATATTCCTCAATCTTCGGTTATGCTCGCCCTTTGTCATGACCGGAGCTTTCTGACCCATGTCACCGATTCGTCTGTTGCTGCCCCTCAGCCTCGCCCTGCTCGCCGCCTGCGCCAGCCAACCCAAGCACAACGTCACGGTCGAGAACCAGAGCGAATGCCCAGTGCAACTGAGCAACGGGCAAAACCTGATCCTGACCCTGCCGAGCAACCCGACCACGGGTTATCGCTGGGCGATCCAGGACTCGGCCGGCGGCGTGCTGCGCAAAATCAGCCCCGAGGTCTACAGCAACCCCGAAGACAGCGGCCTGGTAGGCAGCGCCGGCCAGTCCACCTGGCGCTTCCAGGCCTTCGCCGCCGGCACCGGGCGCCTGCTGCTGACCTATCAACAGCCCTGGGCTCCGGAAGTCGCGCCGGTGAAAGCCTTCGACTGCACCATTTCGGTCAAATGACATGGGCTGGCTGATCCTGGCGCTGATGGGCGCGGTGACCTTCCTCTACGGCCTGAGCATCCACGCCACCCTGCTGTGCCTGCTGGTCAAGCCGCTGCCGGTGCTGGCCCTGCTTGGCTGGCTGCACGATGCGCCCCCCAGCGACTATCGCCGCTGGATCAGCCTCGGCCTGTTGTTCTCCCTGCTCGGCGACGTGCTGCTGGCCTGGCCCGCCGACCTGTTCGTGTTCGGCCTCGGGGCCTTCCTGGTTGCGCACCTGGCCTACCTCAAGGCCTATACCAGCGATTGCCGGCGCCTGGCGCCCTTGCCCCTGCTGCTGGCCCTGGTCGTCGGCGCGGCGTTGCTGGGCCTCCTGATCAGCCATGGCCTCGGCCCGTTGCTGGTGCCGGTGATCGTCTACGGCCTGGCCATCAGCGCCATGCTCTGGCGCGCCCTGGCTCGCTTGGGCAGTGAGGTGCCCAAGCGCTCGGCGCAACTGGCCGCCGCCGGCGCCGTGGCCTTTGTGTTCTCCGACAGCATGATCGGCATCAGCCGTTTTGTGGTGGCCTTCGATGCCGCGCCCTACCTGATCATCCTCAGTTACTGGCTGGGGCAATGGGGGATTGCAGCCTCGGCCTTCCGCCAGAAGCCCCGCTGAACCTGTAGCCCTGTAGCCGCTGCCGAGCCCGCGAGGCTGCGATCGGCTGCGCAGCGGCCGTAAAACCAGTCGCCACGGCTCTTCAGATAAACCCCATGCACAGGCTTGGCGAGGACTACGTCCTCGTGCGCAGCCTCGCAAGCTCGGCAGCGGCTACAGGGCCACAGGTGGGCATCAACCTTGTGTCGCCCTTGAGGCCCCGAAGGCCCTTCGGGCCTTATCGCAGCCTGCGTCAGCGGCTACAATGCCGCCCCTCTTTCTATCTCCACCGCTGGAACCGCCGTGAGCAAAGAACCCGACCGCCTTTTCGCCCAGCCCCTGGCCCAGGTGCCCGACTTCGCCTTCAACGAGGACGTGGTGCGGGTGTTCCCGGACATGATCAAGCGCTCGGTGCCGGGTTACCCGACCATTGTCGAGAACCTCGGCGTGCTCGCCGCCCAGTTCGCCCAGCCCAACAGCGTGCTCTACGACCTGGGCTCGTCCCTCGGCGCCGTGACCCAGGCCCTGCGCCGCCATGTGCGCACCGACGGCTGCCGGGTGATCGCGGTGGATAACTCGGCGGCCATGGTCGAGCGCTGCCGCGAGTACCTCAACGGCCAGGACTCGATGTTCCAGGAGCTGTTGCCGGTCGAAGTGATCGAAGGCGACATCCTCGCCCTGGAATTCCAGCCGGCCTCGGTGGTGGCGCTGAACTTCACCCTGCAATTCATCGCCCCCGAACAGCGCCTGGCCCTGCTCGGGCGCATTCGCCAGGCGCTGCTGCCCGGCGGTGCGCTGATCCTCTCGGAGAAGCTGCGCTTCAACGACTCCGAGGAGCATGCGCTGCTCACCGACCTGCACATCGCCTTCAAGCGCGCCAACGGCTACAGCGAACTGGAAATCGCCCAGAAGCGCAGCGCCATCGAAAACGTCATGAAGCCCGACAGCCTCGAAGAACACCGCGAACGCCTGCTGGCCGCCGGGTTCTCGAAAGTCGTGCCGTGGTTCCAGTGTCTTAACTTTGCCTCGTTGATTGCCTTGCCATGATCGATCTGTCCCCCCTCGCCCGCCGTCTGGCCGGTACGCCGCTGGCTGACTGGGCCAACACCCTGCAAGCGCAACTCGACACCAAGATGGAAAAGGGCCACGGCGACCTGGAGCGCTGGCAGAGCGCGCTGGACGCGCTGCCGAAGATCCAGCCGAGCACCATCGACCTGCTCAATGGCCTGACCCTGGACACTGACTGCGACGACGCCACCCGCGCCCAGATGCGCAGCGCGCTGATGGGCCTGTCGCCCTGGCGCAAGGGCCCGTTCGACCTGTTCGGCGTGCACGTGGACACCGAATGGCGCTCGGACTGGAAATGGTCGCGGGTCGCGAAGCACCTGGACCTGCAAGGCAAACGCATCCTCGATGTCGGCTGCGGCAACGGCTACTACATGTGGCGCATGCTCGGCGCCGGTGCCCACAGCGTGATCGGCGTCGATCCGAACTGGCTGTTCTTCTGCCAGTTCCAGGCGGTGCAGCGTTACCTGTCGGAGCCCGCGGTGTGGCACCTGCCGTTCCCGTTCGAGGACCTGCCGCCCAACCTGGAAGGCTTCGACACGGTGTTTTCCATGGGCGTGTTCTACCACCGCCGCTCGCCGATCGAGCATTTGCTGGCGCTCAAGGACTGCCTGGTCAAGGGCGGCGAACTGGTGCTGGAAACCCTGGTGGTGGAAGGCGACCGGCATCAGGTGCTGGTGCCGGAAGACCGCTACGCGCAGATGCGCAACGTGTGGTTCCTGCCGTCGGTGCCGGCCCTGGAACTGTGGCTGCGCCGTGCCGGCTTCAGCGATGTGCGTTGCGTGGATGTGAGCGTGACCAGCATCGAGGAACAGCGCGGCACCGAGTGGATGAAGTACCAGTCGCTGAGCGATTTCCTCGACCCGAACGATCACAGCAAGACCATCGAAGGCCTGCCGGCGCCGATGCGCGCCGTTATCGTCGCCAGGAAGTAATTGCGGCGTCTGGGCGGATCAGCGCGCCCGGCGCGCCTTGAAAAACTCGCTCAACACCGCGCCGCACTCTTCGGCCAGCACTCCGCCCTCGACCAATACCCGGTGGTTGAGAAAGCCCTGGCTGAAGAACTGCCCCTGGCTCTGCACGATGCCCGCCTTGGGCTCCAGCGCGCCGTACACCACCCGGGCGATACGCGAATGCACGATCAGCCCGGCGCACATGCTGCACGGCTCCAGGGTCACGTAGAGGGTGCTGCCGGGCAGTCGATAGTTGTCGAGCGCCTGGGCCGCGGCGCGGATCGCGACCATCTCCGCGTGGGCGCTGGGATCGCTGCCGCTGATCGGGCAGTTGAAACCTCGGCCGATGATTTCCCCGTCCTGCACCAGCACCGCGCCCACCGGCACCTCGCCCAGGGCCGCGCCCTGGGCGGCCAGGGCCAGGGCTTCACGCATGAAGTCCTGGTCGCGGCTGCGATCGATGATCCGGGCGGGGCGAATCTGCCGCATCAGGCCACCTCGATGGCGGCCATCAGGCCGGTTTCCATGTGGTCGATCACATGGCAATGGAACATCCACACCCCCGGGTTATCCGCCACCAGCGCCACCCGGGCACGCTCGTTCTTGCCCAGCAGGTAGGTGTCGGTGAAGTACGGGGTGATCTTCTTGCGGTTCGAGGCGATGACCTTGAAGCTCATGCCGTGCAAGTGGATCGGGTGCTGGTACTGAGTCATGTTCTTCAATTCGAAAATGTAGCTCTGGCCCTTCTTGAGCGTGGCGATCGGGCGGTCGGCACAGGTCTTGTCGGTGATGTCCCAGGCCTTGCCATTGATCTGCCAGAGGCTCGGTGGCTTGCCATTGTCCACGTTCACCGAGACCGAGCCAACCCACTCGAAGTTGAAGTTGAGCTTCTCGGCGTTATCCAGGTCCGGCTCGGCGATCGGGTTGGCCGGCAACGCCGGCGGCCACTCGGTCGGCACGTCGCTGTTGGCCACCGAACGCAAGGTGCCCAGGCGCACCGGGCCGTTGCGCAACGACAGCTCTTCGCCGGCCGGCGGTGCCTTGATCGCCAGGCAGATGCGCATGCCCGGCCCCAGCCAGTACTCCTTGCCCAGCGGCCGCGGCTCGATGGGGTTGCCGTCCAGGGCGTAGATCTGCGCTTCGACACCCGGAATGTTGATGCGGTAGGTCAGGGTGTTGTCGAGGTTGAGCAGGCGCACGCGGGTGATCTGCCCGGCCGGGATCTCCACCACTGCCTGGGACACGCCATTGATGGTCGACAGGCGCCCCGCCGTGCCGCCACGCGCCGCCTCGCGGGGAATGCTGAAAGGCACGAAGGCGCCGGCTTCATCTACATGCCAGCTTTTCAGGCTCAGGGTGCGTTCGTACTTGAAGCCGGTGGGCTCGCGCTCTTCGATGATCAACGGGCCGACCAGGCCGCGGCCCAGTTCTTCGCTGCTGTTGACGTGGGGGTGGTACCAGTAGCTGCCGGCATCCGGCACGCGGAACTTGTAGTCGAAGTACTCGCCCGGCATCACCGGCAATTGCGAGACGTAAGGCACGCCGTCCATTTCCAGCGGCAGGCGGATGCCGTGCCAGTGGATGGTGGTGGCCACCGGCAGGTGGTTGATGAAGCGCACCCGTAGCCACTCGCCCTGGCGCACCCGCAGCTCGGTACCCGGCGCAGACGGGCCAAAGGCCCAGGCTTCGGTCTTGTGGCCCGGCACCAGTTCCACGTCCAGCGGCGCGGCGATCAGTTGATAATCGTGGCCCGCCTCGGCGTCGGCCATCTTGCCCAGCCAGTAACGCGCCGCGCCACCGGCGCCCACGCCAACCACTGCAAGACCGGCCAGACCACCGAGTATCTGTCGACGGGTAAAGGACATGGACTCAACTACCTCACGTATCCGCGGCGGGCCGGGGCCCGCAAAAGGCGAATACGATACACCCGCAGTTGAGAAACAGTAAGGCCGGCGTGGTGACCGGCCGCAGGCGTAACCGCCCCTGTAGCCGCTGCCGAGCCTGCGAGGCTGCGTACGGGCGCGCAGCGCCCGCCAAGGCATCCAACGTGGTGGCTCAGGTGCAACGCATTGCCTGGGTTGCGGACGCTTCGCATCCGTACGCAGCCTCGCTCGCTCGGCAGCGGCTACGTCGGAGATAGGCCGACGAGCAGATGCACCACGCCGCCGACCAGCGCCATTACCCCGGGCACGCCGGCATTACGCAAGGCCGTGGCATCGAGCAAGGTCGGGTCATGCAATTCCACCCGCACCCGGGTCAGGGCCACACGCTGCCGGCTCTTGAGGTTGTTGGCGCCGCCCAGCGCCGCAATCACGGCCTGGTCCAGGGCGGCGTCGTCCTTGACCGGGGCCGTCGTTTTCGGCTGGTCGGGCACCAGGTCCGGGGTCAGGGCTTTCCAGAACGCCCGCTGCAATTTCTCGAACATGTTCAGTTCTCCAGAACCGGTGAAGGGGCCAGCGTCGATTGCCGATGCTGGTGCAAGGCGTCGCGCACCTGCTCGGCGCTTTCCAGGCCGAGAATGCGCCCGGCGAGGGCCTGGCACTGGCTCAGCTCGACCTCGCGCACACCGGCCTTGATCGCCGGAATCAGCGGCACGCTGACCGACAGCTCGTCCACGCCCAGCCCCAGCAACAGCGGCACCGCCAGGGTTTCCGAAGCCAGCGCCCCACACACGCCGACCCACTTGCCATGGGCATGGGCGGCCTTGACCGTGGAGGCGATCAGGCGCAGCACCGCCGGGTGGAAACTGTCGGCCTGGCTGGCCAGGCGCGGATGATCGCGGTCCATGGCCAGGGTGTACTGGGTCAGGTCGTTGGTGCCGATGGAGAAGAAATCCACCTCCGGCGCGAACAGGTCGGCCAGCAGCGCCGCCGACGGCACTTCGATCATGATCCCCAGCTTCGGCAATTCCTTGAGCCCCAGGGCCAGGGCTTCGTCCTCCAGCATCTGCCGCGCCTGCCGCAACTCCGCCAGCTGGGTGACCATCGGCAGCATGATATGCAGGCGGGCCAGCCCGGCGCTGGCGAGGATCGCCCGGAACTGTTCGCGCAACAGCTGCGGGCGCTCCAGGCACAGGCGAATCCCGCGCATGCCGAGGAAGGGGTTGGCTTCAGGCTCCATCGGCACATAGGCCAGCGGTTTGTCGCCGCCGACATCCAGGGTCCGCACCACCAGATTGCGCTCCGGCCCCAGGGCCCGGGCGATGGCGCTGTAGGTCGCGGCCTGTTCCTCGTGGCTCGGGGCGATGCCGCGGTCCTGGTAAAGAAACTCCGAACGCAACAGACCGACGCCCTCCCCGCCCAGGTCCATGGCCTGCTCGGCCTCGGCCAGCGAGGCGACGTTGGCCGTCACCTCGAAGTGATGGCCGTCGCGGGTCACCGCGGCCTGGGCCGACTGCTCCAGCTCCTGGCGCTGGCGCTGCTGTTGCTGCTGACGTCGTGCCTGCAACTGCGCGATCACCGCCGGCGCAGGCTCCAGGTGCAATTCGCCCTGGTCGGCATCCAGCAGCACCGGTGTACCGCTGGCCAACGCCAGCACCTGTACCGGCAGGCCGCAGACCGCCGGCAACCCCAGGGCCCGGGCCAGAATCGCCACATGGCTGGTGGCCCCGCCGCCGACCGTGGCGAACCCCAGCACCTTGCGGGTATCGAGGCCGGCGGTCTGGGACGGGGTGAGCTGCTCGGCAATCAGGATCGCCTGCTCCGGCAGGGCCCAGGCGCTGTCCTGCACACCCAGCAGCAACTTGAGCACCCGCTGGCCGACATCCATCAGGTCCAGGGCACGCTCGGCCAGCAACGGACTGCCTGAACCCTTGAACAGCTCGGCGGTGGCTTCGGTGGCGCGGTTCCAGGCGAATGCCGCGCTCTTGCCGTCGCTGATCAGGGCCTGGGCCTGCTCCAGCAGGCTCGGGTCTTCCAGCAATTCCTGGTGAGCCTTGAAGATCTCGCCCTGGGCTGTGCTGGCGGCCTTGTCCCGCAGCGCTTGCAGGGCCTCGGTGGCCTGCGCCAGCGCCCGCTCCAGCTGCCCGCGCTGCGCGACCTGATCGCTGGCGAACTCGACGATCTCAAGCTTCTGCTCGGCGACCTGCACCACTTGCCCGAAGGCCGAGCCCGTCGAGGCGCAGACGCCCCGCAGCAACTTGCCCGCTGGCGCGGCAACCGGCGCCACAGGTTCAGCGGCGATCACCGCGGTCACCGCCTCGCCACAACCACTCGCCAGCAATTCGGCCAGGGTCTTGATCGCCGCCTCGGCATCCGCGCCCGCCGCGCTGACCTGCAAGGCATCACCCTGCGCGGTCTGCAACGCCATGATCGCCACCAGGGACTTGGCGTTGGCGCTGGCCTGCTGCTTGTGCAGGCAGATGCTCGCCTTGAAGCCCTTGGCCGCCTGGGCGAACACCGCCGCAGGGCGCGCATGCAGGCCATTGGGATTGGGCAGCGTCACCGGTTTGGAGAACAGCGCCTCGCCCTCTTCCTCGGGCTCCGCGCTTGGCGCAGGCGCGCCCAGGCTCAGTTGCAACAACGGCTGGCCGCTGTCCACCAACGCACTGTCCCTTGTCAGCCAGGTGAACGGCTCGCCACTGACCACCAGCATCAGCGTCAACAGGCTGCGGGCATGCACGACGATGTAGTCGGCATCGAACTCGATCAACGGTTGCCCAGCCTCGACCCGCTGGCCCTCCTGCACCAGGCGGCTAAAACCCTTGCCCGCCAGGTTCACCGTGTCCAGGCCGATGTGCATCAGCACCTGCACGCCGTTGTCGTCGGTGATACTCACCGCATGGCCACTGTCCTGCACGTTGCTGACCACACCGGCCAGCGGCGCGCGCAGGGTCTGCGAGGTCGGGTCGATGCACAGGCCGTCACCGATGACCCGGCTTGAGAACACCGGGTCCGGCACTTGCTCCAGGGGCATCAGCAGCCCGGACAGCGGCGCGAGCAGTTGCAATTGTTGGGTTGTAGCCATGACTTCACCTGCTGTTTGTTCTTGTAAGTGCCGATGGAGCGCGAGCCCCGACAGCATCGCTTATTTCCACCAGTACTCGACCTGCAATCCGACGTTCGCACCATGCCTGGCCGTGCCGAAGGCGCCGGTATCGGACAGCGCCGAACCCGCCGCCAGCTCGTTCGCCGCGCGCTTGGCGGCCTGGTTCCAGCTGGCATAGGTGTAGTACAGGCGCACCTCGGGGCGCGCCCAGAATTCCGGGCCCTTGGGCGACCAGGTCGGGGCGAAGGTGAACTTGCTGAGCTTGCGCGTGCCGCCGGGGGCCTCGACCTGATCGTGGCCCAACTCGGTGACCAGCTTGAACTGCTCGCTGATCGCATAGGCCGGGCGGATGCCCAGG
This sequence comes from Pseudomonas sp. NFPP07, assembly GCF_900115645.1. NCBI lineage: Bacteria > Pseudomonadati > Pseudomonadota > Gammaproteobacteria > Pseudomonadales > Pseudomonadaceae > Pseudomonas > Pseudomonas sp. NFPP07. The sequence continues at coordinate 737,253 of NZ_FOXG01000001.1, forward strand.
GAGATCCAGTTCTGGTCGTTACCGTCGGGGCGGATGTCTTTCTGATAGATCGCCTCGACCTGCCCGCCAAAGCGCGGGGTCAATTGCCAGTCGAAGAACTCCACCAACCGGTAGCTCTTGTTGCTGTCGTCCAGTTGCACATTGCCGGTGTAGCCCAACCCCGTGCCCGGGCCTTCGCCGTACTGCAATGCCAGCTTGTTCTTGCCGCCCAGGAAGTCCTTCTGCACATGCTGGGCGGTGATCGCCCAACCCCGATGGGCGTCGCGACTGTCGGGCTTGTCGATGTAGCTCAGGCCCAGCTCCAGCTCGCCGCCGGGGTTGGTCTTGAAACCGGCGACGTTGAAGTCGTGCCGGTTGATGTAGTCCTTCTGGTACAGGTTGTCCTTGCGCGAGAAGGCGTAGCTGTATTTCAGGTCGCCGATCAGCACATCCTCGATGCCGCCGCCGGTGGCGCTCTGGTTCCAGTAGTAGAAGTCGGAGATATGGATGTCGTTGCGCTTGTAGTAACGCCGGCCGGCCCACAGCGAGCCGCCATTGAGGCTGGGCATGTTCGACCACTGGGCATACATCTGCGGCATGCGCGCCGAGCCGTTGTCGCCCTGGAAGGTCAGGCTGCGGTCGTACTGGTTATACAGCGACGCCATGGCATCGACACTGAGCACCGAGCCGTCGTCCAGGGTGTACAGGTCCTGGCGCAGCTCCAGCTCGGCATACTGTTCGCATTCGTTGCCCAGGCGGTACTTGGACTGCGCGCCGGGCAGCTGGAAACAGGATTGCGAGCTGCTGTTGACCGAGCTCCCGAGGCCGCTACGCAGGTAACCGGCGAACTCCAGGGCCTGGGCCGAGAACGGCAAGGCCAGGCAGACGCAAGAGGCTGCAAGACCGCGATTTATTGTTGTTTTCATAAGCCACCCCATTATTTTTATTCTGTGTGTGCCCCGCAGGCGCCGCCCTACCGGCGAGCGAAAGCTCGCGGTGTGCCGGGCACGCCGCGCTCATGCGGGGAAGGTTGTCAGCGGTCGATCAGGTGCAGGACAAAGGACTCGTAAGGCCGCAGGAACAGCTCGCGACTGCGGGTTTGATGGTCTGCGTAGTTACTGATGACCAGGCGCTGCTCCATGCGCTCGGTCATCACTCCCTCCGGCAACTGCACTTCGCAGGCGCTGCCGTAGAAATTGTTCACCACCAGCAGGCGCTCGCCCTGGCCCTCGCGCAGATAGGCCCAGACCTGCGGATGCTCGGCCAGCAGCTGGCGATACTCGCCGTCCTGGATCAGCGGCTCGCGACGGCGCAGGGCAATCAGTTGGCGGTAGTGGTGCAACACCGAATCCGGGTCTTCGAGCTGCTGCGCGACGTTGATCCGCGCAGCATTGGCCGGCACGCCGATCCAGGGCTCGACGCTGCTGAAACCGGCATGGGCCTCGGTATTCCATTGCATCGGCGTGCGCCCGTTGTCCCGGGACTTCTGCATGATCGCCGCCATGTTGTCCGCTTCGTTGTCGCCGGTTTCGCGCTTGAGGCGGTAGATGTTCAGAGTCTCGACATCGCGGTATTGGTCGATGTGGGTAAAACCGGGGTTGGTCATGCCCAGCTCTTCGCCCTGGTACACGAACGGCGTGCCCTGGAGGAAGTGCAGCGCGGTGGCGAGCATCTTCGCCGAGACCACCCGGTACTCGCCGTCGTCGCCGAAACGCGAGACCACCCGCGGCTGGTCGTGGTTGCACCAGAACAGCGCGTTCCAGCCACCGCCGGCCTGCATGCCGCTCTGCCAGTCACAGAGGATGCGCTTGAGCTGGAGGAAGTCGAAATCGGCGCGAATCCACTTCTGCAGGTTCGGGTAATCGACCTTCAGGTGGTGGAAGTTGAAGGTCATCGACAGCTCTTTCGACTCGGGCTGCGAATAACGAATGCAGTGCTCGAGGCTGGTGGAAGACATCTCGCCGACGTTGATCAGGTCAAAGCCCTCGAAGACCTCGCGATGCATCTGCTGCAGGTACGGGTGCACGTTCGGCCCGTCGGTATAGAAGCGCCGGCCGTCGCTGGCGTCTTCCGGGAAATCGGCCGGCTTGGAGATCAGGTTGATCACGTCCAGGCGGAAACCGCCCACGCCCTTGTCGCGCCAGAAACGCATCATCTTGAACACTTCGGCGCGTACCTGGGGGTTGTCCCAGTTGAGGTCGGCCTGGGTATGGTCGAACAGGTGCAGGTAGTACTGGCCGGTCTGCGCTTCGTATTCCCAGGCGGAACCGCCGAATTTGGATTCCCAGTTATTCGGCTGGTCGCGCCAGATGTAGAAGTCGCGGTACGGGTTGTCGAGGCTGCTGCGGGCCTGCTGGAACCACTCATGTTCGATGGAGGTGTGGTTGACCACGATGTCCAGCATCAGCTTGATGCCGCGCTTGCCGGCCTCGGCGATCAGCAGCTCGCAATCGGCCATGGTCCCGTAGCTCGGGTCGATGGCGTAGTAGTCGCTGATGTCATAGCCGTTGTCGCGCTGGGGCGAACGCAGGAACGGGGTGAGCCACAGGCAATCGACGCCCAGCCAGTGCAGGTAGTCGAGCTTGTCGACCACCCCCAGCAGGTCGCCGGTGGCCTGGCCGCTGTGGCTGTAGAAACTCTTCGGGTAGATCTGGTAGATCACCGAACGCTGCCAGTCTTGCATGGCGGGCTCCTTCAATGGGGTTGGTACTGGCCTTGAGGGCCTCATCGCGAGCAAGCTCGCTCCTACAGAGGAATATGCGGTCATGTAGGAGCGAGCTTGCTCGCGATGCGATTTTTCAAGCGACGCGATACCCCGGCCGGATGATCTTCATGCTCAAGCCGCAGGTCAGCACGAACGGCACCACCAGGGCGACGACCATGCCGACCACGAACATCGGGATGTACTGGGGAATGATCGAGATGAATCCGGGCAGCCCGCCGACGCCGATGGCCGAGGCCTGGACCTTGTTCAGCGAGAGGAAAATGCAGCCCAGCGCCGAGCCGATCAGCGCAGCGTAGAACGGGAACTTGTAGCGCAGGTTGACCCCGAACATGGCCGGCTCGGTGATGCCGAAATAGGCGGAGATCGCCGAGGTCGAAGCCATGCTGCGGTCCCGCGCGTTGCGGCTCATGCTGAACACCGCCAGCGCCGCGCTGCCCTGGGCCAGGTTGGACATGACGATCATCGGCCAGATGAAGGTGCCGCCCTGGGTCGAGATCAGTTGCAAGTCCACGGCGAGGAACATGTGGTGCATGCCGGTGATCACCAGCGGCGCGTAGAGCAGGCCGAAAATCGCCCCGCCGACCATCGGTGCCAGTTCGAACAGGGTGACCACGCCTTCGGTGATCAGGATCCCCAGGTGCCGGGTCACCGGGCCGATCACCGCCAGCGCCAGCACGCCGGTGACCACGATGGTGGTGATGGGCACGACCAGCAGGGTGATCGCATTCGGCACCCGCGCCCGCAGCCATTTCTCGATGACGCTCATGACGTAGGCCGCCAGCAGGATCGGCAGGATCTGCCCCTGGTAGCCGACCTTCTCGATCTGGAACAGACCGAAGATGTCGAAGTACGGCAGGCTCTGGCCCTCCAGCCCGGCCACGGCCTTGCCGTAGTTCCAGGCATTGAGCAGGTCGGGGTGCACCAGCATCAGGCCCAGCACGATGCCGAGGATTTCGCTGCCGCCAAAGCGCTTGGCCGCCGACCAGCCCACCAGTGCCGGCAGGAATACGAAGGAGGTGTTAGCCATCAGGTTGATCAGGCTCCACACGCCATCCAGGGTCGGATAGGCCTCGAGCAGGGTCCGGCCTTCGATGAACATGCCCTTGGCGCCGATCAGGTTGTTCACCCCCATCAGCAGGCCGGCAATGATCAGCGCCGGCAGGATCGGCATGAAGACATCGGAAAACACCCGCACCAGACGCTGCATGGCGTTGGTCTTGTCGGCGCCCTTCTGCTTGACGTCGGCGATGGTGGAAGCGGCCAGCCCGGTGAGTTGGCGCAACGCGGCATAGACCTTTTCGACTTCGCCGGGGCCAATGACCACCTGGAACAGGCCACCGGTGAAAAACGAACCCTTGACCAGATCGATCTGGTTCAGCGTGGCGCTGTCCACCCGGCTCGGGTCCTTGAGCGCCAGGCGCAGGCGGGTGACGCAATGCGCGGCTTGTTCGAGGTTGTCGGCGCCACCGAGGCTGTGCAGCAACTCGCTGGCGATCGTGGAGTAATCGTGGCTCATGCTTGTTCTTCCGCTTTGGTTTTTTGTTATTGGCAGCACGCCGAAGCGAAAAATACTCGTCTGTACGAGTTAAAGCAACAACTCGTACAGACGAGTTTGCCGACGTCGCTCCGAAACCCAGGTCGCAGGCAGTTTCTGCTGCGCAAAAACGGCTCTAGATCCACACTTTCCGGCAAAGCGCGCCATGCGCGACAGAAAATTCTTAAACTGCTGTAAGGTGTTTCATTGCCATTTCGACACCCGCAGTCAGGCGTTCGACCCACTCGCCTCAAATAGACAAATCCGCTCACGGCCCTTAAGGTTCCCGCCTTGAGCGCAGACGGCACAGAGCCATCCCATGAGTAAATACAACCAGATCTACAGCGATCTGCTTGCCAGCATCACCACCGAGCGCCTGGAACGCGGCGCTCGTCTGCCTTCCGAAACCGAGTTGATGGACAGCTACCAGGCCAGCCGCGGCACCGTGCGCAAGGCCATCGAGCAGTTGCAGGAGCGCGGCTTCGCCCAGAAGATCCACGGCAAGGGCACTTTTGTGCTGTCGCCGCACCCGATCGAGTTCCAGCTGGGCGGCATTGTCAGCTTCCAGGAAACCTATCCGCGCCTGGGCAACGACGTCAGCACCGAGGTGGTGGAGTTCACCCAGTTTCCCCTCGAAGGCGCGTTGCGCGAACACCTGCAGGCCGAGGAAGGCAGCCTGATTACCCGCATCAAGCGGGTGCGGCGTATCGATGGCAAACGGGTGATTCTCGACATCAACCACTTCGTCGCCGAGTTGATCCCGGGGCTGGACCGGCAGATTGCCGAACACTCGATCTACGCCTATATCGAGCAGACCCTGCAATTGCAGATCAGCTACGCCCAGCGGACCATCGAAGCCACCCCACGCACCCGGGATGACCAGCAGCACCTGGACCTGGAGGGCCAGAGCCACGTGATAGTGGTGAGCAACCAGACCTTCCTGCAGGACGGCCGGCAGTTCGAATACACCGAATCACGCCATACCCTGGACAAGTTCTACTTCTCGGACGTCGCCCGGCGCTGACCGCCGCGGCAGGCCCGCTCAGCCCAGCAGCGCCACCAGTTCGGCGCTCGGGGTGCCGACCCGCCGGGCCTCCTTGGCGACGTTCACGGATTGCGCGACCCGCGCCACTTCTATCACCGGATGCTGCAACTGGTAACCGCCCCGGGCCGCCAGCCAGCTCAGCACTTCCGCCAGATGCCAGAGCGAGGCACTGCCCTCGTGGATCGCCAGGGGGAAACTGCCGGCATGGTTGAGCATCAACTTGCGCATGTTCTGCCGGGAGACCCCGACGATATCGGCAATCTCGCTCAGGCCGACGAAATCCGGGCTGGCCTCTACCAGTCGCGCATCCGGAATGATCCGCTTGATATCGCTCAGGGCACTGAGCAGGGCCGCTTCGCCGCTTTCGGCCTCGCGGCTGAATTCCAGGGCCAGGCGCCCCGCCAGCCCGGTACCGACCAGCGCGTCGGTGCAGCCCCCCGCGCCCAGGCGCTCCACCAGCACGTCCGGGTCGCAGTCGTGGGCGGGCAGCAGGTAGTTGAGGGTAAACAGGTATTCCATGGTCATGACTCCCGACGAGGTTGCGGGACTTTCCCGCCGCGCAGCTGATTCAGCGTGCAGTTGTCGATTACCCGGCACAGCGCCCGGGCATGCTGGAGGGGATTTTTCGGCGTGCTCCACACACTGGTGATGCAGAACTCGCCGCAACGACACACCTCACTGTTGTAAGGGCAGTAGATCCTGCCCCAGGCATGACCGCCGCCGACTTCGACGCGCCAGCCCTGCCATTCGGCGTAGCGCAGCGCCATTTCAATGTCTTTCCTGGGATGAGGTGTGCGAGCCATCCATGGCCTCCAGTCTCGTCAACAATGAAAAGGTTGTCAACTGACAACCATGAAATCTTTCAACACCCGCACCGGCATCGCCAAAGGCTGCCGCAGGGCGTTCGATGAATGTCTGTCGAGGGTACACAGGCCAGGCGGACGACGATGGGCCCAAGTCTTTCCTGGTATTGCGGGAGGGCTGGAAAGCGGTTTTTTTAAAGACCCTGAAACACAAATGGCGATCGACACCCGAAGGTCTCGATCGCCATTGCTGTTGCCTGAACGATCAGTGGCCGATCACTCGGCCAGGATCACTCCCACTCGATGGTGGCTGGCGGCTTGCTCGACACGTCGTAGGTGACGCGGGAGATGCCTTCGATCTCGTTGATGATCCGGCCGCTGACGGTTTCCAGCAGCTCGTAAGGCAAGTGCGCCCAACGCGCGGTCATGAAGTCGATGGTTTCCACGGCACGCAGGGCCACGACCCAGGCGTAACGACGGCCGTCACCGACCACGCCCACCGATTTCACCGGCTGGAACACCACGAACGCCTGGCTGACCTTGTGGTACCAGTCGGCCTTGCGCAGCTCTTCGATGAAGATGTGGTCGGCGCGACGCAGCAGGTCGGCGTATTCCTTCTTCACTTCGCCAAGGATACGCACGCCCAGGCCCGGGCCCGGGAACGGGTGACGGTAGACCATGTCGTACGGCAGGCCCAGCTCCAGGCCCAGACGACGGACTTCGTCCTTGAACAGCTCGCGCAGAGGCTCGACCAGCTTGAGGTTCATTTCTTCCGGCAGGCCGCCCACGTTGTGGTGCGACTTGATCACGTGGGCCTTGCCGCTCTTGGCGCCAGCCGACTCGATCACGTCCGGGTAGATGGTGCCCTGGGCCAGGAACTTGATGTTGTCCAGCTTGCAGGATTCGGCATCGAACACATCGATGAAGGTACGGCCGATGATCTTGCGCTTCTTCTCCGGGTCGGCTTCGCCGGCCAGGTTGTTGAGGAACTGCTCCTCGGCGTTGGCGCGGATCACCTTGACGCCCATGTTCTCGGCGAACATGGCCATCACTTGCTCGCCTTCGTGCAGGCGCAGCAGGCCGTTGTCGACGAAAACGCAGGTCAGCTGGTCGCCGATGGCCTTGTGCAGCAGGGCCGCAACCACCGAGGAATCGACGCCGCCGGACAGGCCGAGCAGCACGTTGTCGGTGCCGACCTGGGCACGCACCTGGGCAATGGCGTCTTCAGCGATTTTCGATGGGGTCCACAGGGCTTCGCAGCCGCAGATGTCGAGGATGAAGCGCGACAGGATGCGACCGCCCTGCTTGGTGTGAGTCACTTCCGGGTGGAACTGCACGCCGTAGTAACGCAGGTCGTCGTTGAACATGCCGGCGATCGGGCAGCTCGGGGTGCTGGCCAGGATGTGGAAGTCTTGCGGCATCTTGGTGACCTTGTCACCGTGGCTCATCCACACGTCGAGGCCGAACAGGCCGTCGGCGTCGACGTGGTCTTCGATGCCGTCCAGCAGGCGGCTCTTGCCGACCACATCGACGCGGGCGTAACCGAATTCACGCAGTTCGGAACCCTCGACCTTGCCGCCCATTTGCTCGGCCATGGTCTGCATGCCGTAGCAGATACCGAAGACCGGCACGCCCAGGTCGAACACCGCTTGCGGGCAACGCGGGCTGTTGGCTTCGTGCACGGACTCGGGGCCGCCGGCGAGAATGACGCCTTTGGGAGCGAATTCGCGAATCGCTTCGTCATCCATGTCGAACGGATGCAGTTCGCAGTACACGCCGATTTCACGCACGCGACGGGCGATCAATTGGGTGTACTGAGAACCGAAATCGAGGATCAGGATGCGGTGGGCGTGAATGTCGAGGGCCATGATTCAGTCTCGTCTAGGTAATTCGAAAACAGTCGTGATTCAGAAACGACTCGGGGCTGAATAAAACAGCCCCGGTCATTTAACGTTTTGCTTGAAGCATCAACCTACGCGGTAGTTTGGCGCTTCCTTGGTGATCTGCACGTCATGGACGTGGGATTCAGCCATGCCGGCGCCAGTGATGCGTACGAACTCTGGCTTGGTGCGCATTTCTTCGATGTTGGCGCTACCGGTGTAGCCCATGGAAGAACGCAGGCCACCCATCAGCTGATGGATGATGGCGGTCAGGGTGCCCTTGTAGGGAACACGGCCTTCGATGCCTTCCGGAACCAGCTTCTCGGCACCCGCGGAGGAGTCCTGGAAGTAACGGTCGGAAGAGCCCTGGGCCTGGGACATGGCGCCCAACGAACCCATGCCGCGGTAAGCCTTGTAGGAGCGACCCTGGAACAGTTCGATTTCGCCTGGCGCTTCTTCGGTACCGGCGAACATCGAGCCCATCATCACGCAGGAAGCACCGGCGACGATGGCCTTGGACAGGTCACCGGAGAAGCGGATGCCGCCGTCGGCGATCAATGGAACGCCGGTGCCTTCAAGGGCCGCGGCGACATTGGCAATGGCGCTGATTTGCGGTACGCCGACACCGGCGACGATACGGGTGGTGCAGATCGAGCCAGGGCCGATACCGACCTTGACCGCATCGGCGCCCGCCGCGGCCAGGGCCTTGGCTGCGGCACCGGTGGCGATGTTGCCGCCGATCACCTGCACTTGCGGGTAGTTCTCCTTGACCCAGCGAACGCGGTCGATCACACCCTTGGAGTGACCGTGGGCGGTGTCGACCACCACCACGTCCACGCCGGCGTTGACCAGGGCGGCAACGCGGTCACCGGTGTCTTTACCGGTACCGACGGCAGCCCCGACGCGCAGACGACCTTGATCGTCCTTGCTGGCCAGCGGGTAAGCCTTGGCTTTTTCGATGTCGTTGACGGTCATCATGCCTTTGAGGGCGAACTTGTCGTCGACGATCAGCACGCGCTCGATGCGGTGTTTGTGCAGCAGCTCGCGCACGTCGTTCTTGTCGGCGCCTTCCTTGACCGTGACCAGGCGCTCTTTAGGCGTCATCACTTCACGGACGCTGGCGTCCAGGCGGTTTTCGAAACGCACGTCACGGGAAGTGACGATGCCGACCAGGTCGCCATCGTGCAGTACCGGAACGCCGGAAATGTTGTGCATGCGGGTCAGTTCGAACAGGTCGCGCACCGTGGCGTCAGCCTCGATGGTAATCGGGTCTTTGACGACGCCGGCTTCGAACTTCTTGACCTTGCGGACTTCGGCAGCTTGCTGCTCGATGGTCATGTTCTTGTGGATGATGCCGATGCCACCTTCCTGAGCCATGGCGATTGCCAGACGGGCTTCAGTGACGGTGTCCATTGCGGCGGAAACCAGTGGAATATTCAGCTCGATGCCACGGGTAAGACGGGTCTTGAGACTGACTTCGTTAGGAAGCACCTCGGAATAACCGGGCACTAGGAGAATGTCGTCGAAGGTCAGAGCTTCTTGGCTGATACGCAGCATCGCGGGGGCTCCCGAGCGGGAAAATGGAAGCGCGCCATTATACTCAGACACCTACCCGGGCTCAATGTAAAACTCTGTCTATTATCAACGGGGTGATGGATGGGGAATTTGCCGGAACACGGCATCTGTTTCGCGAACAGACATGGCACCTGCCGATGATGAATTCACCCCCCGGAACCGGCTGCCGAAATCGCCTTACAACTCCACCTTCACCCAGCTCACCGGCTGATCCAGCCATTCGGCGAACTCGTCGAGAAAACTCTGCTTGAACCCGGCTTCGGCCCAGTTGTTGAAGATGAAACCGAGGTTGGAAAACCCGCACTCCTGCAAGAACAGAAAGCCATTGATGTCATCTTCATGCCCGCACTCGGGGCAGGTGAAGTTATCGGTGCGCCCGGGCATCCAGTCCTCCAGGCTCTCGAACAGCGCCTCCCCCACTTCCTGGCGGCACTCGGCACAACCCGCTTCCTCGAGAAACCCCTTGGCCGGGGTATAGATGCAGCGCTTGGTAATGATCTCCAGGCCGTTGACCGGTTCACCGAAGGGCAAGGCCTCCGGGTGCAGCACCACCTCCCGCGCGCCTGGGGCGATCGCATGCGCCATGCGATTGCCGGTACGACCACAGGTGCTCAAGGCCTCCTCGACGATGTTCTTGCGCACCAGCCAACGCACGATCGCCCGGGCGCGGGGTTCGTGAACCGGCAAGGTGGAGATTTTCGGGACGATGATGCTTTGCGAGTTCATGGATGGGGCCTGAAGCGTTTGAAGGGAAGTCTGCGTCGCCTACTCGAACAGTACCGTCAGCGAGTCGATACCTGCCAATAAGTGTAGAAGTCGGCGTGCCTGGCAAATCCGAGGGCCCGCAGCTTAATCCCTGAACCCCAGAGGTCAAGTGCTCAGGTAACGACCGACCAGGGCAATGCCGCTGGCCAGCACCAGCCAGGTCACCAGCCGGACGAACGCCTCGCGGGACAACTTCATGGTCAGCCGCCGACCAATCCACAGGCCCAGGGCCATGGCCGGCAACAAGCACAGCGCCAGCACCAATAAAGGCAGTTGCGCATAAACGCCGGCAATGGCGAACAGGCTCAGGCGTACCACCGTGCTGCAACTGATCAATGCACTCTGGGTAGCCCGCGCCGCATCCTTGGGCAAACGGCTGTTCAAATAGATGGCATATAAAAAGCCGCCACTGCCGAACAGCGCGCCGAACGTTCCACCCACGGTCCCCATGGGAATCGCCCAGCCCGCCGCCAGCGCCTTGGGCCTTGCCTTGACCCAAAGGCTGTACACCGCATAAGCACTGATAAACAGCCCCATCAACAGCAGCAACACATCGGACTTGAGGTTGAGCAGGAAGATCACCCCCAGGGTGCAGCCCAGTGCCATGCACGGCAGCAGGCGCAACAGCTCGGAGCGATCGACATCCCGCCGCGACGGCAGGAGATTGCCAAAGGCCGCGACAAAATCCAGCAGCACCAGCAGCGGGATTATCTTCGACAGCGGCATGAACAGGATCAGCACTGGCCCGGCCACCAGCGCCGTACCAAACCCGGCGATGCCAAACACGATATACGCCAGGGCAATCCCCAGGCCGATCGCCAACCAGCCACTCGTCCCCAACGACCACTGCCCCAACAACTCGACCATGCTCATCGATTCGCCTTCCTTCTTTATCAAGGAATGACTTTAGCCAGCCACAAGCCTTGCGACTAATATCATCAAAGCCATCTACTCATCTCAAAAAGGCATGACGCGTGATTTCAACCCGCCAACTGCGCTACTTCGTGGAAATCGCCGACAGCGGCAGTTTCAGCGCCGCCGCCGAACGCCTGTTCGTTGCCCAGTCCGCCCTCAGCCGGCAGATCAAGGAACTGGAAACCCACCTCAAGACCCCGCTGTTCGAGCGCACTGCGCGCCTGCCCAGGCTGACGGCGGCGGGCGAGGCGTTCTACCCGCGCGCCCGCAACCTGCTCGATGAGCTAAACAAGGCCAGCGAACTGGCGACCCAGGTCGGCCAGGGGCAGTTGGGGACATTGCGCCTGAGCCACTCGAGCACCGTGTCCATGAGCGGCCGCTTGCTGCGCGCCATCAGCAGATACCTGGAGCGGTGCCCGGGGGCCTCGATGGATATCGCCACCCTGTCCTCCGAAGCGCAATTGGAGGAAGTCGCCGAAGGCCGGCTGGATATCGGCCTGCTGCGACTGCCGGTACTGCGCCAGCGCGAGGGCGTGCAGATCACGCCGCTGTTCAGCGAACGCCTGCTGCTGGCCGTGCCGCTGGGCCACCCTCTGGCAGCAGATCCTCCCAAGCAGGGCGTGGATCTGGCGCAACTGCGCGACGAAGCCTTTATCTCCATTCCCCATCCGCAGCGTGGCGGCCTGAGTTACCTGTCGGCCGAGCTGTGCATGCGCCAGGGCTTTTTCCCCAAGGCGGCGCGGGTGCTGTCGCGCAAGACCACTCAGTTGCAGTTGATCCAGGCCGGATTCGGCATCGCCCTGCTGCCCGAGTCGATGCGTGACATCGCGCCCGCCAGCCTGCACTTCCTGCCCTTGGCGGACCCGGCGTGCCAGAGCACGGTCGCCCTCGCCTGTCGGCAAGATCCGACACCTTTGGTCAAACAGTTCATCGAACACTTCCACAACGCTCTCACGCCCTAACCGCCGAAGGCGTATTCGAGGCCGGCAAAGGCATCGTCTCCTTTTGTTTCGATCCATGGAGATTGTTTGCCGAATGCCTTTAAACTGCGCCCCATGATTAAAGATCCCTTTGCAAGACTCGGCCTGGACCGCGAAGTCCTGACCGTCAGCCAGCTCAACGGCCGTGCGCGGGTGTTGCTGGAAGACGTGTTCAGCAACATCTGGGTCGAAGGCGAAATTTCCAACCTCGCCCGCCCGGCGTCCGGCCATGTGTATTTCACCCTCAAGGACAGCGGTGCCCAGGTGCGCTGCGCGCTGTTTCGGCAAAATGCCGCGCGGGTGCGCCAGGCGCTGAAGGACGGCCTGGCGGTCAAGGTACGCGGCAAGGTCTCGCTGTTCGAAGGCCGCGGCGACTACCAACTGATCCTCGATACGGTCGAACCGGCCGGCGACGGCGCCCTGCGCCTGGCCTTCGATGCGCTGAAGGAAAAGCTCAGCGCCGAAGGCCTGTTCAGCAGCGAACGCAAAGTGCCGCTGCCCGCCCATCCGCAGCGCATCGGCATTATCAGTTCGCCGACCGGCGCGGTGATTCGCGACATCATCAGCGTGTTCCGGCGCCGCGCACCACAGGTGGCCCTGACCCTGATCCCGACCGCCGTACAAGGCCGCGAGGCGACCGCGCAGATCGTCCGCGCCCTGAAGATGGCCGATGCCCGGGGCTTCGACGCGCTGATCCTGGCCCGTGGCGGCGGCTCCCTGGAAGACCTTTGGTGCTTCAACGAAGAAGCCGTGGCCCGGGCGGTGGATGCCTGTGTCACGCCGATCGTCAGCGCCGTGGGTCATGAAACCGACGTATCGATCAGCGACTTCGTCGCCGACGTGCGCGCACCAACGCCCTCGGCGGCGGCCGAACTGCTCGCGCCGGACGCCAGCGACCTGCAACACCGCGTCGAAAGCCTGCATCGGCGCTTGGTGATGCGCATGCGCGATCGGCTGCTGCGTGATCGTCTGCGCCTGGAAGGCATGGCCCGGCGCCTGCGTCACCCAGGTGAACGCCTGCGCCAGCAAGCGCAGCGCCTGGACGACCTGGACATGCGTATGCGCCGGGCGTTCGAGCGCAGCCTCAATACCCGCCGCGAGCGCCTGATCCGCCTGGAAACCCGGCTCGCCGGCCAACACCCCGGGCGGCAACTGGCGCTGCTGCGGCAACGCCTAGACAGCCTGGCCGAACGCCTGCCACGGGCCATGCGCGAAGGTCTGAAATCCCGTCGCCTGCAACTGCAAAGCCAGATGCAGACCCTGCATGTGGTCAGCCCGCTGGCCACCCTGGGCCGTGGCTACAGCATCCTGCTGGACGAACGCGGCCAGGCCATTCGCAGCGCCGCACAGACCCAGCCGGGCCAGCGCCTCAAAGCCCGGCTCGGCGAAGGCGAACTGCAGGTCCGGGTCGAGGACAATCACCTGACGCCTGTCACCCTTTCTTTACTGGATTGATCCATGCCGCGTTTTCTGAGCTCCCTGCTGTTGCTGTGCCTGACCTTCAACGCCCACGCCGATAGCTACATCACGCGCCTGCTGAACAAACCGGTGCCCGGCGGCGTGGCGGTGATCGACCTGGGCAGCGCCACCCAGGCGCCCAAGGCCAGCTACCAGGGAAAACCGCTGCTGGTGGTCAAGGAACAGAACAACTGGCTGGCGATTGTCGGCATCCCGCTGACCGTCAAGCCGGGCACCCAGCAGATCAGTGCTGGCGGTCGCAACCTGAACTTCAGTGTGGGCAGCAAGAAGTACCCGGAACAGCACATCACGCTGAAGAACAAACGCCAGGTCAACCCCGATCCGGCCGACCTCAAGCGCATCGACGCCGAGTTGGCCGAGCAGGTCCGCGCCTACCGCAGTTTCAGCCCTAACACCCCGAGCAACCTGCTGCTGGACAAGCCGGTGAGCGGCCCGCTGTCGAGCAAGTTCGGCGTACGCCGCTTCTTCAACGGTGAGGAGCGCAATCCACACGCCGGGCTGGACTTCGCGGTACCTGCGGGGACGCCGATCAAGACGCCGGCGGCCGGCAAGGTGATCCTGATCGGCAATTACTTTTTCAACGGCAACACCGTATTCGTCGACCACGGCCAGGGCTTTATCAGCATGTTCTGCCATATGTCGAAGATCGACGTGAAGGTCGGCCAGCAACTGGCCCGCGGCGGCGTGGTCGGGAAAGTCGGCTCCACCGGGCGCGCCACCGGGCCGCACATGCACTGGAACGTCAGCCTGAACGATGCCCGGGTCGATCCGGCGATCTTTATCGGGGCCTTCCAGCCCTGAGCCGTGGCTCCCGCAGGGATTGCGCAGGTTCAAAACTCTGCGCAATAAGATCGAGCCAGCCGTAAGCTCGACAGAATAAAATCTCGCAAAAAACCATTTTTAAGAGATTTATCTCAATTTTTTTCGACTGCTTGCCATCTTTCACCCCAGTGGTTAGGGTTGAGGGCATGAAAACCTCTCACACCCTCATTCAGCGCCGTCAACACCGAAGCCTCTGCCTCGTCAGCGCACGACTGCCAGGTTGAGTCGCGGTACCTCGTCCCCTGCTTCAAACAACACACCCATTGATTCACCGGCAGGCCGCCTCTTCTCGGCCCGGACAATAAGGATTTCCCCATGAGCATGCTCAAAGACCCTTCCTCGAAGTACCGCGCGTTCCCGACCATCAACTTGCCGGACCGCACCTGGCCGTCGAAGACCATCACCCGCGCGCCGATCTGGTGCAGCTCCGACCTGCGTGATGGCAACCAGTCGTTGATCGAGCCAATGGATGCGGTGAAGAAGCTGCGCTTCTGGAAAACCCTGGTCGCCGTCGGCGTGAAAGAAATCGAGGCCTCCTTCCCGGCCGCTTCGCAGACCGACTTCGACTTCGTGCGTACCCTGATCGAAGGCGGCCACATCCCGGACGACACCACCATCCAGGTGCTGACCCAGGCCCGTGAAGACCTGATCGCCCGCACTTTCGAATCGTTGCGCGGGGCGAAGAAAGCCATCGTCCACCTGTACAACGCCACCAGCCCGTCGTTCCGTCGCATTGTCTTCAACCAGGACAAGGAAGGCGTGAAAGAAATCGCGGTGAACGCCGCCAAGCTGTTCGTCAAATACGCCGCCCAGCAGCCGGAAACCCAATGGCAGTTCGAATACTCGCCAGAGACCTTCAGCGCCACTGAGCTGGAGTTCGCCAAGGAAGTCTGCGATGCGGTGATCGAGGTCTGGAACCCGACGCCAGCCAACAAGGTGATCCTCAACCTGCCGGCCACCGTCGAAGTCGCCACGCCGAACATCTATGCCGACCAGATCGAATGGTTCGGCCGCCACATCAACCGTCGTGACAGCGTGATCATCAGCCTGCACACCCACAACGACCGTGGTACCGGCGTAGCCGCCACCGAGCTGGGCCTGATGGCCGGCGCCGACCGCGTCGAAGGCTGCCTGTTCGGCAACGGCGAACGTACCGGCAACGTCGACCTGGTCACCGTGGCCCTGAACCTCTACACCCAGGGCATCGATCCGGAACTGGATTTCTCCGATATCGACGGCGTGCGCAAAGTGGTCGAAGAGTGCAACCAGATCCCGGTTCACCCGCGTCATCCGTATGTCGGCGATCTGGTTCATACCGCCTTCTCCGGCTCGCACCAGGACGCTATCCGCAAGGGCTTCGCCCAGCAGAAATCCGATGCGCTGTGGGAAGTGCCGTACTTGCCGATCGACCCGGCCGACATCGGCCGCAGCTACGAGGCGGTGATTCGCGTCAACAGCCAGTCGGGCAAAGGCGGTATCGCCTACCTGCTGGAGCAGGAATACGGCATCAGCTTGCCGCGCCGCATGCAGATCGAGTTCAGCCAGGTGGTACAGCGTGAAACCGATCGCCTGGGCCTGGAGATGACCGCCCAGCAGATCCACGCGCTGCTCCACAGCGAATACTTGCAGGCCAACACCCCGTACGCGCTGGTCAGCCATCGCCTGCAGGAAGAAAACGGCCACAGCGCCGTGGAAGTGGAAGTGTCCGGCAAGGGCCAGGGCGAGACCAACCTGCACTGGCGCGGCAAGGGCAATGGCGCCCTGGAAGCCCTGGTGGCCGGCTTGCCGGTTCCGGTGGAAATCATGGACTACAACGAGCACGCCATCGGCGCGGGCACCAACGCCAAGGCCGCGGCCTATATCGAACTGCGCGTGAACGGCGAGCGTGCGGTGCACGGTGTGGGTATCGATGAAAACATCACCACCGCCAGCTTCAAGGCCCTGTTCAGCGCGCTGAACCGCTCCCTGAGCCAGCTGGACGCCAAAGCCGCCTGACGGTTTTACGGCGACAAAAAAGCCCCGGATGATCCGGGGCTTTTTTTGCTGTGTATTTATTGCCCCGCTCAGGCGGTGGTATTGATCCGCGCCGTCAGCGCCTGGAGCAAGGCCGCCTGCAACACCTGCAGGTTGTTGGCGGTGATCGCGATCTGCGCCTGCACCTCCAAGGCCTGTTGTGCCTTCTGCTCCTCGCTCGCCTGCCCCTTCTGCACCCCGGACAAGTGCGACTGCTGCTCGGACAGGGTCTTTTCCGTCTGGTCGATCTGCTTCTGCAACTGCGCGACGATATCGGCGGTGGATGAGCTGAGGTCGGCCTTGGCGCCGTATTCCTGCATGTCGACACTCACCGAGTTGCTGTCTTCGACAGCGCTCTTGTCCTGCACCTCGAGCGGACTGGCCTGCTGCTCGGCGATGTTGAGCTTTTGCGGCGCGGCCCCCAGCGGGAATGGATTGATGCTCGCGGCACCGATAGTGGTCATGACAAATCTCCCTGAAAATCCTCTTACCCCTTAACGGCCCACCCCGACAGATCTTTAAGCCTGGGTGAACTCGAAGGTGTCCGCATCGAGGTAGGCTGGAAAGCGCGCGCGGTAGGCCGCCAGATCCGCGGCATTCAGGCAGACCTGGAATACCCCGTCGGCCTCACCGGCGCTGAGCAGGGTCTCGCCCTGGAAATCCAGCACCTGGCTATCCCCGGTGTAGGCAAACCCCTTGCCGTCGGTGCCGACCCGATTGACCGCAGCCACATAACACAGGTTTTCGATGGCCCTGGCCGGCAACAAACGGTTCCAGTGCTGGCGCCGCGCCCCCGGCCAGTTGGCCGTGTACAGCAGCAAGTCGGTATCCCGGGCATCGCGGCTCCACACCGGAAAACGCAGGTCGTAGCAGATCAGCGGCCTGACCCGCCAACCCTTGAGTTCGAACTGCACCTGGCGTTCGCCCGGCGTGTAGTGATCGTGCTCGCCCGCCATGCGGAACAGATGGCGTTTATCGTAATGCCAGACCTCGCCGTCAGGGCGAGCCCACAGCAGGCGGTTGCGGTGGCTGCCGTCGGCGGCCTGGATAATCACGCTGCCAGTGATGACCGCATCGAGCCTGGCGGCCTGGCTGCGCAGCCACTTGCTGGTCGGGCCGTTTTCCGCCTCGGCGAGGGCTTCGGACTCCATGGAAAATCCGGTGGTGAACATTTCCGGCAGGATAATCAGATCAGCGCCCCGGGCCTGTTCGAGCAACAGCTCGAAGTGCTCGAGATTGGCCTGGCGGTCGTGCCAGACCAGAGAGGTCTGGATCAGCGCCACATTCAGATTGGGCAAAGCACTCAGATCACGCATAGCTTCTCCGCTGCCCGACGCAGCGTCTCCTCACGCTTGGCAAAGCATAGCCTCACCAGACGCTGTCCTTGCGGTGGCTCGTGGTAGAACACCGACACCGGAATGGTCGCGACACCGTGCTCGCGGGTCATCCAGATCGCCATCTCGACGTCATTCAGGTCCGGGCGGATCTGCGAGTAGTCCACCAGTTGGAAGTAAGTACCGGCCACCCGGGTAAAACTGAATCGCGAAGGTGCCAGCAGGTCGCAGAACAGGTCGCGCTTGGCCTGATAGAAACCGGGTAGCTCTTCGACATGCTCCGGGTGTTCGGCCATGTAGTCCGCCAGAGCGTACTGCAAAGGGGTCACGCCGCAGAAGCTGACATATTGATGCACCTTGCGCAGCTCCGCGCTCAGGGTCGGTGGTGCGACCACATAACCGGTTTTCCAACCGGTCACGTGATAGGTCTTGCCGAAGGAGCTGACCACGAATGCCCGTTGGTACAGCTCCTCATGGGCCAGCACGCTGACGTGGGGGATGCCGTCGAATACCAGATGCTCGTACACCTCGTCGCTGACCAGGTAGATATCCCGATCGCGAATCAGCGCAGCCAGCCGGTCCAGTTCCGCATGGCTGATCAGCGCACCGCTGGGGTTGTGCGGGGCATTGAGAATGATCATCCGCGTACGCGGGCTCAGGGCCTCGCCAAGCTTCTGCCAGTCGATGGCGAAATCGGTCAGGCCAAGCTGTACATGCACGCAGCGCCCGCCAGCCAGCTCCACCGAAGGCTCATAGCTGTCGTAGCAAGGATCGAAGACGATCACTTCATCACCGGGCTGGATCACTGCCTGGATGGCGCAGAAGATCGCCTGGGT
Source organism: Pseudomonas sp. NFPP07 (assembly GCF_900115645.1). Lineage (NCBI taxonomy): Bacteria > Pseudomonadati > Pseudomonadota > Gammaproteobacteria > Pseudomonadales > Pseudomonadaceae > Pseudomonas > Pseudomonas sp. NFPP07. The sequence continues at coordinate 755,938 of NZ_FOXG01000001.1, forward strand.
GGCGCCCGGAGTAATGGTTACCTCGGTGTCGGCATTCACCTGCACGCCATAACTGCGGGCGATCTTGGCCGCCACTTGCTGGCGCAAGGCCGGCAGGCCGGTCATCGGTGCGTATTGGTTGTGGCCGCTGGCGATATGCCGGGCAACCGCATCGCGCAGGGCCTGCGGGCCATCGAAATCGGGAAAACCCTGGGACAGGTTCAGCGCGCCGGTTTCCACGGCGAGCTGTGACATTTGCGTGAAGATAGTGGTGCCGACATTCGGCAGCTTACTGGTGATCATGGGTGGTTCCCTGCTGAACACCCGGCTCTACGGCGGCTCGGGGAGGTCCCGAGAATAGCCCAAACCACAGGCATGAAAAAGGGCGCCAAAGGCGCCCTTTTTCCAAGGCAAATCCTGTAGGAGCCGGCTTGCCGGCGAAGCCGCGGACCCGCTTCAATGCTTCGCCGGCAAGCCGGCTCCTAGCGGGTGACTCAGCGCTTGTCTTTGCGCTTCTTCTCGGCCTTTTTGTGGTGCGTCATCAAACGACGCTTCTTGTTGACCTGACGGTCGGTGAGCGTGTTCTTGTTGCCTTCGTACGGGTTTTCACCGCCCTTGAATTCGATGCGGATCGGCGTACCGACCAGCTTCAGAACACGCCGGTAGGTGTTTTCCAGGTAGCGCACATAGGACTTCGGCACCTTCTCCACCTGGTTACCGTGGATCACGATCAGCGGCGGGTTGGCGCCACCCAGGTGGGCATAACGCAGCTTGATGCGACGGTTGTTGACCATCGGTGGCGCGTGCTCGCTCACGGCGTCTTCGAGAATCTGCGTCAGGCGGCTGGTCGGCCAGCGGGTTACCGCGGACTTGAAGGAGTTCTGCACCGACTGGTAGAGGTTACCCACGCCAGTACCGTGCAACGCCGAGATGAAGTGGATGTCGGCGAAGTCGACGAAGAACAGCCGGCGCTCCAGCTCGGTCTTCACATAGTCACGCTCGCGCGGGTCCATGCCATCCCATTTGTTCAGGGCGATAACCAGCGCCCGGCCTGCTTCCAGGGCAAAGCCCAGCAGGTTCAGGTCGTGATCCACCACGCCTTCGCGGGCGTCCATAACGAAGATCACCACGTTGGCGTCCTTGATCGCCTGCAGGGTCTTGACCACCGAGAACTTTTCAACTTCCTCGTGGATCTTGCCGCGCTTGCGCACACCGGCGGTGTCGATCAGCGTGTACTTCTCTTCGTTACGCTCGAAGGGAATGTAGATACTGTCGCGGGTGGTACCCGGCTGGTCGTAGACGATGACCCGGTCTTCGCCGAGCATGCGGTTGACCAGGGTCGACTTGCCCACGTTCGGCCGGCCGATGATGGCGATCTTGATCCCGTCTTTTTCGCTCGGGCCCGGAATGCGCTTGGCTTCCTCGCCTTCGGCTACGACTTCTTCCTCGCCCTCTTCCGGCTCGTCTGCGTCGTCTTTCGGGAACTCGCGCAGGGCGATTTCCAGCATCTGCGTGATACCACGACCGTGAGCGCCGGCGATCGGGATCGCATCGCCCATGCCCAGCGGGGCGAACTCGGCACGTGCCATGTCAGGGTCGATATTGTCGACCTTGTTGGCGATCACGTAAGAGGTCTTGTTACGTTTGCGCAGGTGCTCGCCGATCATCTGGTCGGCCGCGGTGAAACCGGCCTTGGCATCTACCAGGAACAAGACGACATCGGCTTCTTCGATGGCCAGCAGCGACTGCTCGGCCATCTTTTCGTCCATGCCATGCTCGTCACCGGAGATACCGCCGGTGTCGATCAGAATGTAGGTACGCCCTTGCCACTTGGCCTCACCGTATTGGCGATCACGGGTCAGACCGGACAGGTCGCCGACAATGGCGTCGCGAGTCCGAGTCAGGCGGTTGAACAAGGTGGACTTGCCGACGTTCGGTCGGCCCACCAGGGCGATTACGGGAACCATGCGGCTCTCCACTGCGTTAATTCAGAAAATACAAAAGCCGCTGCGAGGCAGCGGCTGGTGCTCGGGGCAGCACGTGACGTGCTGCGAACCTTGCCGGGGCAAGGCCGCTTGGGGATCAACCCCAAGCATAGTCAAACCATTACTTGATGGTCAGGGCTTCCAGTTTGCCGCTGTTGCCATACACATAAATCATGTTGCCCACTACCAGCGGGCGCGCACGCAGACCATCGCTGTCGATACGCTCACGGCCGACGAAGCGACCGTCCACCTGGCTCAGCAGGTGCAGGTAACCTTCCAGGTCGCCGACCGCCACGTAGCTGGAGAAGACTTCCGGGGCCGACAGTTGACGGCGGGCCAGCGAGTCGTTGCTCCACAGCGCAGTGGTGGAACGCTCGTCGATGCTTTCGACTGTGCCGGAGGACAGGCTCACATAGACGCTGCCGAAACCTTGAGCGACACCCGCATAGCTGGAAGCATCGCGCTGCCAGAGCGGACGACCGCTTTCCAGGTCCAGCGCCGCTACGCGACCCTGGTAGCTGGCGACATACAGGGTGCCGCCGGACAACAGCAGGCCACCGTCGATGTCGACCACGCGATCCAGCTCGGAACGACCTTGCGGAATAGCCACACGCTGTTCCCACACCGGCACGCCGTTACGGATATCCAGGGCCACCACTTTACCGGTCGACAGACCGGCAACCGCCAGGCGGTTGGTGGTGATTGGCGCACTGGTGCCGCGCAGGGTCAGTACCGCTGGGGTGCTGTCGTAGACCCACATCTGGTTGCCGGTGGCGGCATCGAGGCCGATCACACGGTCATCCTGGGTCTGGACCACCACCACATCGCCATTGGTGGACGGCGGAGCCAGTACTTCACTGGTCACCCGCGCGCGCCACTTCTCTTCGCCGCTCGAAGCGTCCAGAGCGACCACTTCGCCCTTGAGGGTACCGATCATGACCAGGCCGTAACCCACGCCAACGGCACCGGACACAGGCAACTCCAGGTCCTGTTTCCATTTGACATCGCCGTTCATGCGATCCAGTGCCTCTACCACGCCAGTGACGTCGGCGGCGTAGATAGTGCTGCCGTCGATCGCCGGAACCAGCATGTTGTAGGTTTCGCCCTGGCCGTCACCGACCGAACGGCTCCACTGTTTCTGCAGGACCACTTCTTCTTTGAAGTCGACCAGTTCGGCAGGTGGCAATTCTTTCTTGCTGTTGCTGCTGCAACCCGCGGCCAGAACGGCCAGAGCCAGCAATGCTGCATGTTTCCAACGGATCACGTCACGCATCCCCTTTGGCCAGGTCGTCCAGCTTGATTTGTAGGCCACCGACCGCCGCTTCATCGGACAGCGCGGCCTTGGCTTTTTCGTACGCAGCATGGGCTTCGTCGGTACGGCCCAATTGGACCAGCAGGTCGCCCTTGAGCTCTTCGCGAGTGGCCAGGAACGCCTTGTCGGCATCGCCTTCGAGCAGCTTCAGCGCTTCATCGGCCTTGTTCTGCGCGGCCAGGACCTGGGCCAGGCGCTGACGGGCGATTTCGCCCAGCGTCGGGTTGGCCGGCTTGTCGGCGATGGCTTTGAGCTCGGTCGCTGCGTCGTCCAGCTTGCCGGTGTCGACCGCCACCTTGGCGACGAACAGGCTGCCGTATTGCGCGTAGGCAGTACCGCCGAACTCACTGTTGAGCTTGCCGGCCAGGTCTGCCACACGGGCTGCATCCGGCTTGCCGTCAGGCGTCAGCGTGGTCTCCAGCAATTGCTGATAGAGCATCGAGGCGCCTTGCGATTGATTGTTCTGATACTTGTGCCAGGCCTGCCAGCCGAACACGATGACCAGCGCCAACAGGCCGCCGGTGACCAAGGGCTTGCCGTTGCGCTGCCACCAGTCCTTCAAATCCGCCAGCTGTTCATCTTCGGTACTCGACACCCCAATACTCCTTATTCGCTAAATCGGCTGTTTGACAGCTTCAACCCTGCACGACGCAGGTGGCCAGGTGTGCAGCGAGCGCATCCCAGGCAATGCTTTGTTGTTCGCCCTGGCCACGCAGGGGTTTGAAACCTACCACTTGCTGGGCCAGTTCGTCGTCACCGAGGATCAATGCGTACAATGCACCGCTCTTGTCGGCTTTCTTGAACTGGCTCTTGAAGCTGCCGGCGCCGGCGTTGATCTGCAGGCGCAGGTTGGGCAACTGATCACGAACCCGTTCGCTCAACGCCAGAGCAGCCAGTTCGGCGGCTTCCCCGAAGGCGCAGAGGTAAACGTCGACCTGGCGCGAGATCTCTTCCGGGATCTGCTCCAGGGTTTCCAGCAGCAGTACCAGACGCTCGATACCCATGGCGAAACCGACGCCCGGGGTAGGCTTGCCGCCCATCTGCTCGACCAGGCCGTCGTAGCGGCCGCCGGCACAGACGGTGCCCTGGGCACCGAGCTTGTCGGTGACCCATTCGAAAACGGTCTTGCTGTAGTAATCCAGCCCGCGCACCAGCTTCGGGTTGATCACATAAGGGATACCGGCGGCATCCAGACGGGCCTTGAGGCCCTCGAAGTGCACGCGGGACTCTTCGTCCAGGTAGTCGGCCAGCTTCGGCGCGTCCACCAGTACGGCTTGAGTGTCCGGGTTCTTGGTGTCGAGCACGCGCAGCGGGTTGGTTTTCAGGCGGCGCTGGCTGTCTTCGTCGAGCTTGTCCATGCGTGCCGAGAGGAACGTCACCAGCGCATCGCGATAACGCGCACGGGCTTCGGCGGTTCCCAGGCTGTTCAGCTCGAGCTTGACCGCGTCACGGATACCCAGTTCGCCCCACAGGCGCCAGGTCAGCACGATCAGTTCGGCGTCGATGTCCGGACCGTCGAGGTTGAAGACTTCGCAACCGATCTGGTGGAACTGACGATAACGGCCTTTCTGCGGACGCTCGTGACGGAACATCGGGCCGATGTACCAGAGTTTCTGCACCTGGCCACCGCCAGTGATGCCATGCTCGAGCACAGCGCGCACGCACGCCGCGGTGCCTTCCGGACGCAGGGTCAGGGAGTCGCCGTTACGGTCGTCGAAGGTGTACATCTCTTTTTCGACGATGTCGGTCACTTCACCGATGGAGCGCTTGAACAGCTCGGTGAACTCGACGATCGGCATACGGATCTGCTTGTAACCGTAGTTATCCAGCAACCGCGCAACGGTGCCCTCGAAATAGCGCCACAGGGGCGTCTGCTCGGGCAGGATGTCGTTCATGCCACGAATGGCTTGCAGAGACTTGCTCACAAAAAATCCTTAATTCGTTCGATTAGCCGCGCGCGATCAGCGCTGCGTCGGCTTCGACCTTTTCGGCCGCTTTCTCGCGGATCAGCTTTTCCAGTTGATCCACAAGATTGTCATTCGTCAGTTTCTGCGACGGTTTGCCGTCGATGTAAATCAGGTTCGGCGTCCCGCCGGTCAGGCCGATATGCGCCTCTTTGGCTTCACCCGGACCGTTGACCACACAACCGATGACCGCCACGTCCAGCGGTACCAGCAGATCCTCGAGACGCCCTTCCAGTTCGTTCATGGTCTTGACCACATCGAAATTCTGCCGCGAGCAGCTCGGGCAGGCGATGAAGTTGATGCCACGGGAACGCAGATGCAGGGACTTGAGAATGTCGTAGCCGACTTTCACTTCTTCGACCGGGTCGGCCGCCAACGAGATGCGAATAGTATCGCCAATCCCTTCGGCCAGCAGCATACCGAGGCCCACGGCGGATTTCACCGTGCCTGAACGCAAACCGCCGGCTTCGGTGATACCCAGGTGCAGCGGCTGGATGATTTCCTTGGCCAGCAGCCGATAGGCTTCGACGGCCATGAACACGTCGGAGGCTTTCACACTGACCTTGAAGTCCTTGAAGTTCAGGCGCTCAAGGTGCTCGACGTGACGCAGGGCAGACTCCACCAGCGCCGCCGGGGTCGGCTCGCCATATTTCTTCTGCAGGTCTTTTTCCAGGGAACCGGCGTTGACGCCGATACGGATCGGGATCCCGCGATCACGGGCCGCGTCCACCACCGCGCGCACGCGGTCTTCACGACCGATGTTGCCGGGGTTGATCCGCAGGCAATCGACGCCCAGTTCGGCCACGCGCAAGGCGATCTTGTAGTCGAAGTGGATGTCGGCAACCAGCGGCACCTTGACCTGCTGCTTGATACGGCCGAAAGCTTCGGCCGCGTCCATATCCGGTACGGAAACCCGCACGATATCGACACCGGCGGCTTCCAGACGGTTGATCTGGGCCACAGTGGCCGCCACATCGTTGGTGTCGCTGTTGGTCATGCTCTGCACGGCAATGGGGGCATCGCCACCCACGGGTACCGAGCCGACCCAGATCTTGCGGGACTCGCGACGTTTGATTGGAGATTCGCCGTGCATGACTATTGACCTAACTTCAGGCGAGCAGTCTCGCCACTGGTGAACGGAGCCACATCGACCGCTTGTCCGTTGTAGCTGACCTGCGCACCACGGGCATAACCCAGGCGCACGGCAAATGGCGGCTTGCCGGAAACATCGGCGGTCTCGCCCTTGCGCTTCAGGCCACTCAACAGCACTTTGCCGCTGCCGTCGGTGATCTGGGTCCAGCAATCGGCTGTGAACTGGATCTGTACCTGACCCGCGCCGGCTACAGGCGCGGCGGCAGGCGCAGTTGGCGCTGCCGGGGCAGCCGGAATAGTCGCTGCTGCGACCACAGGCGCTACAGGGGCAGGCGCGGCCGGAGCGCTCGGCGCTGGTGCCACGACCACTGGAGCAGGAGCAACCGGGGCTGCAGGTGCGGCAGCCGGAGCGCTTGGCGCAGGAGCTGTAGCATCAGCCTGGGCCTGGCCTGGAGCCGGGGTTTCAGGCAGGGCCAGGGCGGTTTCGCCCTCGGTCTGACCTTCCACGACCGCCTGGTCTTCCGGCTCATCGATCGGATGAATCTGCGTGGTGCCGTCGGCCCCTTCGACTTCGACGTGTTCCTGATTGAGACCAACCAGCTCCTTGGTGCGCACGGACGTTTGATCCTGCCACCAGATAAAGCCACCACCGATCACCGCGATCAGCAGCAACAGGCTGACGATGCGCAAAATGGTGTGGGAAACCCGTACTGGCTCTTCGATACGGCCGAGGCTGTGCACATTGCTGCCCTGGGAATCGGTGCCCGTGTATTGGTCGAAGGCCTGGACCAGAACGGCCTGGTCCATCCCCAGCAACTTGGCATAGGCACGGATATAACCGCGGGCGAAGGTATGCCCCGGCAGCTTGTCGAAAGCGCCGGCTTCCAGATTGCTCAACGAGTTTGCGGTCAGATTGAGCTTGAGGGCCACTTCAGCCAGCGACCAACCATTGCTTTCGCGGGCCTGACGCAGGGTCTCACCGGGGTTGACGCGAGTCGCTGCTAGAACTTCGGGATGCGCCGCTTTCATCATTGCTCCGACAGGTATTGCTGATATTCCGGCGTACCGGGATAGAGTCGTTTTAATTGCAGGCCGTAACTGGCGGCCTTGTCGCGATCTTCGAACACCGTTGCCAGCCGAACGCCGAGCAATAGACTACGTGCATTTTGCTCGCTCAGCAGGCTAAAACGATCGTAATAGTCGCGTGCGGGCACATAATGCCTGTCTTCGAAGGACAACTCAGCCATTTCCAGCAATGCGCGAGGCTGCTGGCGGTTCAAGCGCAGGGCTTTTTCCAGGTGTTGCCGGGCCAGGTCACGGTCACCCAGCATCGCGGCGGTCATGCCAAGGTTCTCGAACACTCGGGATCGCTCGGGGTACAGGGTATCAGCAGCCGCCTGTTCAAAGCGCTGATAAGCATCTTTGTAACGTTTTTCTTCAAAGAGAAAACTGCCGTAGTTGTTCAGGATACGGGCATCGGAGGGACGAGCAGCCAGGGCCTTGCGGTAATGCTGGTCAGCCAGCTCGGGTTCCATTTCAGCCTGGAACACCAAGGCCAGGGCGGCATTGGCGTCAGCATCGGACTCGTCCAGCTCCAGGGCCTTTTTCAACGGTACTTTCGCCCGCTCGGTCATGCCTTGCTGCAGATATCCCAGGCCCAGCTGAACATAGGCCTCACGCGCCTCGTCCCGCCCCTTGCTTGTCTTCATCGGGTTGAAATCCCCCGAAAGAACACAGCCAGCCGACAGGCTGACAAAAAGCAGAAGCAGCGCGACGCGCAAGGTCATGGAGATCCTCTCTCAGGTACGATTCGCAGCGCTTTGCGGCATATCGGCGTCGGCGCTCAACTCGCGCACGGCGATATAACGTTCGCTACGACGGGTGCGATCCAGCACCTGCCCGACCAGTTGTCCACAGGCCGCATCGATGTCTTCGCCGCGCGTGGTACGCACGGTGACGTTGAAGCCTGCGTGATGCAGTTGATCCTGGAACCGGCGAATGGCGTTGTTGCTCGGCCGCTCGTAACCGGAATGCGGGAACGGGTTGAACGGGATCAGGTTGATCTTGCAAGGAATGTCCTTGAGCAACGCGATCATCTCGACAGCGTGTTCAACCTTATCATTGACGTCCTTGAGCAGCGTGTACTCAATCGTCAGCACACGTTTCTCGCCCAGCGACGACATGTAGCGCTGGCAGGACTCGAGCAGCATCTTCAGCGGGTACTTCTTGTTGATCGGTACCAGCTGGTTGCGCAGCGCATCGTTTGGTGCGTGCAGGGACAACGCCAGGGAAACGTCGATGTGCTTGGCCAGCTCATCGATCATCGGTACCACGCCGGAGGTCGACAGGGTCACGCGGCGCTTGGAAATGCCGTAGCCCAGGTCGTCCATCATCAGGTGCATGGCCGAGATGACGTTGTCGAAGTTCAGCAGCGGCTCACCCATGCCCATCATCACCACGTTGGTGATGGCACGGTCGACGGTCGCCGGGACGCTGCCAAAGGATTTGTTGGCAATCCACACCTGGCCGATGACTTCGGCGGCGGTGAGGTTGCTATTGAAGCCTTGCTTGCCGGTGGAGCAGAAACTGCAGTCCAGGGCACAGCCTGCCTGGGACGAAACGCACAAGGTGCCGCGTTTGCCCTGGGGAATGTAAACGGTCTCGACGCAGCTGCCGGACGCCACGCGCACCACCCACTTGCGGGTGCCGTCGCTGGAGATGTCCTCGCTGACCACTTCCGGACCACGAATTTCGGCAACGGCCTTGAGCTTTTCGCGCAAGGCCTTGCCGACGTTCGTCATGGCGTCGAAATCATCGACGCCAAAGTGGTGAATCCATTTCATTACCTGACCGGCACGGAAACGCTTCTCCCCGATTGAGTCGAAGAATTTTTCCATTTCCGGTTGAGTCAGACCCAACAGGTTAGTTTTGCCAGTCGATGTAGTCATGGTTTCACCTTCACTCACGGGCCTTTGGCTTAGCGAGTGGTCACTTCGGTGGAAGCGAAGAAGTAAGCGATTTCGCGTGCAGCAGCGGCTTCGGAGTCCGAACCGTGAACGGCGTTGGCGTCGATGGATTCAGCGAAGTCAGCGCGGATGGTGCCGGCAGCAGCTTCTTTAGGGTTGGTAGCGCCCATCAGCTCACGGTTCAGAGCGATAGCGTTTTCGCCTTCCAGAACCTGAACGACAACCGGACCGGAAGTCATGAAAGCAACCAGCTCGCCGAAGAAGCCACGAGCGCTGTGCTCAGCGTAGAAGCCTTCAGCTTCGGCTTTCGACAGTTGCTTCATTTTCGAAGCTACAACGCGCAGGCCAGCTTTTTCGAAACGGGTAACGATCTCGCCGATGACGTTTTTTGCAACAGCGTCAGGCTTGATGATGGAGAAAGTACGTTGAACAGCCATGGTGTAACTCCAGAAACGGTGATTAAAGCGAAAAATTAAACCCGCGAATTATACGCGGGTTTATAGGGATTGCCTAACTGCGTACGGGACAGACTCAGTCTGCTTCTTCGATCCAGGCGGCCTGAATGGCTTCAAGAACCTTCTCGCCACCGCGAGCCGGATCGTCGCTGAATTCCGGCAGCGCCAGAACCCATTGGTGCAGATCGACAAAGTTTACGTACCGCGGATCCACATCCGGCTTGGACTCAGCCAGCTGGATCGCGATTTCCAGCACATCAACCCATTTCAGACTCATGATGATTCCTTGAATCAGTGCGGCGCTTCGGCTGCATGGTTGAGCGAGTATTTCGGAATTTCGACGGTCAGGTCTTCCTCGCCGACGATCGCCTGGCAGGATAGACGCGATTGCGCCTCCAGGCCCCAGGCTTTGTCCAGCAAGTCTTCTTCCAGCTCGTCGGCTTCGTTCAGCGAGTCGAAACCCTCGCGAACGATGCAGTGACAGGTAGTACAGGCGCAGACGCCGCCGCAGGCGCTCTCGATCTCGATGTGGTTGTCATGCGCCACTTCGAGAATCGAGGTACCCGGGGCAGCCTCTACAACCAGGCCATCCGGGCAAAACACGGCGTGTGGCAGAAAAATGATCTGCGGCATCAGTTATTCCTCGATTTCATTCAGATTGCGCCCCGCCAGAGCGGCTTTCACCGTCGAGTCCAGGCGGCGGGCAGCAAAAGCATCGGTCACTTGCGACAGACGCTTGGTCTGCTGCTCGATGGCGTAACCATCGGTGCCACGCATCAATTCACTCAATTCCTGCATTTGCAGCTCGATGACCATGCGCTCTTCGGCATCCAGCAGACGCTCGCCGTCCGCTTCCAGAGCGCCCTGCACCGCCTCGATCAGGCGCTGGGCATCGACCTGCTGCTCACGCAGCACGCGGGCGACCTTGTCGTCGCTGGCGTACTGGAAGGAATCCTTGAGCATCCTGGCGATTTCGCCATCGGTCAGACCGTAGGAGGGCTTGACCTGGATGCTGGCTTCGACGCCCGAACCCAGCTCGCGAGCGGACACGCTCAGCAGACCATCGGCATCGACCTGGAAGGTCACGCGGATCTTCGCCGCCCCGGCGACCATGGCCGGAATGCCGCGCAGTTCGAAACGCGCCAGGGAACGGCAGTCGCTGATCAGCTCGCGCTCGCCCTGCAACACATGAATCATCATGGCCGACTGGCCATCTTTGTAAGTGGTGAAGTCCTGGGCCCGAGCAACGGGGATGGTGGTGTTACGCGGAATCACCTTCTCCATCAACCCACCCATGGTTTCCAGCCCCAGGGACAGCGGAATCACATCAAGCAGCAGCAGTTCGCCACCATCGCGCTTGTTGCCGGCCAGGGTATCGGCCTGGATCGCGGCACCAATGGCCACCACCTGGTCCGGGTCGATCTCGGTCAGCGGCTGGCGACCGAACATTTCGGCGACCGCCTCGCGAACCCGTGGAACACGGGTCGAACCACCGACCATGACCACTGCCTGGACATCTTCCAGCTCGACATTGGAATCACGCACGGCGCGACGGCAGGCCTTGAGGCTGCGCGCCACCATTGGTTCGATCAGGGCATCGAAGGCTTCGCGGGTCAGCGGTGCCGACCAGGCGCCATAGGTCACATCGACCGACGGGGCATTGGTGAGCGCTTCCTTGGCGGCACAGGCGATTTGCAGCAGATTGCGCTGCTTGCCCGGATCGAGATCGGCGGACAGGCCAGCGCTCTCGATGATCCAGCCGGCGATCGCATGATCGAAATCGTCACCGCCCAGGGCGCTGTCGCCACCGGTGGCCAGCACTTCGAAGACGCCGCCGGTCAGGCGCAGAATAGAAATATCGAAAGTCCCGCCACCCAGGTCATAAATGGCCACCACGCCTTCGGCGTGTTGATCCAGACCATAGGCCACGGCCGCCGCAGTCGGCTCGTTGAGCAGACGCAACACATTGAGACCGGCCAGCTTGGCCGCATCCTTGGTCGCTTGACGCTGCGCATCGTCGAAATAGGCCGGAACGGTGATCACCGCCCCCACCAGCTCACCGCCCAGGGTCGACTCGGCGCGTTGACGCAATACCTTGAGGATGTCGGCGGAGACTTCCACCGGGCTTTTCGGGCCCTGGATGGTGTCGATGAACGGCATGTGCGACTCGCCGTCGACGAAGCGGTATGGCAGCTGCTCGCCCAACTGCTTGACGTCGGACAGACCACGCCCCATCAAGCGCTTGACCGACAACACAGTGTTCAGGGGATCGGCAGACGCCGCCAGCCTGGCGGACTCGCCCACCTCGACACGGTCGGCGTGATAGCGCACGGCAGACGGCAGGATGACCTGCCCGTTGGCATCGGCCAGCGGCTCGGAAAGACCACTGCGCAAGGCAGCGACCAGCGAATTGGTAGTACCCAAGTCGATCCCCACAGCCAGGCGACGCTGGTGCGGTTGAGGACTTTGGCCGGGTTCAGCGATCTGCAGTAGGGCCATGTTTATCTGGACTTATCTGTATATCAGGCGTGCGACCGGAGCGGCACTGGGTTAATCGTCGAGGCGCTCTTCTAACTGGCGCACTTCGTAGGTGAGCTTGTCGAGGAACTGCATGCGCCGCATCAGGCGCTCGGCCTGTTCGCGTTGCGCAGCATCATCCCAACAGGCTGCGAAGCTTTCGTTCAATTCATCCTGGGCCACTTTCAGGCGGCGCTTGAAAGCTGCAATACCGGCCAGGTCGGCCTCGTCCTGCAGATCCTCGAGCTCTTCGCGCCACTGCATCTGCTGCAGAAGGAACTCCGGATCGTGCACCGTGACCTCCAGCGGCAGCTCATGGCCGCCCATCGCGAGCAGGTATCGCGCGCGCTTGGGAGGACTCTTGAGAGTCTGGTAGGCCTCGTTGAGGCTGGCGGATTGTTCCAGCGCCAGGCGCTGCTCACGCTCGGAAGCGTCAGCGAAGCGGTCCGGATGAACGGCACGCGCCAACTCACGGTAGCGCGTGGCCAGCTGATCGAGATCCAGGCGGAAGCTCGGTTGCAGCTCAAATAAAGCGAAATGACAAGGAGTACCCACGAGCTGCCTCAGATGTTGAAGCTTTCGCCGCAGCCACATTCACCGCGCACGTTGGGGTTGTTGAACTTGAAGCCCTCGTTCAACCCTTCCTTGACGAAGTCCAGTTCGGTGCCGTCCAGGTAGGTCAGGCTTTTCGGATCGATGATCACTTTCTCGCCATGACTCTCGAACACCTGATCGTCTTCACCGATCTCGTCGACGAACTCCAGGACATAGGCAAGGCCGGAACAGCCCGTGGTGCGAACACCCAGACGAATCCCATCACCTTTGCCGCGCCCGTTGAGGGAGCGCCGCACGTGTTGAGCAGCCGCTTCTGTCATGCTGATAGCCATCGTGACTCCTTACTTGTCGCTCAATCTGTGAAAGCTGATCCGCGAAAATCAGATCAGGCCTTTCTTCTGCTTGTAGTCGCGAACGGCGGCCTTGATGGCGTCTTCGGCGAGTACCGAGCAGTGGATTTTCACTGGCGGCAGGGCCAGCTCTTCAGCCAGCTGAGTGTTCTTGATGGTCTCTGCTTCATCCAGAGTCTTGCCTTTCATCCACTCGGTAGCCAGGGAGCTGGAGGCGATCGCCGAGCCGCAACCGTAGGTCTTGAACTTGGCGTCTTCGATGATGCCCTGCTCGTTGACCTTGATCTGCAGGCGCATCACGTCGCCGCACGCCGGAGCGCCGACCATGCCGGTGCCGACATCAGGATCTTCCGCGTTCATCTTGCCGACGTTGCGCGGGTTCTCGTAGTGGTCGATGACCTTTTCGCTGTAAGCCATGATTCTTAATCCTCACTCATCAGGGCCGCTCTTGAGCCCCTGTAGTTACGCCTGCGTCAGTCGCCGCGTCGCTACAGGAGCTGTACCTGGCGGCTTCTATATTTAGTGTGCCGCCCACTCGATCTTCGAGATATCGACGCCGTCTTTGTACATGTCCCACAGCGGCGACAGAGCGCGCAGCTTGGTCACGGCCTCGCAGACTTTCTGCGCGGCATAATCGATTTCTTCTTCGGTGGTGAAGCGGCCGAAGGTGAAGCGGATCGAGCTGTGTGCCAGTTCGTCGTTGCGGCCCAGGGCGCGCAGCACGTACGAAGGCTCCAGCGAAGCCGAGGTGCAGGCCGAACCGGAGGAAACCGCCAGATCCTTGAGCGCCATGATCAGCGACTCGCCTTCGACGTAGTTGAAGCTCAGGTTCAGGTTGTGCGGCACGCGGGAGGTCATGCTGCCGTTGATGTACAGCTCCTCCAGGTGCTCGACCTGCTTGTAGAAGCGGTCGCTCAACGCCTTGATGCGCAGGTTTTCGGCAGCCATGTCTTCCTTGGCTACACGGAAGGCTTCGCCCATGCCAACGATCTGGTGGGTGGCCAGGGTGCCGGAACGCATGCCGCGCTCATGACCGCCGCCGTGCATGGTCGCTTCGAGGCGAACCCGCGGCTTGCGGCTGACGTACAGCGCGCCGATACCTTTAGGACCGTAAGTCTTGTGGGCAGAGAAGGACATCAGGTCGACTTTCAGCGCCTGCAGGTCGATATCGACCTTGCCGGTGGACTGAGCCGCATCGACGTGGAACAGAATGCCTTTGGAACGAGTCAGCTCGCCAATGGCGGCGATGTCGTTGATGGTGCCGATTTCGTTGTTCACGTGCATGATCGAAACCAGGATGGTGTCGTCGCGCAGGGCAGCTTCAACCATGGCCGGAGTGATCAGGCCGTCTTCGCCTGGCTCGATGTAGGTGACTTCGAAGCCTTCACGCTCGAGTTGGCGCATGGTGTCCAGGACAGCCTTGTGCTCGATCTTCGAGGTGATCAGGTGTTTGCCCTTGGTGTGGTAGAAATGCGCGACACCCTTGATTGCCAGGTTGTCGGACTCGGTGGCACCGGAGGTCCAGACAATTTCACGCGGGTCGGCATTGACCAGGTCAGCCACTTGGCGACGGGCATTTTCCACCGACTCTTCGGCCTTCCAGCCGAACACGTGGGAGCGGGACGCCGGGTTACCGAAGTTTCCGTCGACCAGCAGGCATTCACTCATCTTTTGCGCGACACGCGGATCAACCGGGGTGGTCGCTGAGTAATCAAGGTAAATCGGCAATTTCATGGACTCTCTCCTAAATCAGGCTGGCTGGCGTGCCGCTAGCTCTTTGGCTGTCATTCGACGGCGGACGCTTCAATCTTGTCCAGGTGCTGCGCCTTGCCATTACAGCGGCGCTGATCCTGACGCTGGGCTACTTCTTGCACCTCACGGCGAGTCACAAGGTCAGCCAAGCTGATACCGCTCAGAAATTCGTGAATCTGCAGGCTCAGATCGCACCACAGGTGGTGGGTCAGACAGGTGTCGCCGGAATGGCAATCGCCCTGGCCCTGGCATTTGGTTGCATCGACCGACTCGTTCACCGCATCGATCACCTGGGCCACCTGAATGCCTTGCATGTCACGCGACAGCTGGTAGCCACCGCCTGGACCACGCACGCTGGACACCAGATTGCTGCGGCGCAGCTTGGCGAAGAGCTGTTCGAGATAGGACAGGGAGATGCCTTGGCGCTCAGAGATATCGGCCAGGGACACCGGCCCATGTTGCGCGTGCAACGCCAAGTCAAGCATGGCTGTTACCGCGTATCGGCCTTTTGTAGTCAGTCGCATGGACAAGTACCACGGAGTGTTTCGGGATGGGAGCGAGTATGCAATTCCCGAGTAATTAAGTCAACTATAAGACCTACTACTTTAGTCAGGTTTACCCGCAAAAGAGCGCGCGAATCATAGCAAAGTCTGCAGGGTAATGGCACGCCCTGGATTTGCTCGGTGACTAATGGGTCGCCAACGCCCTTTTGGACGTTGCGCAAGCAGGCTCACTTCGACAAAGCGAACCTGCTCGCGATCAACGCCAAAGCGCCCGAAAGGCTCAGCCGACCTGGCTGTCGCCCTTGTCCTTGACGCCCGCGAAGTCCTCATCGCGCAGCGCCGGCAGATCCTTGGCACAGTAGTTACTGCCCAGATCCTTCAAGGCCCCGCACATACCCTCCAGACGTCCATCGACGGCCTGCAGGTGATCGAGCAACTGGCCAATGGCCCGCGCCACCGGATCCGGCATGTCTTCACTGACCCCATAGGCGTCAAAACCGAGCTTCTCGGCCATGGCCTTGCGCTTGGCTTCCTGCTCGTCATCGGACTTGACGATGATACGCCCGGGAATACCCACCACCGTGGCGCCCGCCGGCACCGCCTTGGTCACCACCGCATTGGAGCCGACCTTGGCGCCCGCCCCTACAGTGAACGGCCCCAGCACCTTGGCGCCCGCCCCCACCACCACGCCATCTTCCAGGGTCGGATGACGCTTGCCCTTGTTCCAGCTGGTGCCGCCCAGGGTCACACCCTGATAGAGGGTCACGTCGTCACCGATCTCGGCGGTCTCGCCAATGACGATGCCCATGCCGTGGTCGATAAAGAAACGGCGACCGACCTTGGCCCCCGGGTGAATCTCGATCCCGGTCAACCAGCGCCCGAAGTTCGACACCAGGCGCGCCAGCCACTTCCAACCCATGCCCCACAACGCGCCGGACAGGCGATGAATCCAGATGGCATGCATGCCCGGGTAGCAGGTCAGGACCTCGAACGCGTTACGCGCCGCCGGGTCACGATGGAAAACACTCTGGATATCTTCACGCAAACGCTCAAACATCATCATTCTTCCGCTTAAGGAGCTCGCCACGGGCCGCTTTCTGGGTTTCCGTGAGGATGCCACGCAAAATATTCATCTCCGCCCGGCTCACCGAGCTGCGTCCGTACAACCGGCGCAGGCGCGCCATCAAGTGCCGTGGTTTTTCCGGATCGAGGAAGTCGATGGCCACCAGCGTCTGCTCCAGATGCTCGTAGAACCGCTCCAGTTCGTCCATGGTCGCCAGCTCATCACTGCGCGGCGACGCCACTTCATCCTTCTCGACCTTGCTCGGCTGGCCTTCGGCCGCCAGCCAGGACATACGCACTTCATAAGCCAGTACCTGCACCGCCGTCGCCAGGTTCAGCGAGCTGAACTCCGGGTCCGAAGGGATATGCACGTGAAAATGACATCGCTGCAGCTCGTCATTGGTCAGGCCGGAATCCTCACGACCGAAGACCAAGGCAATTTCGGCGCCCTGCCCCGCTTCTTCCACCACCTTGACCCCGGACTCACGGGGGTCGAGCAACGGCCAGGGGATACGCCGGTCACGGGCGCTGGTGCCAAACACCAGGGTGCAGCCAGCCAGGGCATCTTCCAGGGTGGCGACCACCTGAGCGTTTTCCAGAATGTCGGTAGCGCCGGAGGCGCGCGCATCGGCCTCATGGGACGGGAAAATCCGCGGCTCAACCAGCACCAGCCGCGACAGCCCCATGTTCTTCATGGCACGCGCAGCCCCGCCGATGTTTCCGGGATGACTGGTATTGACCAGGACGACACGAATGTTCTGCAGCAAGGGAGGCGCTCTCGGACACGGGAAAGGGGAGCAGATCTTACAGAACAGCCAGCGCTCCCGCCTCAAAAATAACTGCTTCTGGATCGCACCTTATAGAAGCCGACCAGTTGCAGACGAACCACCACTCGTCAAAATGTCCGCGTATTTATGGGCTTGAGCGGCAGACCAGGCAAGCGGAGCGAATGTCGACCTTCATCTGCAAAAGTTTTCTGCTAGAATGCTCGGCTTTCTTTAACAACCTTAGGTGACCTATCCATGCAGCCAATGCTGAATATCGCGCTGCGCGCCGCCCGCAGCGCCAGTGAACTGATTTTCCGCTCCATCGAGCGCCTGGATACCATCAAGGTCGACGAAAAAGACGCCAAAGACTACGTATCCGAAGTTGATCGCGCTGCCGAGCAGAAGATCATCGACGCATTGCGCAAGGCCTACCCGACTCACGGCATTCTCGGTGAAGAAACCGGCCTGCACGCTGGCAGTGGCGAAGGCGAAGACTACCTGTGGATCATCGACCCACTGGACGGCACCACCAACTTCCTGCGCGGCATTCCTCATTTCGCTGTCAGCATCGCCTGCAAATACCGCGGCCGCCTGGAACACGCCGTGGTTCTGGACCCGGTGCGTCAGGAAGAATTCACCGCCAGCCGTGGTCGCGGCGCCCAACTGAACGGTCGTCGCCTGCGCGTCAGCGGCCGCACCAGCCTGGACGGCGCCCTGCTGGGTACCGGCTTCCCGTTCCGTGACGATCAGATGGACAACCTCGACAACTACCTGGGCATGTTCCGCGCCCTGGTCGGCCAGACCGCCGGCATCCGCCGCGCCGGCGCTGCCAGCCTGGACCTAGCCTACGTGGCTGCCGGTCGTTTCGACGCCTTCTGGGAGTCAGGCCTGTCCGAGTGGGACATGGCTGCGGGCGCCCTGCTGATCCAAGAGGCCGGCGGCCTGGTGAGCGACTTCACCGGCGGTCACGACTTCCTGGAAAAAGGCCACGTGGTTGCCGGCAACACCAAATGCTTCAAGGCGGTCCTCACCGCCATCCAGCCGCACCTGCCGGCTTCGCTGAAGCGCTAAGCGCCAGCGACAAAAAAGCACCCCTCGGGGTGCTTTTTTATGCCTGGGGTTTATCGGAAAACAACTCTCCCTGTAGAAGCCTCAAAAACCTGCAGGCAATAAAAAAGCACCCCGCAGGGTGCTTTTTCATGATGACAATGAATGCTTATTGCACCGGCTGGTTCTGGCCCAGGATCAACTGACCTTCCTTATTGACCGGAATCTGGCTGCCTGGATCACGATCCATACGCACCTGACCCTGCTTGCCGTTCAGCTCGTACTTCACGTCATAACCCACGACCTTTTCGCTGATGTCGTTGACCGTGTTGCAGCGAGTCTGAGTGGTGGTGTAGGTGTCACGCTCCTGCATGCCTTCCTGCACCTTGTTACCGGCGTAACCACCGCCGACCGCACCAGCGACCGTGGCGATCTTCTTGCCTGTGCCGCCGCCGATCTGGTTGCCCAGAAGGCCACCGGCCAGCGCACCGACCACCGTACCGGCGATCTGATGCTGATCCTTCACCGGAGCCTGACGGGTCACGGTGACGTCCTTGCACACTTCACGCGGTGTTTTGATCTGTTGTTTGACCGGCTGAACTGCCAGCACCTGCGCATACTCAGGGCCACTATTGACCAGCTTGTAGGTGGCAACAGCCCCCCCAGCAGTCACAGCGACGGCACCTAATACCGCACCAACCAGCATCGACTTGTTCACGTGAACCTCCTGACCATCACAAGCGGGACAAGCCCGCGCTTCTCCCAGCCTTGGAGCATAAAAAAAGGCGCGAGTTCAATACTCGCGCCTTTTCGACTGCTTGCCGGGAAGGGAAAACCGTTATGGACGGTCGTCGACTTCCTTCTCGGTATTGGTCGGAGGAATCAGGTCCTCGCTGCTCAGGTTCAGCCAGATCAGCACCACGTTGGCGATGTAGATCGACGAGTAGGTACCCGCCAGGACACCGACGAACAAGGCGATGGAGAAGCCCCACAGGTTGTCGCCACCGAAGAACAGCAGTGCCGCGATCGCCAGCAGGGTGGAGATCGAGGTCGCCATGGTGCGCAACAGGGTCTGAGTGGTCGAGATGTTAATGTTCTCGATCAGGCTGGCCTTGCGCAGCACACGGAAGTTCTCACGCACCCGGTCGAACACCACGATGGTGTCGTTGAGCGAGTAGCCGATGATCGCCAGTACCGCCGCCAGCACCGTCAGGTCGAAGGTGATCTGGAAAAACGACAGGATACCCACGGTCACCACCACGTCGTGGATCAGGGAGACGATGGCGCCGACCGCGAACTTCCACTGAAAGCGGAAGGCCAGGTAGATCAGGATGCCGCCCAGCGCCATCAGCATGCCGAGGCCGCCCTGGTCGCGCAGCTCTTCACCCACTTGCGGGCCGACGAACTCGACGCGCTTGACCTGCGCCGGGTTGTCGCCGCCGGTCTTCTGCAGCGCCTCCGCCACCTGGTGGCCCAGTTGCGGATCTTCACCCGGCATCCGCACCAACAGGTCGGTGGTCGCACCGAAGCTTTGCACGATCGCTTCGTGATAGCCGGATTCGCTCAGTTGAGCACGAACCTTCATCACATCCGCCGGACGCTCGTAGGTCAGCTCGATGAGCGTACCGCCGGTAAAGTCCAGGCCATAGTTCAACCCCTTGTGGAACCAGCTGAACAGCGCCAGAACGGTCAGGAGCAAAGTGACGCCGAACGCAACGTTCCGCACGCCCATGAAGTTGATAGTACGTAACATGGCAGCCCCTTAAATCCACAACTTCTTGAAGTCACGACCGCCGAAGATCAGGTTGACCATCGCGCGGGTCAGCCAGATGGCCGTGAACATCGAGGTAAAGATCCCGAGGGACATGGTCACCGCAAAGCCTTTGACCGGGCCGGTGCCCATGGCAAAGAGAATCCCGCCGACCAGCAACGTGGTCAGGTTGGAGTCGAGAATCGCGGTGAATGCCCGGCCGAAGCCTTCGTTGATTGCCCGCTGCACGGTCATGCCGGCGGCGATCTCTTCACGTATCCGCGAGAAGATCAGTACGTTGGCGTCCACCGCCATACCCATGGTCAGCACGATACCGGCGATACCCGGCAGGGTCAGCGTAGCCCCCAGCAAGGACATCAGGGCCAGCAGCAGCACCATGTTCAGCGCCAGCGCCACGGTGGCGATGATGCCGAAGAAACGGTAGATGGCGATGATGAACAGCGACACGAACAGCATGCCCCACAGCGATGCATCGATACCCTTGGTGATGTTGTCGGCACCCAGGCTCGGGCCGATGGTGCGCTCTTCGGCGAAGTACATCGGTGCAGCCAGACCACCGGCACGCAGCAGCAGCGCCAACTCGGAGGACTCGCCCTGGCCGTTCAGGCCGGTGATGCGGAACTGGCTACCCAGCGGCGACTGAATGGTCGCCAGGCTGATGATCTTCTTCTCTTCCTTGAAGCTCTGCACCGCGACGTCTTTCTCGACACCGTCGACCACTTGCTTGGTGTAAGTGGTGGTCGGCTTTTGCTCGATGAAGATCACCGCCATGCTGCGACCGACGTTGCTGCGGGTCGAACGACTCATCAGCTCGCCGCCGTGGCCATCGAGCTTGATGTTCACCTGTGGACGACCATGTTCGTCGAAGCCCGCCTGGGCGTCGGTCACCTGGTCACCAGTGATGATCAGGCCACGCTCGATCAGCGCAGGAGGACGATTGCCTTCACGGAACTCGAAAGACTCGGAAGTGGCTTTCGAAGCGCCCGGCTCGGCGGCCAGACGGAACTCAAGGTTGGCCGTCTTGCCCAGGATACGCTTGGCTTCAGCGGTGTCCTGCACGCCCGGCAGCTCAACCACGATACGGTTGGCGCCCTGGCGCTGAACCAGAGGCTCGGCAACACCCAGCTCGTTGACGCGGTTACGCACCGTGGTCAAGTTCTGCTTGATGGAGTATTCACGGATTTCCGCCAGCTTGGCCGGGGTCATCGCCAGACGCAGCACCGCCTGACCATTGAGGTCGGCCGGAACAATGTCGAAATCGTTGAAGTTCTTGCGGATCAGCGCACGGGCCTGTTCACGGGTCGCTTCGTCGCTGAAGCCCAGTTGAATGGCACCGCCCAGCTGCGGCAGGCTGCGATAGCGCAGACGCTCTTTACGCAGCAGGCTCTTCACATCGCCTTCGTAGACTTTCAGGCGTGCGTCGAGGGCTTTTTCCATGTCCACTTCCAGCAGGAAGTGCACACCACCGGACAAGTCCAGGCCCAGCTTCATCGGATGCGCGCCGAGGTTGCGCAGCCATTGCGGGGTGGTTTGTGCCAGGTTCAATGCAACGACGTAGTCGTCACCCAGGGCCTTGCGCACGACGTCCTTGGCTGGAAGCTGGTCTTCCTGCTTGGTCAGACGCAGCAGGCCGCCCTTGCCCTTGGCCGCGATGGTCGCTGCCTTGACGTTGATCCCGGCGTCGGTGAGCGCTTTGCTCGCACGATCCAGATCCGCCTGAGTGACCTGCAACGCGGTGCTCGCGCCGCTGACCTGAATGGCCGGATCATCAGGGTATAGATTGGGAGCGGAATAAATAAAACCGATCGCCAGCACCGCCAGGATCAGTACGTATTTCCACAGAGGGTATTTGTTCAGCATCACGCCGCCCGTTTATGAAGCGGGGCGCCTTGCGCGCCCCGTCGATTGGTAAAAGTTGAAACTTAGATCGCCTTCAGCGTGCCTTTTGGCAGCGTGGCAGCGATCGCGCCTTTCTGAAACTTCATCTCGATAGTGTCGGAAACTTCCAGCACTACGAAGTCGTCGGTCACTTTGGTGATCTTGCCGGCGATACCGCCAGTAGTCACAACTTCGTCACCTTTCTGCAGGCTGCCCAGCAGGTTCTTTTGCTCTTTGGCGCGCTTGGCCTGTGGACGCCAGATCATCAGGTAGAAGATGACCAGGAAACCGACCAGGAAAATCCACTCAAAGCCAGTGCCGGCGGGGCCAGCAGCAGGTGCAGCAGCATCAGCCATTGCAGTCGAGATAAAAAAGCTCATGTAACACTCCGGATAATTGCAAAAGTGGGTCTAAACGTCTTTAGAACTTATTCTAAAGGCGGCACGGGTAACCCGCGTTTGGCATAGAAGGAATCGACAAAGGCGGCCAATGTACCCTGTTGAATAGCCTCGCGCAAACCAGCCATAAGCCGTTGGTAATGACGCAAATTATGGATGGTATTGAGCATGCTCCCCAGCATTTCGCCGCACTTGTCCAGATGATGCAGATAAGCACGGGAGAAGTTCTGGCAGGTATAGCAATCACAGGTCGGATCCAGCGGCGAATCATCATGGCGATGGAACGCGTTGCGGATCTTCAGCACGCCAGTGTCAATGAACAGGTGCCCATTGCGGGCATTACGGGTTGGCATCACGCAATCGAACATGTCCACACCGCGGCGCACACCCTCAACCAGATCTTCCGGCTTGCCAACACCCATAAGGTAACGAGGTTTGTCTGCTGGCATCTGGCCTGGCAGGTAATCCAGCACCTTGATCATCTCGTGCTTGGGCTCACCCACCGACAGGCCGCCAATGGCCAGGCCGTCGAAGCCGATCTTGTCCAGACCTTCCAGGGAACGCATGCGCAGGTCCTGGTGCATGCCGCCCTGGACGATGCCGAACAGCGCCGCCGTATTGTCGCCATGGGCGTTCTTCGAGCGCTGGGCCCAGCGCAGCGACAGCTCCATGGACACCCGTGCGACGTCTTCGTCGGCCGGGTACGGGGTGCATTCGTCGAAGATCATCACGATGTCCGAGCCCAGGTCGCGCTGGACCTGCATCGACTCTTCCGGGCCCATGAAGACTTTAGCGCCGTCGACCGGCGAGGCGAAGGTCACGCCCTCCTCCTTGATCTTGCGCATGGCGCCCAGGCTGAACACCTGGAAACCGCCGGAGTCGGTGAGGATCGGGCCTTTCCACTGCATGAAATCATGCAGGTCGCCGTGCTTCTTGATCACTTCGGTGCCCGGGCGCAGCCACAGGTGGAAGGTGTTGCCCAGGATAATCTCGGCGCCAGTGGCGACGATGTCCCGCGGCAGCATGCCCTTGACCGTGCCGTAGGTGCCCACCGGCATGAAGGCCGGGGTTTCCACAGTGCCGCGGGGGAAGGTCAGACGACCGCGACGAGCCTTGCCATCGGTGGCGAGCAGCTCGAAAGACATACGACAGGTGCGACTCATGCTTGATCCTCAGGGCCGCGTGGCGCGGGATTGCGGGTGATGAACATCGCATCACCGTAGCTGAAAAAGCGGTATCCATGCTCGACGGCAGCCTTGTAGGCGGCCATGGCTTCGGGATAACCGGCGAACGCCGAAACCAGCATCAACAGCGTGGATTCGGGCAAATGGAAGTTGGTGACCAGGGCATCGACCACATGGAACGGCCGGCCCGGGTAGATAAAGATGTCGGTGTCGCCGCTGAACGGCTTGAGCACGCCATCGCGCGCCGCGCTTTCCAGGGAACGCACGCTGGTGGTCCCCACCGCCACCACCCGACCGCCGCGCGCGCGGCAGGCGGCTACCGCGTCCACCACGTCCTGGCTGACCTCCAGCCATTCGTTGTGCATATGGTGATCTTCGATGCGCTCCACCCGCACCGGCTGGAAAGTCCCGGCGCCGACATGCAGGGTCACGAACGCGGTCTCGACGCCCTTGGCGGCAATCGCCTCCAGCAGCGGCTGGTCGAAGTGCAGCCCCGCGGTCGGCGCGGCCACCGCGCCCAGGCGCTCGGAATACACGGTCTGATAACGCTCGCGGTCCGAGTCTTCGTCCGGGCGGTCTATATAAGGAGGCAACGGCATATGGCCGACGCGCTCCAGCAGCGGCAACACTTCCTCGGCAAACCCCAGCTCGAACAGGGTGTCGTGACGGGCCAGCATCTCGGCCTCGCCACCGCCGTCGATCAGGATCTTCGAACCCGGTTTCGGCGATTTGCTGGAGCGCACATGGGCCAGCACACGGTGGCTGTCGAGCACCCGCTCCACGAGGATTTCCAGCTTGCCGCCGGAGGCCTTCTGGCCAAACAGGCGCGCCGGAATCACCCGGGTATTGTTGAACACCATCAAGTCGCCCGGGCGCAAATGCTCAAGCAAATCAGTGAATTGACGGTGGGCCAGGGCGCCGGTGAGCCCATCCAGGGTCAACAGGCGGCTCGCGCGACGCTCGGCCAGGGGGTGGCGGGCGATCAGCGAATCAGGGAGCTCGAAGGTAAAGTCAGCAACACGCATGATGGGGTTCGTCTAGCAGGGCCGGAAAGTTTAGCGGAAATAGCCAAAATTGACCATGAAACCTGATTGACCAACGGTAGGCACGTCTCTATACTTCGCCGCCATTGAGCCCTGATGGCGGAATTGGTAGACGCGGCGGATTCAAAATCCGTTTTCGAGAGAAGTGGGAGTTCGAGTCTCCCTCGGGGCACCACATAGCAGTATCTGAGAGTCTCTACCAGCCTCTCAGACCCAGAGAAACCGGCCACTTGGCCGGTTTTTTTGTGCCTGTCTGTTTATCCCTGTCTCCCCTTATCCGTTGTATCCCTGTATCCCTGCTTGTATCCTGAGAAAAATACCGAACTTTGGGATACAAGGATGAAGCGCGCAGACATCAAGCGCCGCCCTCTCGCTGACACGACACTTGCGGGACTGGAACCGGAATCAAAGGAATACCGTGAGCTCGACGGAAACGGCCTCTACTTCAGGGTCAAACCTGATGGCGGCAAATCCTGGCAGCTCCGTTACAAACGCCCTGCGGGCAATTGGGCCTGGATGGGGCTAGGGGGTTACCCCGAGGTGAGCGGTGCACTGGCCCGGGAAAAAGCTGTCGACCTGCGCAAGACCATAAGCAGCGGAGCTGATCCCCTTGAGCAAAAGCGATCTGCCAAGGCCGCCATAGATGCAGCCAAGACACGAACCTTCAGAGCAGCTGCTGATGCCTGGCTAAAGGCAAAAGAAGAAAAGGGACTAGCTCCCTCAACGCTCAACAAGATCCGCACCTACCTCGACAAGGACATTCTCCCAGCACTGGGGGACAAACCGCTCGACGAAATCACCCGTACCGATTGCGCCGAACTCCAAGCATCCATCGAAGCCCGAGATGCACATAACGTAGCGGAAAAGTGCCGCACCTGGATCAACCAGATATTTGGGCGGGCTATCGGCTTAGGGCTCACTGAAAACGACCCGGGAAGCCGACTTCGGGATATAGCTGCTCAAGCTCCAAAAACTCAACAGCACCCTCACCTGCTCGAGCCCGAGCTAGGTGAATTCCTCACCGCACTTAAAAACACCCCCAGCAGGCTGACAGCACGAACAGCTGCATGGCTTTGCATCTGGACAGCCTCACGACCGGGCATGGTTCGCTTGGCCGAATGGAAAGAGTTCGACCTCGATAAGGCCACTTGGACGACACCAGCCGCAAAGATGAAGATGCGCCGGGACTTCGTGTGCCCTCTTCCCCATCAAGCTATTGCCGCCTTAAAAGAACTTCAATGCCTGACTGGCCGCAGTCGCTGGCTGTTTCCCGGCGTGGGCGCCAAGAACCCAACGATCAGTGAAAACACGATCAACAAAGTCTTCGCTACCATCGGGTACAAGGGGCGTCTTGTGGGCCACGGTACCCGACACACTGCAAGCACATTGCTTCGAGAGCATGGCTGGCCTAAAGAACACGTTGAAGCCCAACTGGCCCACAAGGAGGAAGGAATCTCAGGGGTTTACAACAAGGCTCAATATCTCGAACAACGCATAACTATGATGCAGTGGTACGCCGATCGCCTGGACGCCCTGGAGCGGGGAAATGTTGTTCAGGGCCAATTCGAAAAGGCGATCTGAGCATGAAATCGCTAACTACTAAAAAAATGTGTGTTCCGCGTGTTCCATGTGTTCCAAAACTGCTGAAAGCCTTTAAATTCGCGGCTTTCGAACCCGGAACACAACTGGCGCTCAGCTGGAACACATGGTCGATGGCACACAAAAAGTGTTCCAGAATTGACCACACCGCTCCTCACTGGCGGTCTCTCGGCTCTGCCGGGCGCAAGCGCTCGCATTTTTTCGGTCACGGAAACGGGGCGAGGGGTGAATGTTGAATAAAGAATTTTACTTGAGCGATCCACTTAACATTGAAGGCTGGGAGATTGTCGAGACGTTTGAACGATTCACTCTGTACGACGAATTTGCAGATCGTATTGATGATGCTCTCGAACTCATACGACAGGGCCAGGAGCATTGGGCAAATCATCAGAAAGATGGGGAGTGGTCCGTTGAGTCCGTTCGAGTACTGGCCAATGTAAGGCGGCTCTCCTACAACATACGCCAACAATTTGAACGCTCCGGGGACGAATTGCCTCGATGCATCCACTGGGCAGTAGGGGAATCGTCGAACTTGGCTATCACTGATAGCCAGTACATTGCCGCGCTGGCGATTGATCGCGCTTGCCGTGTCATTGAGACACTAGAGAGATGGTTGAGTGGCTTCGACAAGGATCTATGTGCGGGAGACTTTGAGAATCTAGCGGCTCTGATTGCAGATGCGTCAGACGATTTTATGGAGCTTGTGGAAGAGGTACGTCACGAGCAACCTCATCTGGAAATCGAAGCACGTGAGGCGGCCGCTGACTTGATGGGTACAGCCCGGTATTACATGACCTTGGCGAACGTCTACGCCTCTCCGCTTTTGAGCAGCGCAGATAAGATCCGGATTAGTGCAACTGCGCGCAAAGCGGGCAGCAGCTCGGCAGCCATACGCCGTGAAGCCACGATAGATCGCAATGAGAGCATTTGCTCCCACGCCAAGCGCCTGCTCAGTGATGGTCGATCAGAAAGAGAGATCGTTGGCATTATTGCAGGCACCGATTCTGCACTTAAGTCACCGAGCGGTACCACCAAGCTTTCCACAAAACAAATCCGCAATATTTTAGTCGCAAACCGTGTGCTTTCTTAAATGCAGCGCAGCGCTTCCAGATTCAAATCGACATTACCTGTCATCTGCATTCAACTTGGTGCTGGTTACAGGCGATTTGACTAGCTAAACAGCGAGCGCCCCCGAAGGCATAGCTACCAATCACAAGAGGCGAGTCCTTTTCGGACAGGCTCGCCAACCATAGCCCCACGTTGCGCTTGTCTAGATCTCGTCGTTTCTTCTCAAAAACCGTCATTTTTAGGCCGTAATGTATGGGCTTAAGAATCACACACGCACAGGGGACTGCCCTCCTGACATAAACTACTGCTAAATTATCCACAAATGCTGCACGCTTACCTTGGCATCTAAAGAAAGGAATCCACTTTGAACAAAAAAATCTCTGAAAGATTTGAAAGCTTGATGAACGAAGTAGATGCAATAGAAACAGCTAAAGTCAAAGTTGCCAGCGATTTTGGTGATGGATGGCGAATCGACCACGACGCCCTTCTATCTTGGCGTGTAAAAGCAAAAAACATAATAATTCAAGTTTGCGGTGAAACTTCACAGCATTTCATCGAATTTACTCATTCAGAAAAGTTAAACGGTTTAGGTGATGGTTATTACAATGCATTGAAACGTACCCGAGCTGTTTTGGGGGCCGCAAAAGATGACTTTGAGGGCGGCCATTTGACGTCTATTAAATCCTTAGTCCAGGCTGAGGTTTTCGACAATGAATTGGAGCAAGCGGAAGAGCTCTTGACAAGCGGCTATCACGTTGCAGCAGCCGTCATCGCGGGGGTCGTCCTTGAAACCGGACTTAGAGAATTATGCGATAGAAGTGCTGTTGAGCATGGCAAGCTCGACAAGATGAACGCTGACCTAGCCAAGGCTGGTACCTATAATAAACTTCAGCAGAAAAGGATTACCGCGCTCGCCGACATTAGAAATAATGCGGCACACGGGAAACCCTCTGAATTTTCTGCGGACGATGTACGCTCTATGATTAAAGAAGTAGAGCAATTTTTAGCACAGTATCTAGGATGATACTCGTCCAACCGTCAAATAGACCGAACTACCGGCATCGCTTACTATCAATGTACTAAAGCAACCTCATCAACCATAGTACGAGGGATTGTATGGAACTTACTTTCTACGACAGCAACGGCCAACCATACTGCTACTGTCAAGACGGTGAACATCTTTACACATTTGGCGGCCAGCCTATTGCATATATCCATGAGGCGTCTATTTACTCCTTCCCCGGAAGGCATTTAGGTTGGTTCGTTAATGGCTGGATTTATGACCCCAATGGACGTGCCCTGCTATTCACTGAACATGCCAATGGTGGTCCTGGTAAACCCGGGCGCGCTGGTCGACCAGGAAAAGCAGGTCGAGGTGGTCGTCCAGGAAAGGGCGGGCGCGCAGGACGTCCTGGCCGCCCCGGCTTGAGCGCGAGTTGGTCTAACCTCACAGCAGCAGCATTTTTTAACCAACCCTAACACCGTAATGTTATTGAAAAGGGAAGTGAACCACCGTTCATTTCCTTTCCCTAATTTAGCGTTGGCCCTGTAACTCTCCACGACTACAGGAAACGCTTAATGACTGTCGCAACACTTCAATCCATCCTCCCGCTTTCTCCTTCCGCTACTGATCTGCTCACTCCCGATCAAGTGGCCGCCGCACTGGGCCTGTCGCATCGCACACTCGCCGCCTGGCGCAGTTCGCGCCGCAATCCGCTGCCGTATGTAAAAGTCGGAAGCCGCGTGCGCTATCGGCTTAAGGATGTGTCGGCGTGGCTCGAAAGCCGCACGCATAGCACTGCAGCAAGCGCGAGGAGCGAGTAATGAAAACCTCTCGCCTCCACTCCTCTGCAAACGACTCCACGCCAATCGATCCATCGCTGACGCTCATCCGCATTGGCGAGGTCATGACCATCGTCGGTCTGGCGCGCCCCACGATCTACAAGCTGATGAATGAGCCTGTAAGTGGTTTTCCTAAAACCGTAAAACTCACCAACAGCAACGCTCGCGGCGCCCCGGTCGCCTGGGTTTTGTCGGAAGTTCAAGCTTGGGCACGCGGTCGCATTGAAGCCCGTGATGAGGTGGCCGCATGAAGCGTAACTACTGCCCATTCAAAGGCCCCTTCCACGACTCCTACAGCATCGGCTTTCAGCTTTACGCTCAAGGCGGCATCAATTGGCGTCACCGCACCATCGCCGGTGTGAGCTGGAACGGTGAGGAGAAAGAGGCGTTCTTTTTCAATCCTGACGGCCTCGTTTTGCCAATCACGCCCAACCCTTGGGAACTGCCGGAGATCATCCACAAGCACGCCATTCGCCGCGAGTTTTCCAGCATCCACGGCCATGGTCATTTCGCGATGAAAGAGGGTCGTCGTGCTGGGCTGAGTCAATTCGCGCTGAACAACTGGGTCACCTACTGGCTGATCGATCAAAAGGATGGCTACTCGAACGATCCCCAAGTTTGGAGCCAGTTTGTTGAGAAGGACATTGAGCAAGAAAAGGTCATCAATGAACGGCTCTACACAGACCTGCGAATCACGTCCGACCTCAGCCAATACATGGAAGAGTGCCTGGTCGAGCGACGGAATGCGCTCGCCGAGCAGCACCGTCGCCGCTGCGCCGAGGACAGCAAGATCCTCGCGTGGCTCAAGGGTGAAACCCCGTCTCCTTTGTTCGCCAACTTGCAGGAGGCAGCGTGAGCCATTCGATTGCCAATCAAGCCTTGATGCATCCCTTTTCAGTGCTACGCAGGATCGGCTTTTCGTCCGCCACCATGCAGCGCCTCGAGCGCTATCGCAGCCAGCAGGACAAACAGGGGCGTGTGGTCAGCGTACTTAGTTGGGCCGATGGCACCTGGTGCGCTCTCGCTCTTCATTGCGAAAAGGTCGGTGTGGTGATCGTCGACGAAGGCCAGCAAACAGAGGCCTATGAAGACGCCCGCTCCATGCTCAATGACGGCTTCCTACCCTTGCTTAATCTGCGCTGGGAAGCCCACGCCTGAAACGAAAACGCCCCCGGCGGCAACCGGGGGCGTTTGAGGTCAATCTGTATGCCCGGTCAATTTATGTCGCATCAAAAAAATGCGCAAGGCTTCGTGCCGGTTGCGCTCGTAAAAACTCGGAGTTATCCTGCCGCAGTCGCTGCAAATTCAGCGACCGGGTTTGGCGACCCGAGATACTTGGCGCACAGGCGCCCCATACGACAGCAGGCGCTTTTTTTGTGCCCGCCGTTTCGTGTTATGGCAGCTGTGCGTGGGAGACCTTCGGGTCTGCCGGGTTCCAAGTTCCCGGTTCGCCAACCTGCGCACAGCTGCCACCTTAAATCGTTTGGCGACGATCAGTGGCAGCTCCATCTTCAAACTTGGAGCTACACCTATGCCCGCCCTCATTCCGTCCAAAAATCGCGCCGCTGCACACCGTGCAATGGCTCTCGCCGCTCTACACGCCAACTCCAGTCTTGCCACACGTCTCGCCCGCTACAACGTACATATGGCCAAAGCTCGCGCTCTCGAAGCCGCAGGCGGTGCCCAATGAACAACCCCCTGAGCTTTGCCCTGCCCGAAGACATTCTCAGCGTCAGCCAGCGCGCCGGAGCCGGTGTACCGATTGACGCCATCGCCTGCGCAATTGAGCGCGCCGACTCGGTGCTGACGTTGCTCGAAGACCATTTTGAAGGTGAGTCACGCCTATCCAACCGTGTTATCGCTGCCGTCATTTGGGATGTTCGCGGCACTCTTGGCCTGATCAAAACCCTTGCTATGCACGGCGATAACACTTCTGTCCCTGCGGATCAGAAAGGCGGTGCGCTATGAGCGCATTGACCACGATTGGCCGCACGGATTTTTCACTCGCAAATGCCCGAGGCTTGAAGCTTTTTCGGGTGAACGCAGGCATACCGCTCGAAGACGCGCTGGAGATCGCTTCGCAACTCCAAGAGCACGTTAACCAGCTCAGCCGCGATGCTGCCATGAGTGATCAAGACGAGCGCTTTAGTTGGCCTGCCCTGTACTTGGGTGAAATGGCGAAAGCGCTACTCGATGACGTGTCTGCCACGCTGTTCCTACCGAGGGCCGACACATGAGCCAGCGCCAGAACAGTAAAGCGAAGCGTCCGAGCTTCGCCGACGTAAAAGCCGCCTCGCTGAAGGACATTGCACGTGTCCTCGCGCACTGGTTGCCCAACGGAAAGCGTGTGGACGGTGGCAAGGAATACACCGCGCCCAATCCGACTCGCACCGACAAGCGCGCCGGCTCGCTCAAGGTCAATTTGAACAAAGGCACCTGGGCTGACTTTGCTACTGGAGACAAGGGCGGCGACCTGATTGATTTAGTCCGCTACTTGGACGGCGGCACCGATGTCGAGGCGTGCGCGAAGCTGACCGAACTGCTGAGCGTAAGCGTCGGTGCGGCGCAATCGGCTCCCGCTCAAGGCAAAACCAAAGCGCCAATATGGACCGCCATACAGCCGATCCCGGCGGAAGCCATGAAGCGATGCCCGGTCCGCCATCGAGATCACGGCGCCCCCTCGAAAGTCTGGATCTACCGCGACGCTAGCGGTCAGCCGCTCATGGCTCTTTACCGCTTCGATCTCGGTCCAGATGAAGACGGCAAGCCCAAAAAGGTCTTCGCTCCACTGACTTGGTGCCAGCGCTCCAACAGCGAAACCACGCAATGGCGCTGGCAGGGATTGCCTGACCCGCGTCCGCTCCTGCGCCTGGAAGAACTGGCACTGCGCGATACCGCACCTGTCGTATTGTGTGAAGGCGAAAAAGCCGCCGACGCGGCAGGCGAGTTGATGCCGGACTATGTGGCGACGTGCTGGCCGAACGGGTCCAACTCTTGGCACAAGGCTGACCTGACACCGCTCAAGGGGCGTCCGGTTGTGCTTTGGCCGGACAACGACAGTAGCGGCAAGTCGTGCATGGAAGACGTCGCCAAAAAGCTGTACGAGATCGGCGCCGAATCGGTCCGGTTCGTTGAGCTCAATATATTCAAACGCAAGCCCACCTTGAAGGACGATCGAGCATCGTTTGCCAAAGGTGGCAAATGGGACGACGGGGACGATGCCGCCGACGCGCTGGGTAAAGGTTGGACGGCAGCACACGTCGCCGAATTGGAGCGCAGCGGTGAGTTTTTCGTCTCCCTCGCCGACGAGCAATCCGACGAAGCTGCGGAGCCCAAAACAGCAGCCAAACAACCGGCAAAATCGAAAACCGATTTACTGCCCGGTGGTTTTCGATTGGCCCCCGAAGGCGTGTTTTATACCGGCGATGATGGTGAGTCGCGTCCTGTGTGTTCCTCCTTGGAGATTCTCGCCCGTACTCGCGATGACAAGGGTCACAACTGGGGTTTGTTGGTCGAATTCGATGACCCGGACGGCGCTAAAAAGCGCTGGAACATTCCCGCTCGCAACATGACCGGCGACTTCGGCAAGGACGTCTTGGGGCCGCTGGTGGATATGGGGTTGCGCTTGCCTGGAACGCGTTCTGGCCGCAATGCGCGCAACGATCTTCAGAGTTACCTGCAAGGTTTCGACAGCAACGAGCGGGCGCGCTTGGTCACTCGCCTTGGATGGCATGGACCTGCATACCTGCTACCCGATCAGCAGATCGGCAATAGCCATGAGCATCTGTTCTTTTGCGACGCTGGGGCGCAGCTTCCTCCCATCAGTGAGGCCGGCACCCTGAAGCAATGGCAACAGCAAATCGGAGCGCTTTGCGTCGGCAATCACCGCTTAGCGTTTGTTGTCAGCGTGGCCTTTGCCGGGCCGCTGCTCCACTTGTTAGGGCATGAATCAGGTGGCTTCCATCTGTATGGCGACAGCTCCGGCGGCAAGACGACTCACCTACAAGTTGCCGCGTCGGTCTACGGCGGGCCGAGATTGGTCCGGTCGTGGCGCTCTACCGACAACGCATTGGAGTCAATTGCCGCCGCGCATTCCGACGGTGTTTTGGTGCTCGACGAAATCGGTATGTGTGATTCGCGCATCATCGGAGAGACGGTGTACATGCTCGGCAACGGCACGGGCAAAGCTCGCGCCAATGATCGAGGGCAAGCAGGCCGTCAAGTACAAGAGTGGCGTTTGCTGTTTCTCTCGACTGGCGAGAAGACACTGGCGCAACACATGGCTGATGCGAACAAAGAGCTAAAGGCGGGGATGGAGATCCGCATGTTGGCCGTACCTGCGGATGCGAGCAAAGGGCTGGGCATGTTCGACGTGCTGAACGGGTTCGAAGATGCCGCCGCGCTGTCGGACGCGCTCAAAGCACGCGTAGGCAAGTACTACGGTACGCCGCTTACCGCGTTCCTGTCAGCGCTGTGCAAGCCCGGTGAAATGCTCGGCTGGACAGCCATGCTGCGGCGCACGGTAGAGCGCTTTATCGCCAAGGCGCTTCCTGCTTCCGCCAGCGGTCAGGCGCATCGTGCCGCTGCTCGCTTCGGTCTTGCCGCTGCAGCTGGTGAACTGGCGACAGCACTTGGCGTAACAGGCTGGCCTGAAGGCACCGCAACCACAGCGGCGCTGATTTGCCTCAATGCTTGGCTCGAAGAGCGCGGCGGCGCTGGGAACATGGAAGGTGACGCCATTGTGAGTCGATTGCAGCAGGTCATCGAGCGATTCGGTGAAAGCCGCTTCACCCGCTGGGACGGTCTTGCTGCCAAAACCGACGATCACGCACCACGAACCACAGACCGACTCGGCTTCCGGCGCACGGTTGAGCACGGTATGGGCGATGGCGTTTACACGCTAATCACCTACTACTTCTTGCCTACTGCGTGGAGGGCTGAGGTGTTCAAAGGCATGAGCCTCACCCTGGTCAATCGGGAACTGATCGAGCGCGGGATTTTGGAAGCCAGCGCCGAGGGCCGTGCTGCGCAATCGGTGCGACTACCTGGACTCGCCAAAACGAGAGCCTATGTGGTGCATGCCAATGCACTCCTCTCCTCTGAAACCGAAGCAGCGTGATGCTTAGGAACATAGAGAGGAACAGCCGGCAGCTTTGGGCCTGGCCTGCCCACACCAACTCGAATGAACCCTCCAATTCTCCAATGGAAAACGATCAATGAGCGAATACAAGAAGCAACTCAAGCGGCACCAAACCGAAGTGGAACAACTCAAAAAGCAGCTCCCAGCTCTCGCCGCCGCGGCCAAGGAGTCCATAGCGCGGTTTGAAATGTCTCGCCTCAATCGAGCCCAATATCCACATGAGACGACTAGTGCTCACAACAACATGAAATCGAAGATCGAAGGACACATCGCCGAAATCAAGCGTTTACAAGTGCTGATTGAGTGGGAAGACGGTGTTCAATTCGCAACTGAAAATATCAAAAAGGCGCAAAAGGATAGCGGACAAGCTCAAGCTGAGCTTCGAAAGCTACAGGACAAGCGCGCCAAAGTATTAAGTAAACTGGAGAGGCTGGAAAACGACAAAAGAAACCAAATTGAAAAAGCTCAGTCTGCGGAGCAGCGCGCCGCAGCCGCGTATGCCAGCGCATTGAGCGATGGAGACGAGGCAGCAGAACAGCGCGCAGAGAAAGCACTCAAACTCGCCTCTGAGGAAGTGACGCAGGCAACCCGAGGCAAGCGCGGAGTTGCGACCGTTGTGAGCGCGTTGACGATTGAGGTTGAAAAGCTGGATGAAGCAATCGCCAAAACAAATCGACTTTTAGCTGATCTCCACAACGACCAACTACGAGCAGCTCGTTTCTTGCTGGCCGACCGCCTGGACAAAACCGCACAGGAACTTGTAAATGTCGCAGCACAGCTACACGCCACTCGGAAAGCGCTGGGGTGGAATAGTTCACTGCATGATCTATATGTGCCTCTACAGGCTCCCATAGGCCCTAAGTTCATCAGCGAACGTACAGTAAGTGACAAAGCATCAGGGATCGCTGTAGAGCAAATTCTAGCAGCGTAATTCATGCACCTGTCATCGTCATAGGCGGTGATCTACATCAAACCGGAACAACACTCGCGGAACACCAAACGTGTTCCATGCAGGCGGTGTTCCGGTTCTTCTTTTCTTGTGTTCCACCTCTGAAAGCCTTGTATTGCTTGGCCTCTAGGTGTTCTGGAACACATGGAACACATGGAACACCTATATTTATTCATCAGTGGATTAGCGCTCCCCTGGCCCCACTCGAGGGCTAAACCCTCAGCGGAAACTAACGCGGCAGATCGCTGCGAAGCTCCAAGGTCATACCCTGGCTCGCCGGAGCATGCTCCCCTCCTCTACCAGAGAATTTATGGGTCCTCCCGGAGGGGGGCCCCCTACACGGGTCACCGTACTCGCAGGTTTCCTCTAGCTGAGATTTCTGCAGGGATGTCCGTCTTTTTATCCACCTATTATGAGCTCCCGCTTCCCCTGCGTCGCTATGACTCCTTTGCTCAAGAATAACGACACCAGTTAATCAAAACACGATGTCGAATCGCATAGCCGGTATCTCTCCTCTCGTCGTAACTCGATAGCCTTTGAAGAATTTCAGAACGAAGCTAGCCTACTGATGAGCCTGCGCTTCATTGATCGGATAACCGAAGAGGCCCCTTCCACCATGGTAAAGCTTCCTATAGAGTGCAGCCCGGCGCAAAAGGCTAGTCCACGATGTATGGCGGAGGGATATATGAGCTCTGATATAAGCGCGGAGGCACTTCTCAAAGCTGCAGTTATTGACCGTTTAATAAATTCCGGAGTTTTGGATGAAAACTCTGTATTGGTTTCAGAACTAACGGTAGATAATTGGACGCATAGAACCGATATCGTTCTTGCAAATGGTCGCCTTTGGGGATTTGAACTGAAGTCTGAGAGAGACTCCCTTGCTAGGCTTCCCGCACAGATAGAGTCTTTTTCCCGGCATTTCGAAAAATTTGTTCTCGTAGTAGCAAAAAAATTCGAAAAACGAGCTTTAGAACTTATTGAAAATGTGAACGGTGTCGGCCTATGGATTGCGTCAGATAATGGCGAAATAACTGAAAAAATTCGTCCTCGGGCGCAATCAATATCTCCTGATGCTTCTATAAGCTTAATAACGGTTACTGAGTTGCGTCGCCTTTTGACCGCCAATGGCATAAAGCATCAGAAAGCAAACCGCAGAATTGAATTAGTCGAGCTCGCAAAAAAATTACCGACCAAGATACTGGCTGACGGCGCTCGTACTGCAATAAAAACACGCTTCAAGGAAGTTCACCTCCGTTTCTTACACCAGCGCGAGAAGACAGGATCTTATGACGCTATACCTGCACTGAGAAGGACAGTTGGTTCTAAGCTACCAACCGCCCTCACCATTGAAGCGCACGATTTAACAAAGTACCCGAAGATTCCGACAGAACATCCGGACCTTATAAATGCTCCTTCGGGACCTGTAATAGCAAGATCTCGCCGCTAAATATCGATATCAAAATCATCATCATCATTAACTTGAGATGCAATGTGTTGACGTTCTATATGCATGTTTACTCTCGCAGCAATCCAGTTTGCTGGTGCCGCGAAACCTGCAGGTACGCTGACGCTTGTTTCTTGAATTTTAGCGGCTCCCCATGAGAGCTGGGTAAATGCTGGATCCCAATCGGGAGACTGAATTATTGATCTCGCGCATTGCACGTATCCGCCAGCGCTCTCTCGATACCGACGATAAATCCATGAATCTTCCAGGCAGTAATCAATTCTTGGCACGTATCTACTTATACTAGGCTCAAACGGCTCTGAAAATATTGATGAATGGTCGCCGTAAATTGCTACACGATCTCCACCAATCTGTGCATGAAGCTCCCGCTCTTCGATTTCTAACACACCGCTTTCTTCACCATAGGCAGCGACAGAGCGAGGATATGAGGATCCGACGACAGCAACACGCGCCACAGGATCTATAGTCCTTAAAGCAGAGATTAGACGCCTAGCTTCAGACTCTCGTGGTGCAATTGCGCCTCTGATATAACCAAAATCCAATACGAACAGAATATTGTTTACGTCATCAACAGCAGAGATCGCCGCTTGTAAGGCAGGTAAATCGTGCGCACCATTTCTCGAACGAATAGCTACAACGCCATGCCGCCTTTCTATTTCAATTACTTGCCGAATAAACGATCGAACATTACCACCTTGCTCCAACACTGCTGTTGGAATGTAGTTCTCACTGCCGTTAAAAAGATCTCTCCATGCGGCATAACTTCCCGCAGAATCAAGATAATCTGAAAAATTCGCACAGTGCTGGTGGTTATTCGAATTGATATCTATAAAAGCACGAGGAACAATATTTTTTACCGCATCTAAAACTTGCTGAACACCGGATGTTGCCCCGAGCTTCCCAAGAGAAATTAGCGGAATTAAATCATCCTTCGTAGATTGTCTAAGTTCCCTATACCCGCGAAGTTCCGCCCTCCTTGATCTAAGGCATGGAAGATACTTGATGCTGTCAAGATCATTACTCGTTATCATTTTGATCATCCTGATTGCGGGGTCTTACTCGACGAGCAGGAGCCTCCGGCGTTAAGGCAGCTAGCTCATACATGGAGCGTATCGCCACGGAAATACTGTTGGATGTGGCACTCCATTCTCCTGCCTGGCGCCTTGACTCCTTTAGATCGATTTCCAGTTCACTGATGCGCTTACTTTGTTTGTGTGTGATTACCCACAGCCCAACCGCCAGGGTAAAGGAGGCTCCGGCTGCTATAGCTAAAAGAATTGTTTTATCCTGCCAAACAAGAGCCGCAACCCCAACCAATCCGAAAATGAACGCGGATATGGCCAATGTCGCACCGAGCCAAGAGGTGTTTGACGCACTTGCTGATTCCATTCACAAGTCCTCTGCCTTGCCCTGAAGCCATCCCGTCATCGAGCGGCTACAGCGCTACTTAATCACGCGGATTGGC
The DNA here is from genome assembly GCF_900115645.1 of Pseudomonas sp. NFPP07. NCBI lineage: Bacteria > Pseudomonadati > Pseudomonadota > Gammaproteobacteria > Pseudomonadales > Pseudomonadaceae > Pseudomonas > Pseudomonas sp. NFPP07. The sequence continues at coordinate 794,046 of NZ_FOXG01000001.1, forward strand.
CGCGAGCAACCACTGAAATTTCCTACGCGTCGGCACCGCAACTTAGGCAGGTTTCTCTCTCCCGCGGGTCAACAGACCCCATAGCCGGTCAAATGCTGTAAAGCGAGGACGAGGGAGCTCGACGAATAGCAAAGTAAACAGGCCTCAATCGCCACATTTGCGAGAGAAACATAAAACGTCCCGGAGTAGAGTTGTCAGCCTGTTTCGGTAACTCAGTCATGATGTAGACGATCTCCTCCCAACTCAGAATCTTGCTGCTCGCTACACGAGAGACAATATCTGAATGGCTCACAGGCGTTACTTGTTTATGTAGATCCGGGGAGTCTGCACAATTTCTGATATCGACGGAAAATAGAATATCCTCTTCAATATCTGTGCTACTGATATCAAGCCAGATGGATTGCGCATCGGCCTGCCCAAATATATTGTTAGTCAGTGACATTCCGCAAAACGTCGAAATGCCAAAACTTGATGCGCATCGGGCTACTCTGAAAAGGCTCTTGTTAATTTTCCCTTCGACACAAAGACTTCCAGGTCTTTCTATTTTCGGTCGTCGCGAGAAAAACGCTACCAAATGAAAACCATCCGCCTTCAAAGTTTGGAGAGAAACATTCGTGTTTTCTCGCCCTCTTGTAAAAAATATTGGGATCACCGCACCTAACGGCTTGAGAACCTCAATGAACTTCGGGATCAACGTATATTCGGCCGTCCGTTCAGAATAAAAGCTAGGCAATCAATATCCTCCAACACCAATATTTAGCGAACTCATCACCAATCAAAAAACCACCCAGTGAGACTTAGATGAAGCCGTCAACTTCAGAACGAGTTAATAATCCTTAGATAACCACTATCCTTCCCTAAATTCGGAATCTGCGGATCAGTACTGACCCCGATCATATTCAGAGCTGCGAGGGTAATCTGATTAGTCGTCAGAGGAATAAATGATTGAGCTAACTGCCGAAAATTTGGCGCACAAGATCGGAGCGAGAGCCTTGCCGAGAAATCTCGCTCAAGCAGAAGTCGCACGAACTCTTTGTGCTCATCCTCTGAGAAACTAGAGATCATTACCCTATAGTGGGGCAGAGCCATTTCCGATACTCCGTACCCATTACCAATCGACGCCATAACGATGGTCTTTACATATCGCAACCTAACGCTTTCAGGAATCCTCCCATTATTTGGTATATAGGAAACTAAATTTCTAGCATGTACCGGTTCATTGTGAAAATTATTATAGCCATTATGAGCATTAAATAAGGCAGTGATAGCTTCGGAAAGCTCTACCGCCAGATTATCTGGCGGCAAGTAACCCAAACCGTTAACGCCCGCAAGAAACTCATGAGCGAGAGTACGTCTCGCGGTCTCACCGTTTGCGGCGAAAGTTGCGAAACGTAATCCGCACTCAAATCGAGAGTCGTCTTGCGCCAAAGCCCAACACTTTTGCGCTACTAGCTTTATATTTGACTTTATCTGAATTGAGGTGGTTTCGGACGTATACATTCCGAAGATAGTTCGTAGAAGTGATTTGACAATATCTACGGGCAGATGCTCCATACCTGCCCGTATGTGTTGCGCATCCTGCTCGCCAAGCACAGCATTTCGAATGCTATGTAAAAATCGCTTTACTTCTATTGCTGGACCTTCGGGCTCCTTAGCAATAACTTCACGAATACATGTTTCAAGCCAAGAAACCAACTGCAACCCAGACAGGTCATTTTGATTCGGATGTGCAGCGCTCGCCCAGTTGCGCATATCTCGAATGTAATCAAGATGGCGATAACCTATATCAGAAAGAACCCCTGTTAAATGACAGCCTCGAACAAGCTCCCACTCATCAATCTTCACTAGGTCCTCTTCACTTTTTAACTTAGCTCTCCGCACGGTATCAGTAACGACACTATCAAAAAAGTAATCCAGATCAAATCTAGCGACTTTTTTACGCAGACTTACAACTGTTTCATCCCATATAAAGTTAAGCGCAGCGTCGAACAACCCCGCACCGCACGCGGCGATGAACTTTGATATATAGAGAGACTGCCCTCTCCTAGCATACTCTATTGTATTTACAACATCGGGCAAATTATTAATGACCTTTTGTCGCTCATGTACTGGGACCAATACATTTTCAGTCGGCAACCCTAGGTGATTCAAATACGCAGTTAAGGCATGAGTAAATTGATCGACCCCGCTTGATACTTGCCCTTGCGCGGTGATAATTGGCGGCTGTGACATATTGGCTCCGTACTCTTATTGGTAGTCGATAAAAACTCGTACGAGCACGCAGGTTATTTCAACTCTGCAAACTCGATACGTACCCCACTATTTTTTCATACAAATACAATTAACCACTGGCAAAACCAATGTGCATCTGAAATCTTTACTACCAATGCTTAGGGAATCGCATATCCACTGCTCCTTCGACTCGCACATTTTTCTAGCCCAATCGAACTTGTGCATATATCTTCTGCAACTGCGTAAAATCATTTATTGCGGTGCCATCGCGCATTACACCTCCCCAGGTGGAAAGATCACCTCTTCGGACTACTTCGTGACGGTCACGTTTCGGATTTCCTCCTGCAGTCCGCTCGCTGCTCAATGGTAAGCGTGTCGGGAGTCAAAGTACGACCATTTGCAAGAAGGTCATCTTCAAAATCTGTGCACATAATTATCCTTTTTGTTAGCCTCCTGCTGCCTCAATCGTAGCAGTACCTGATTAAGAAGGTCGCCCAACAGAAAGCAGCGTGTATCCCTACTTGTATCCCTGAATCTGAAAATAGGCTGAAAGGCTCAGGGTATATAGGACACACGAGTCTCCCTCGGCACCAAACTTAAAAAAGACCTTGAAATTCAAGGTCTTTTTTTTCGCCTGCAGAAAAGTGCCACAGCCCCCGCGCGCCAGGATTCTGTAAGAGCGAAGCTTGCTCGCGATGAACGAAAACGTGAATTGGCTGACACTGCGCAGCGCCTGGTTCGCGGCCAAGCCTCGCTCCTACGGACGACTGAAAGCACCAATGCAGACCCGCTCAAAAGCTTCCTTGATACGCATCAAGAAGCCCTGACTTGTGCGCCATAGACTGTCTGAAAGACATTGGAGCGATCAGACAGGCCCGATATGAGCGAAGAATCCACCGCGCGTCCCCTTCCCAACCCTCTTCCCGAAAAAGCCACACCCAAACCCACCGTCACGGCCAGCAGCAAAAGCGCCCCACGCAAGCCCGCCACCCCACGCCCGCGCCGGCCTCGTGCGGCCAGTAAACCTGCCGCGGCCAAAACCGCCGAGGCGGAAATCAGCGCCATCAGCCAGCAGCCGATCGCCCTGCAGGTGGCCAGCGCGCCCCATGGTAGTAATGAAGACAGTTCCACCGCCAAGCTGCCGGCCAGTTACCCGTACCGCAGCCGCATGCGCCGCGCCGAATATGAAAAGGCCAAGCAGGAATTGCAGATCGAACTGCTCAAGGTGCAAAGCTGGGTCAAGGAAACCGGGCAGCGCATCGTGGTGCTGTTCGAGGGGCGCGATGCCGCGGGCAAGGGCGGCACCATCAAGCGCTTCATGGAGCACCTGAACCCGCGAGGCGCGCGGATCGTCGCCCTGGAAAAGCCCAGCGAGCAGGAACAGGGCCAGTGGTATTTCCAACGCTACATCCAACACCTGCCCACCGCCGGGGAAATGGTGTTCTTCGACCGCTCCTGGTACAACCGCGCCGGGGTCGAGCGGGTCATGGATTTCTGCTCGCCCCTGCAATACCTGGAGTTCATGCGCCAGACGCCCGAGCTGGAACGCATGCTGTGCAACAGCGGCATCCTGCTGTTCAAGTACTGGTTCTCGGTCAATCGCGATGAGCAACTGCGCCGCTTCATTTCGCGCCGCGACGACCCGCTCAAGCACTGGAAGCTCTCGCCCATCGACATCAAGTCGCTGGACAAGTGGGACGAATACACCGCCGCCAAACAGGCGATGTTCTTCCACACCGACACCGCCGATGCGCCCTGGACAGTGATCAAGTCGGACGACAAGAAGCGCGCGCGGATCAACTGCATCCGCCACTTTCTGCACTCCCTCGACTATCCGGGCAAGAACCTGCGTGTGGCCCATCAACCCGACCCAGTGCTGGTCGGCCGGGCGTCGCGGGTCATGGAAGAAGACGAGCGGGTGTACAACGAAGCGGCCGCGGAGCCGGTGCGCAATCCGCAGGCGACACTCGCCTAGGCAGCCAGCCTTGAAGAAGGCCCCGCTCCAGGATCGCTGAAGGATCCTGAAGCGGGGCCAGCCAGCTAGATCCCCTGCACCGGCAACAGCACACAGGCCTGCAACCCGCCACCGTCACGGTTGCGCAAGCGCAGTTCGCCACCGTGCTCCAGCACGATCGCCCGCGCCGCGGAAAGCCCCAGGCCGACACCGCCGGTGTTGCGGTTGCGCGAGCTTTCCATGCGGAAGAACGGCTCGAACACCTGTTCCTGCCACTCGACGGGAATCCCCGGCCCGCGATCCAGCACGCAGACTTTCACCTGCTCGGCATCCGCCAGCACTTCAATCGCCGGTTCGCTGCCATATTTGATGGCGTTTTCCAGCAGGTTGCTCATGACCCGCTTGAGCCCCAGCGGGCGGCCGAAATACACCAGGCGCGGCGGGCCGCTGAACGCGATGTCGATGGACTGGTCGCGGTAATCGTCGACCAGGGTTTGCAGCAGTTCCGCCAGATCGAAGGACGTCGCCTCCTCCAGCCGCGCATCGTCACGGAAGAAATCCAGGGCCGAGTTGATCATCGCCTGCATCTCGTCGACGTCATGGAACAGCCGGCGCTGCTGCTCGGGATCCTCGATGAACTCGCCGCGCAGGCGCATGCGCGTCAGGGGGGTACGCAGGTCATGGGAGATCGCCGCAAGCATCTGCGTGCGGTCCTTGATGAAGTGCTGCAGCTGGGCCTGCATGGCGTTGAACGCAAGGATCGCCTGGCGAATCTCGTGGGGCCCGACCGGCTCGATGGGCGGTGCGCGAAAGTCCACGCCAAAGCGCCGCGCGCCCAGGGCGAACTGCTGCAGGGGCCTGGCCAGGCGGCGGGTGGCGATCAAGGCAACCAGGACGGTGGACAACAACACCAGCCCGATCACGATCAGGTTACGCGGCCCCTCATCCAGCCCCCAGTTGCGCGAGACCGAGGAGAACATCAGCCAGGAGCCGTCGCTCATCTGGATCAACAACGCATAAGGTCCGCCCGGCTCCGGCCAGTCGCTGGGCTGATAGGCTTCAATGTGCCCGGCCCCCGGCCTGAGCAGCTGCTTGAGTTTCGTCGACCCCTCGCGGTACTCCGGCTCATCGACGACCGGTACCTCGATATCCCGTCGCGTAGGGTGCCAGGTCACGCTCAGGCCGTGGTCGCTGACCGACTCGGCCAGGCGCGCGCGTTGCGCCGGCTCCGAAGCGTCGATCAGATTGCTGATGGACGCGATCTTTTCCACCAGGCCGGATTCGCTCAACGGCGGCTTGGCCCAGACCCCGGCCAACTGCACGAACAGCGCATTGAAGGCCAGCGCGGTGAGCATCGCCATCAGGGTGGTCAGGGCGATCCAGCGGGCAATGGTGTCGCGCGGGCCGCCCGGTCTGTGTCTTGCTCTCATTGGCGGGTCACGCTGGGGGTGAACAGATAGCCGCCATTGCGCACCGTGCGAATCATCGCCGGGCGCTTGGTGTCGAACTCCAGCTTGCGTCGCAGGCGACTGACCTGCACATCGATGCTGCGGTCGAAGGCGTCATGGGCCTGCCCGCGCGCCAGGTCGAGCAACTGCTCGCGGGTGAGGATGCGTTGCGGATGCTCGACGAACACCAGCAGCAGGTCGAACTCCCCCGCCGACAGCGGGATCATCACCTGGTCCGGCGAGCGCAGTTCGCGGCGGGTCAGGTCCAATTGCCAGTCGGCGAACCGGATCAACGGACGCGGCACCTCCCCGGTCACCGACCGACTCTCCCCGGCCCGGCGCAGCACCGCGCGCACCCGGGCCAGCAACTCGCGGGCATCGAAGGGCTTGCTCAGGTAATCGTCGGCGCCCATTTCCAACCCCACCACGCGGTCGCTCAATTCGCCCATGGCGGTCAGCATGATCACCGGCACGGCGTGCTGCTGGCGCAGGCGCTGGCACAGGGTCAGGCCGTTTTCCCCCGGCAGCATCAGGTCGAGAATGATCAGGTCCGGCACCTGCCGCTCCAGCGCCGCCCACAGCGAAGCGCCCTCGGTGGCGACTTCCACCGAGTAGCCGTGTTGCACAAAAAATTTCTTCAGCAGCGCGAGGACCTCAAGGTCGTCGTCCACGATCAACAGACTGCTCACCAGTGTGTATCACTCAAGCTCGGAATGAGCTGTCATTCAAAACCATTGGACGCGGCCCGTCATATATTTCAACGCGGTAACAAACCGACAACCCCGCAATAAAGCAGACATCTTTAAGCAAAACGCCCATGCCAGCATCGGCCTCCCTGTTCCCAAGGTCCGCCGCCCATGCGCTCATTCCTGTGTTCCGCCCGCCTGCCTCGTCATACCGCCCTGCTGCTGTCCCTGTCCTACCTGGCGGGCTGTACCAGCCCGGGCCCCACTACCCAAACCGCCTGCGCGAAGGTCGACTATCCGATCTATGACCCCGCCGAGCCGGTCAACCGTGGCGTGTTCGCCTTCAACAAGGCCGTCGACGACTACGCACTGGCACCGGTCGCCCGCGGTTACCGCCACCTGCCCGACTTCATGCAACAGGGCGTGCACAACTTCGCGAGCAACTTCGGCGAGCCCAAGGTCTTCATCAACGACCTGCTGCAAGGCAACCCACAGCGCTCGGTCAACAGCCTGGGGCGCTTTGCGGTCAACACCACGGTCGGCGTGCTCGGCCTGTTCAACGTCTCGGACCCGCTCGGCATCCCACGCCACACCGCCGACTTCGGCCAGACCTTCGGCGTGTGGGGCATCGGCAACGGCCCCATCGTCGAACTGCCGCTGCTGGGCACCGACAACAGCCGCGACTCCGTGGGCAAGATCCTCAACTTCGTGGTCTCCCCCTTCGGCGACAACAGCGACACCGTGCAGACCCTGGGCACCGTCGCCATGGTCGGCGGCGTAGTGGACGGCCGCGCCGCCCTGCTGCCGCTGACCGACAGCCTGAAAACCATGCCCGACTACTACAGCGCCCTGCGCGACGTGAACGCCGAACACCGCGCCGCCTTCGTGCAGGAAGGCAAGCAAGGTGCCACCAGCCCCGCGAAAAACCGCTGTGAAGGAGCAACTCATGATGACTTCTGAAACCGACGCCCTAGTCCTGCTGCAACGCGTGGCCAAACACGGCGACGCCTCCCTGCAATGCCGCGAAGTTAGCCTACGCTTGTCAGACGACCAGCAGCACCTGACCCTCAGCCGCTACAGCGAGCACTACAGCCCCGAAGGCCTGGAATGGGTCGAACGCCAACACCGCATCAGCGTGACCGAGTTGATCCGCTGGGTGATCAAGCAGGGGGAACCGCAGGTGTTGATGCAGAATATCGAGCAACAAAAGGTTCCGGCTTGAGGGCGAGCGAAGTGCCTACCTTGGGTACCACCGCCGAAAAAGTGGGCCAGAGCGCCTCATCTGAGGCTATGTGTAAGCCACTTCAATCAGGATCAATCAGATAGAGCCTATAAAAAGGAAGATAACTCTGCCTTGGTTTGTTTTTAAAAAGCGCAGTGTCAAGGTTCGGAGGTCACTAATCCTGGTGGCACTCAAAGAGAAATACACATGGCACTCAAAGCAGGCGCAACCGCCGAAGTCGGCGAAAAATGCCCACAAGGTGGAATCTGGTACCCGGTTGGCAATCCGAGCTCCACTCGCTCGTTCGGCATTGGTAACACCATGACTCCGACACCCAACGGGGAAAACCACTGGGTCCTCAAAACTCCGACCGGCGATAATTAAAAACAGGTAGTTTCACCATGTCTTGCGTGCAGCCCTCCCTCGGTTTCCGACGGAGGGTTTTTTGCACCTGGCAACGAAACGCATACGCCTGAGCATCGATTAAAAGTTGAATCCGATGATGGGCATTCAGATTTGAAGAACCTGCTCGGCTACTGCATCATGCGCGCCCCAAATGGATGACTCGCAACACTTCAAGGACCGATCATGAGTGGCAAACCCGCTGCCCGCGTCAGCGACCCAACCGCCTGCCCGCTTCCCGGCCACGGCACCAACCCTATCGTCACGGGTTCGCCCAATGTCGTTTTCGACGGCCTGGCCGCCGCTCGAAAGAGTGACCAATCAGCTTGCGGCAGCCCGATAACCGGGGCGGTTTCCTGCACTGTTTTCATCAATGGCTTGAACGCCGCCACGCTGGACAGCACCGGCGGGCACGGCAACATCATCGTCGGAGGCTCCGGCACCGTCATCATTGGCGACACGGTGGTCAACGCCCCCTTCTCCGGGCTCCTGCCCATGCCGGTGAACTTCACCGACCGCTTGAAGCTGGTGAACGATGTAACGGGCGAACCGATGCCCAATCATGCTTACGTGATCCAACGGGCCGATGGGCGCCTTGAGCATGGGGTTTCGGACGCCGCTGGTTTCACCCATGAAATCAGCTCGCATGTTGCAGAAAGCATCAAGTTGTTTTTGGAAGAGTGACGCATGGAAGCCAACACCATTACCTCGGCGATCGGTAAACCCGTCAAGTTGAAAGCCGAGCACACGCTTACAGATAAAAAAGACAAGAGTGACAAAGTCATTCCTATCGAAAGCACCAAGGCCATTGTGTTTTTTGTCGGGGGTGCAGGGGACAAGGAAAGTTATTATTTTTCTGGTCCCTATGCCAACATCAATGAGGCAAAGAGACCTCTAGATGACCGGGCGGTACAACTCCAGCTACAAGGCAAGTACCGGTCTGAGTGGCTGGGGTACAATGAAATCAGAGGAAAAAAAGATATTCAAAAAAATGTGCTGAATATCATTCCGTATAAGTCTTGCCCTATCTATATAATCGGCCACAGCCTGGGTGGTTGGAATAGCGGGCACCTGACCAGCATCATGGCCAATTGGGGCTACACCATCAAAATGCTGGTCACTCTCGACCCTGTAGGCGAGGGTGCACTGGTATGGCTCGGATCAGATATTTACGGATCAGTACCAACTCCCGTCGCCGAGCAGTGGATAAACATCAAAGCCACACCCTCCAATCCCGATAGATCGGATGGCGTCGCTAACTTTGGGGAAAAATGGTTAATAAGCAGCGGGCCTGACCTCAATGTAAGCATGAATACAAACCATGCTAATGCACTCGGCATGTTCACAGGGGCCATTGCAGGTCGAAAGTCCGCTTGCGACCTGATTTTCGAGTCCATTACAAAGGAGTTCAGCAAATGAAAAAAATACTACTCCTGCTATTAATTGCTATTTGCTCATCCTGCGCCAAAGATCATGGAAAAGTAATCGCCGATCTGACTTTCCTCTCTATCGAACGAAAAGATGATCTTCCGCTGTACACCATTCATTACAACTCGAACGTAAAACTACTAAATCTCTACGGTGAGAGTGCAAGAGACGGGATAGCTGCAGCGTTTTTCATCTGTGCCTTAGGTGATGACCAAGACCTATCCGTTGGTCATACCCCCATGTACTATGCCGCCGGCTTGATTAAAGAGGATGCTATTCAAACTTCAACATCAGCATTTAACTTCACGACTCGACTACCACTTAACGAAACGCCCAACAATGGACAATCCAATACTTTTCTTTCCCAAAGTAAACTGAATGAGCTTTTAGCCAACAAACAAAGTATCCCCTGCAAAGCCGTCATCACCGCCTATGGCTACAAAGCCTACTATTCCAACACCTTGCAATTACCCGTTGCCGATCTCCTTCGGGAAATCAATAAACCCGAGACCCCGTAACCCCCTACGAGCACCGCACAGTTCTTCCCCCCTCTGTGCGGCGCCCCCTTAAACAACCCGAGCACTCGCTGACAATTCTTCGACATCGGCTGCGGTACTATCCACGCCTCCGTTTGCCGCAAGAGCCTCGAACCTGCATGTCTCAACCGTCGCCATCGACCGCTTCCAGCATCGACTTGCCCTGCGTCCTCGCCGGCCCTCTGCTGCGCCGCCTGGAACCCACGCGGCTGGTGCTGTGGCTGGTGGGCTCGCGGGCGCTGGAGCTGACGCTGCGGTTGCAGGCAGGCAGCGAGGCGCAAGTCCGCGACTACCCGCTCAGCGCCGAGCAGTGCCAGGTCATCCCGGTAGGCCAGCACGCGTTTATCCACCTGATCGACCTGCCGCTGGACAATCCCCTGCCTTGCGATGTGCCCATCGACTACGACCTGCTGATCGCCAACGCCGACGGCTCCAGTTCGGGGATCGCCGAGTGGGCGCCGCATCTGCTCTATGGGCAAAAGCAGCAGCCGGATTTTGTCCTGCACAGCCGCATCCAGCAGTTGGTCCACGGCTCCTGCCGCAAGCCCCATCATTCGGCGGACGAGGGTTTGCTTTGCGTCGATCGCCTGCTGGCGGAAACAGCCGATCCGCAGCAACGCCCTGCCCTGCTGCTGATGACCGGCGACCAAGTGTACGCCGACGATGTGGCCGGGCCGATGCTGCGGGCGATTCATGCGCTGATCGAGCGCCTGGGTTTGTTCGGCGAACATCTGGAGGGCGCGGTGGTGAGCGACAGCGCCGCGCTTTACCGGCACCGCGCCAGCTATTACAAACGCGCCGAATTGCTGCCGGCGCTGAAAAGCAACGAGACCCTGCGCGAGCGTTTCTTCGGCGGGGTGAAGAAGCCGATCTTCACCAGCAGCAGCGCCGACAATCACCTGGTGACCTTCGCCGAAGTCATGGCCATGTACCTGCTGGTCTGGTCGCCGCTGCCCTGGCGCCTGATCGATCCACGACCGCCGCAGCTGGATGCCAAGGAACAGCAGCGCTACCAGCGCGAACAACTGCGGATCGAGGCTTTCGCCAAGGGCCTGGATGGCGTGGCGCGGGTGTTCGCCCACCTGCCGAGCCTGATGATCTTCGACGACCACGACATCACCGACGACTGGAACCTCAGCGCCCAGTGGGAAGAAACCGCCTATGGCCACCCGTTTTCCAAACGCATCATCGGCAACGCGCTGATCGCCTACATGCTGTGCCAGGGCTGGGGCAACAATCCGGATGCCTTCGCCACGCCGCTGCAACACACCCGCGCCCTGAGCGCCGAGGCCCAGGGCGATGCGCTCTACCTGGACAGCGCCACCCAGGACACCCTGATCGACGAATTACTGCGCTTCCAGCAATGGCAATACACCCTGCCCACCACCCCGGCGCTGGTGGTGCTGGACACCCGCACCCGGCGCTGGCGCAGCGAATTCAACCTGGCGCAGCCCTCGGGCCTGCTCGACTGGGAAGCGCTGAGCGAGCTGCAACATGAACTGCTGGATCACCCGTCGGCGATCATCGTGTCCCCGGCGCCGGTGTTCGGCGTCAAGCTGATCGAGACGGTGCAGAAGGTCTTCAGCTGGTGCGGTCACCCACTGCTGGTGGACGCGGAAAACTGGATGGCGCACCGCGGCGCGGCCCAGGTGATCCTGAATATTTTCCGCCACTCGCGCACCCCGGGTAACTACGTGATCCTCTCCGGCGACGTGCACTATTCCTTCGTCTACGAAGTGCTGATCCGCCACCGCAAGGGCGGCCCGCAGATCTGGCAGATCACCAGCAGCGGCATCAAGAACGAGTTTCCACCGACCCTGCTGGAATGGTTCGACCGTCTCAATCGCTGGCTGTATTCGCCACGCTCGCCGTTGAACTGGTTCACCCGCCGCCGGCTAATGCGAGTGGTGCCCTACAGCCCCGAACATCGCGAGGCCGGCGAACGGCTGTGGAACTCGGCGGGCATTGGCCAGGTATTCTTCAACGACAACGGCCAACCCCGGGAGATCTACCAGCACAACGCCAATGGCGCGCCGAAAACCCGGATGCTGGCGCCGGAGGAAGACTGATACTGGTTTGCCGCCCTATCAGTGCCTTGACCCGCCCTCCGCAACAAGCAGCCGTACTTAGAGCCAATCTTCAATACGCAGCCCTGGCACTCGCTCAAACTCGCGCACATTGTTGGTCACCAATACCAATCCCTGAGACCTGGCATGGCCAGCAATCAGTTGATCATAAGGACCTATTGGCGTACCTGCCCTGGCCAATTCGGCACGTAACTGGCCACTGTGAATAGCGGCCTCGTAGTCATAAGCGAGTACTTCAAGGCGTGCCACAAACCCCTCTATAACAGACAGGTTTCTCTCGGGAGCCGCTGATTTTTCTGCGCCATAAATCAGCTCCATCAAGGTCACCGAACTGATGCACAGCCGACCGTGCTGACGATTGAACGCCTCCCGAACCTTCTCCGGTTTGTTCTTGATGGTGAAAATACAGATGTTCGTGTCCAACATGTACTTGAGCATCAGAACGCCTCACGCTCTTGTTCCGCAGGCTGATCCCGCTCACTCATGAAGTCCGCGCTCACCGACTCGCCCTCGAACCAGCTGTCCCAGGCTTCCCCTGCCGGGGTAATGATTCGGGTACGGCCTACCGCAACGATATCCACCCGTGTCACGTCGTCAGGGAGAGCCACTGCCTTGGGCATTCGAATCGCCTGGCTACGGTTACTTTTGAATACTGACCCTTGCTCCATAAGCCCACCTCCGGGATATGCCTGATGTATATCCAGTCTATCGAGCAGCGTGGATATGTCCAAGGTATATCCCTACATTCCCGACAAGCGATACAGCAGCTGGTGACAGGTGCATACCGGCTTCCGGCCCGAAAAGTATGCGCATGCCTCAAGCCGCTTGAATCTGTCTCCTTCTCGAACTCAAGCTTTGCAAACGAAAAAGCGAAGGCACACTATCTCCCTCGCACTAATCCCCACTGCTTATTGAACGGACGCACCTGGCGATTCAAACATGGAAGAAATCAGCCCTTCGGATCTCAAAACGATCCTTCACTCCAAACGCGCCAATATCTATTACCTGCAGCATTGCCGGGTCTTGGTGAACGGCGGCCGGGTCGAATATGTGACTGATGCCGGCAAACAGTCGCTGTACTGGAATATCCCGATCGCCAACACCACGACAGTGCTGCTGGGCACAGGCACCTCCATTACCCAGGCAGCCATGCGCGAACTGGCCAGGGCAGGCGTACTGGTCGGTTTTTGCGGAGGGGGTGGAACGCCTCTGTTCAGCGCAAACGAAATGGATATCGAGGTCGCCTGGTTCTCCCCGCAAAGCGAATATCGCCCCACCGAGTACCTTCAACGCTGGGTAGCCTTCTGGTTCGACGACAGGCTGCGTCTGGAAGCAGCCAAAGCCTTTCAACGACTGCGGCTCGAACATATTCAACGGCATTGGGGGGATCGAGGGGCCTTCGCCAAAGCCGGGTTTCAGATAGCTCCAGCTTTGCTCGATAACGCCTTGACCCAATCGCTGAATGCCTTGAACGCAGCGCCCGACCATACGTTTCTGCTAACTGAAGAAGCGCGCTTGACCAAACGCCTGTTCAAACTGGCGGCAGAGGCAACCCAGTACGGCGACTTTGTACGTGCTAAACGCGGTGGGGGTAGCGATCCTGCCAACCGATTCCTCGACCATGGCAATTACCTCGCCTACGGACTCGCAGCGACCGCCACCTGGGTGCTCGGATTGCCCCACGGCCTGGCCGTACTGCATGGCAAGACCCGCCGCGGAGGCCTGGTATTCGATGTGGCGGATCTGGTGAAAGACGGGCTCATTCTGCCTCAGGCGTTCATTAGCGCCATCCGCGGCGATGATGAACAGGCCTTTCGCCAGGCCTGCATTGAAAACCTGACACGCAGTGAAGCCCTGGATTTCATGATCGACAGTCTCAAGGACGTCGCCCAGCAACTGGGAGCAGCTGTTTCTTGAACATCCTGCTGATCTGCCAATGTGACAAGCGAGCGCTGGTCGAAACCCGTCGTATCCTCGATCAGTTCGCCGAACGCCGTGGCGAACGTACCTGGCAAACGCCAATCACCCAAGCCGGCCTCGACACCCTGCGCCGCCTCTTGAAAAAAACGGCGCGACGCAACACGGCAGTGGCCTGCCACTGGATCAGAGGCCTCGATCACAGCGAACTCTTGTGGATAGTCGGCGACGCCAGCCGCTTCAACGAGCAAGGCGCCGTGCCGACCAACATCACCCAGCGCAATATCCTTCGTAAAGAAGACGAGAACGACTGGCACACGGCGCAAGACATCAGGTTGCTGGCACAACTGGCATCGCTGCTGCACGACCTGGGAAAAGCCAGCGTGGCGTTCCAGGCCCGCTTGCGCCAGCCCTCCATGCAAAAGAACCTTTATCGTCATGAATGGGTGTCACTGCGTTTATTCCAGGCATTTGTCGGTCATGACGACGACGAAACCTGGCTCAACCGCCTGATAGCACCAACGGCAGATGATGATGCCACCTGGTTGGCCAAAGACCGTTATCAGCGTGACGGGCTGGATGCCAATACCGCCCCGCCTTTTCGTCAATTGCCACCTTTGGCTGCGGCGATTGCCTGGCTGGTGGTCAGCCATCACCGTTTACCGGTTCTTCCTGCCTGGGATGACCAGGGAATCCAACAACTCCGGCTCGGGCAAAAGTCCAAAACATTCAACCCCAGCCAGCTGGACAATCTGCTCGACGGGATTACCCACGAGTGGAACGAATCCAGCCGTACAGCTGATCCAGGCGAGATTGCAACCTACTGGCAGTTTGAACATGCACTGCCGGTGACATTCCCCAAATGGCGAGCACAGGCAGCGAAAGTCGCCAGCCAACTGCTGGTTCTGCGAAACAAGGCAGGCAAGGGCGACTGGCTGTCCAACCCTTACGTCATGCACCTTGCGCGCATGAGCCTGATGCTTGCCGACCACCACTATTCCGCGCTCAAGCGTGACTCCAGACAAAGGGTTCACGGCGATAACCTGGGCAAGCTGTATGCCAATACCGACTCCGACGGCAGCCTGAAGCAACCACTCGACGAGCACTTGCTGGGCGTTGCGCGCCTGAGCACCGGCATCGTTCATGGCCTGCCAGGCTTCGAGCGCCATTTACCGCGCCTGGCCCGCCATCGCGGCCTGAAAAAACGCAGCAACTCGGAACGTTTCCGTTGGCAAGACAAGGCAGCCGATGCCGCCACCAGCCTGCGCAACCACGCAAGCACGAACGGTGGCTTCATCATCAATATGGCATCCACCGGTTGCGGCAAGACCCTGGCCAATGCCCGCATCATGTATGCATTGGCCGATCCCCATTTCGGCATGCGTTGCACCTTCGCCCTGGGCCTGCGCACCCTGACCCTGCAAACCGCGAATAGCTATCGCCAGGATCTGCACCTGGGCGAAGACGAATTGGCGGTTCAGGTCGGAGGCGCAGCCAGCCGCACATTGTTCGAGTACTTCCAGGCAGAGGCGGAGCTGACAGGTTCTGCCTCGATACAACAACTGATCGATGAAGACAGTCATGTGCTGTACGAGGGACAGCTTGCTGATCATGGCCTGCTCTCCAAAGCCATGGACAACCCTCGTATTGCTTCATTGCTCGCAGCCCCGATGCTGGTCTGCACCATCGACCACCTGATGCCGGCAACCGAAGCCCAACGTGCCGGGCGGCAAATTGCGCCCATGCTGCGCATGATGAGCAGCGACCTGGTGCTGGATGAGCTGGATGATTTCGATCTGGCGGACCTGCCCGCCCTGACTCGCCTGATCCATTGGGCCGGCCTGCTCGGCACTCGGGTCCTGCTGTCTTCCGCCACGCTGCCACCATCACTGCTGGACGGTATGTTCCAGGCCTACCGGGCCGGCCGCCGCCACTACCAACGCAATCGCGGGGTGGATGGTGAACAAGGCGCATCGCGCATTGAAATTCCATGCCTGTGGGTGGATGAATTCAATACCCACAGCACGACCTGCAGTGATGCTCAGTGCTTCCTCGACAACCACACGCAGTTCGTACAGCGCCGGATAAAGGCACTCGAAAAAGTCGAACCACGACGATGCGCTGAGCTCCTGCCCCTGAAGATCGAAACGAACACCAAAGAAGTCATTCGCCAAATATTCGCCAGGCACATACAGGAAGCCATGCAACTGGCTCACAATCGTCACGCAGAAAACTGCCCGCGCAGCGGTAAACGGGTGAGCTTCGGACTGGTGCGCATGGCCAACATCGAACCGCTGTTCGACGTTGCCCTCGAACTTTTAAAGCTGGGGGCTGGCGAAGACTACCGGGTGCATCTTTGCGTCTACCATTCACGCTTCCCGCTGTTGCTGCGCTCGGCCATCGAACAGCAGTTGGACAACGCGTTGAACAGGCGCGACCCGCAAGCCGTGTATGACTTGCCGGAGATTCGCCAGGCCATCGATGGTTTTCCTGAATCCAACCACCTGTTCGTGGTTCTGGGGTCACCAGTCACAGAGGTGGGCCGAGACCATGACTATGACTGGGCCATCGTTGAACCTTCGTCGATGCGCTCACTGATCCAACTGGCGGGGCGCATTCAGAGACACCGCAATCAGCCGTGCCGGGCGCCGAATATTTTCATTTTCGACACCAATCTGCGGCACTTCGAGAAAACCAATGGCAAAGATGGTCAGCCTGCCGCGGCCTTCATCAAGCCGGGTTTTGAACAGGACAACAGCCCGGTCGAACATCCCTTTCGACTGGCCACTCATCGGCTGGGCAAACTGCTGCAGGAGTCGGAATACCAGACACTCACGGCCATCCCGCGTATCCAATCGCGCCCGCCACACACCTGGCAACCCAAACAGAGCCTGGTGGATCTGGAACACGCACGACTGGCTGAGCAGATGCTGCCCAAAGACCGCAGCCTGGCTCAACAGCCCATTCGGCGCGGAGTCAAACCCCAGGTATTCGAATTGGACGCAGCCTGCGCCTGGCAATATCCCCAGGCCGCTCTGACCTGGGTGCTGCCACAACAACAGCCTTTTCGCGAAAATACCGCGCGCGAAACAGAGTTGGTGTTTCTACCGGATGAAGACCAGGAGCACCTCGTCATAAACCGTATCCATGAGAAACCTGACTACGGCAAACCGGCGCTTTACGTTCCAGTACAAGGCAGCCAGATAGACCTTATCGACCTCAGCCTGCAACCAGGTCCGCGTATTACCCCCTGGGGCCAGCATGAACTGATGGATCTACTCACCCGGCAAGCGGAAGCCCAAGGGCTCTCGCTACAGATCTGCGCCGAACGTTTTACACCAGTCAGCGTGCCTGAAAGCACTTACGGCTGGCGTTATCACCCGATGCTGGGGTTTGCGAAAAAAAGAAGCAGCTAAAGCTGGGCTATCAGTACCAGTCAACTTGGCAGCAGTCACATAGCTGGCCCAACCTGAAATCTGTTTGGTAAAAGAGCACGCCCTGGTACTGAAAAAGGCCCAATCAAGTGACTGAACTGCCTGTACGGCAGTGAATATAGAGCAGCGGACTTTTAATCCGTGGGTTGTGTTTCTGAGCTACCGGCACGGCAGTGAAGGGAAATCATCCCCCCAGCATTTAAGCAGTGCTCCGTAAGCTTGCCAGCACTTCAGCTCTCCGAATGGTTTACACAACAGAAAAGTCTGAGCAACCCTCACTTCAATTCCCAAGTTGCTGTTAGAGCGGTCGCCACCGATAGAACAATGGAGCTGATTGCGACATGATCTGACCGCCAACACCTACAAAAACCTACTGAGTGGCTCACCACCCAAACAATCTGCATGGATTCTCTTTATGACAGAAGGACCTGATCAGACACTTCGCGTACACCTCTTCCACAACGCAATCAGCGCATTTATCCACGAACGACGAGAAGCCAAGCTCAAGGGCAGCGATGCCGATCCAGCGACAGCCGAAAAATACGCTTACGCCACATGGCTGGCCGACGCCGCCCGTCGAGTAGCGCAGATTCAAGCCGTGACCCATGTACTCAAGGCCACCCACCCTGATGCACGGGGTAGCAGCCTGCATGTGATCCCGCAATCGCTGCCCTCGCACAGCGAGATTGGCACCCATGTGCTGGGCCAGGACTATGTCGATGATGTGGTCGGTAACGCGGCAGCCCTGGACGTCTACAAATTCCTCAAGCTGGAAGTCGAAGGACGGCGCTTGCTGGACTGGCTACAGGACAACGACAGCGACCTGCTGAACGCATTGGACGGCGACCCGAAGGTCGCCCATGAATGGGCCATGTCGTTCAAGGGGTTGATTCGTTCAAGCGGGAAGCCGACCTCCCACGGCATGGCCAAACAAGTCTACTGGAGCGTCTCCGGCGAGCCGACCGACGATACCGGCTTTCACCTGCTGCAACCCTTGTTCCCCAGTAGCCTGGTCCATGCCGTGCACACCGATATCAACGAAGCCCGCTTTGGCGAAAACAACAAGGCTGCACGCCTGGCCAAACGCAACAACCAACCCCACATCGGTATTTACCGCGACTATCGCAACCTGGTGGTACGCAAACTCGGCGGGACCAAGCCTCAGAACATCAGCCAGCTCAACAGCGAGCGTGGTGGTGTGAACTATCTGCTGGCCTCCATGCCGCCACAGTGGCAACAAGGTCAACTGAAGCACTTTCTTTCCATCTCGTCGGTGTTCGAACGTTTGCGCAGGTTCGAAGATGTGAACGAACTTATCCTGGCGCTGTGCGCATTATTGGAAAGTGCCCCCAAGCCAACATCCTCCACCCGCCTGCGCCGTGAGCGTATCGAACAGGCATTGGCCCAGGCGTTGGCCGCCTTTGGCCTGACCCACCGCGAGCAATTCGAACCGGGCTGGACCCGCCACCCGGACTGCCGGCTGCCCTTGTGCGAACAGCTGTGGCTCGACCCTCTGCGAGCCGAACTGCCTTTGCGCGAAGACCACCTCGAAGAAGATCAAGCCTTTGCCTCGGCCATTGAATCAGGGGACTGGCCAAGCCAGGTGGCTCATCGTTTCGGTAACTGGCTGAACGCCATTCTCCAGCAACGGGGTCTCCCCGTCGGCGATGCCGAACATGCTCACTGGGCCAGGCAGGCAATGATCGACGCCGACTATCTGCTGCCCCGCCATACCGCATTGCTGAATGACGAAAAGGACATCGCCCATGGCTGAGTGCCCACACTTCGATCACCTGCTGGTCATCCCCCACCTGCGAGTGCAAAACGCCAATGCCATTTCCAGCCCGCTGACCCACGGTTTTCCATCGATCAGCGCCTTTCTCGGTTTGATGTGGGCCCTGGAGCGCAAGACTTCCGCCATTGGCCTGGATCTGCAATTCAACGCGGTCGGCGTAGTCGCTCACCGGCATCAGGAACAGGTTACCGACGACGGTTTCGTCCACGCCTTTCGTTTGACCCGTAACCCGATCAATCGAGATGGCAGTACAGCAGCCATCGTCGAGGAAGGCCGCATCCACCTGGAAGTCAGTCTGGTGCTGGCTGTACAAAGCGTCGTGCTGAATGCCGATCAACACGCTGCTGCGTCCGTCGCACGCCAGGTACGGGACCTGCTCCTGCAGATGCGTATCGCCGGGGGCAGCGTGATCCCCAACGACATAGCTCACCGCCGACAGCAACCCTACATGGTGCGACTGACCGGCACCGAGGCCGATCGCCAGGCCTTGTTCGAGCGCGCCAAGCTACGGCTGTTACCAGGTTTTGTCCTGGTAGATCGGCAGGACTTGCTGGAGCAGCGGTATCAAACACTTCTGGCAAACGATCCTGAAACCTCGAGGCTGGACGCCTGGCTCTCCCTGTCCCGAATCAACTGGCGCAACGCGCCAGCCGACCAGGACGACAACCCAGCCAAGCCAGTGACCTGGAGTAACGATCGCGAGGGGCTCGGCTGGATCGTGCCGATTCCTGTCGGTTATGGCGCCCTGGACGAGTTGCAACCGCCCGGCACGGTCAGCCATGCCCGCGATGAGCAAACCGCCTTTCGCTTCGTTGAAAGCCTGTACGGCATTGGCCAGTGGATCAGCCCCCATCGCCTGCACTCGCCGCAACAGTTGCTTTGGTACGCCGGCTCGCAACCCGAGAACGGTCTGTATCGCTGCCACAACGACTACCAACCGACACCGATATACGCCTTCGACTGACCCATTGCCCATTTCATAAAGGATGTTTGACCATGGCCAACGACACTCTCAAAACCGCTTCCGTTCTCGCCTTCGAGCGCAAGCTCGACCCTTCTGACGCGCTGTTCCATGCCGGTAGCTGGCAATCTCCTGAACACTGGACGCCTGTCGCGATCCGCGAGAAGTCGGTGCGCGGCACCATCTCCAATCGCTTGAAAGCCAAGGACCAGGATCCCGCCAAGCTGGATGCGGCCATCGAAAGCCCCAATCTGCAGACCGTTGACGTGGCCGCCCTGCCTCATGACAGCGATACCTTGCGCGTCAGTTTTACCCTGCGCGTGCTGGGTGGGACCGGCCAGCCATCCGCCTGCAACGACTTCGACTACCGGCAGAAACTGCTCGCCACGGTGAAAAGCTACGTGGATGCCAACGGTTTCGCTGAACTGGCCCGACGCTACGCACATAACCTGGCCAACGGTCGCTTTCTGTGGCGCAACCGTATCGGTGCCGAACAGGTGGAAGTCCAGGTGGCTCATCTGGTCGACGGCCAGGCAGCCACTCAATGGACATTCGATGGGCTGGCCCTGTCCCTGCGTGACTTCAATGCTGCCCCTGAAAGTGCACAGCACCTGGCCGAGTTGACGCAGTTGATCGCCAGCGGCCTGGCAGGCGAGCAACATGTCCTGCTGGGTATCACCGCCTATGTCCGCATGGGGGCCGGCCAGGAAGTGTTCCCCTCGCAGGAACTGATCCTGGATCGCGGTCGTGGCGACAAAAGCAAAACCTTGTATGACGTAGAGGGGGTGGCCGGCATCCATTCGCAAAAAATCGGTAACGCTATCCGCAGCATCGATACCTGGTACCAGGAAGCCGGGATCAATGGCCCGATCGCCGTGGAACCCTACGGCTCGGTCACGACCCAGGGCAAAGCCTATCGGCAGCCACGCAAGACCAACGATGACTTCTACACATTGCTTGACGGCTGGGTCCTGAAAGACAAGGTGCCCGAGCTGGAACAGCAGCACTACGTCATCGCTACCCTGATCCGCGGTGGGGTCTTCGGTGAGGCGGGTTGAACCATGGACCACTACATCGACCTGAAACTGCTCCCCGACCCTGAGTTCGCGGCGACACAGCTGATGAGTGCCTTGCTGGCCAAATTGCACAGAGGCCTGCATGACCTGCGCCGCGACGACATCGGCATCAGTTTCCCTGGCATCGAACGCTCGGGTCATAGTCTCGGTTCACACCTGCGCCTGCATGGTAGTCCTCAAGCGTTGGCAAGCCTGTTGGCGCTGAACTGGCTGACGGGCATGCGCGATCACGTGCAACTGGGCGAGCCCTGTGCGGTGCCCAGCCAGGTGCAATACCGACATGTCAGCCGTGTGCAGATAGACAGCAACCCCGAGCGTGCTCGTCGACGCCTGGTCAAGCGTCACGGGATTAGCGAAGAAGAAGCCCGTCAACGGATTCCCGACCACGCCGCAAAACGCTGCGACCTGCCCTTCGCCAACCTGCGCAGCCACAGCAATGGCCAGACCTTCCGCCTGTTCATTCGCCACGGCCCACTGCTCGATACACCGCAGCCAGGCAGTTTTGGCAGCTATGGTCTGAGCACGACGGCAACCATCCCCTGGTTCTGACCCTCTTTTTTTCATCTGACAAAGCCCCTTGTAAAATCAATGAGTTACAGGGGGCCTCGAAAAAAGCATGTAAACCTGGTTTTGAAGGGTTTTCTCTTTAAGAACGTGGGGTTATGGAGGGAGGGGTCTACTTCACTGCCGTGTAGGCAGCTTAGAAAACAACAGAGAGCCGGTTTGGTCGCCTTCAACGCTTCACTGCCGTGTAGGCAGCTTAGAAAACAGAGTCCGGAAACCCAGTCTGTTGCTCAGCCTTCACTGCCGTGTAGGCAGCTTAGAAATTAGCCAGCGCTTCAATGCCGCCGTTCTCTACCTTCACTGCCGTGTAGGCAGCTTAGAAACAAACAAACGGTTCCACTGCGCGTTCCTCCTACTTCACTGCCGTGTAGGCAGCTTAGAAAAACGGGAGGGCCGCTCGTCAGCGCCCGATTGATCTTCACTGCCGTGTAGGCAGCTTAGAAAATAGGGATACATATCCAGTTCGTCGAGGGTGTCTTCACTGCCGTGTTGGCAGCTTAGAAAATGTCATCGCGAGAAATCGCAGAGCTGACCGGCTTCACTGCCGTGTAGGCAGCTTAGAAATTCTCCACCTGGCCGTAGTAATTCTGGCGCTCCTTCACTGCCGTGTAGGCAGCTTAGAAAAAACGCATTGTTCAGCCCCATCACCGGGTCGACTTCACTGCCGTGTAGGCAGCTTAGAAATTCCAGGCCCCGCCCGCGCCAGCGGCGAGCAGCTTCACTGCCGTGTAGGCAGCTTAGAAATTTTCACTTCTGCCACCGATGCGGTGGCAGCGCTTCACTACCGTGTAGGCAGCTTAGAAAGTGGTGGCCACTCGTACCGACTACTTGCTGTCCTTCACTGCCGTGTAGGCAGTCTCTCCCCATCTCAGCCAGTTCAAACAACTCGCTCTCAACACCTTCTCGACCATCCCCCAATCCAACATCCGGAATTTTCATACTGACCCCCGCACTTTATTTCGTTTGCGGCCCCACCCCGCTCTTGGCTTAGATAGCCCGCATGTTCCAGGCAGACAGAGCCCTTAGCCCATGAGCAGCGAAAGCATCAGCCAGTCGATTTCCATCGTTCACCCCATCCGCCTGAGCCACGGCAGGAATGCCGAGGTATGGGACGAGAATGGCAAGCGCTACATCGATTTCGTCGGTGGGATCGGCGTGCTCAACCTGGGGCATTGTCATCCGCGGGTGGTGGTGGCGATCCAGCAGCAGGCCACCCGGCTGACCCACTACGCGTTCAACGCGGCGCCCCATGGGCCCTATGTGGAGTTCATGGAACGGCTGGCGCGCTTCGTGCCCTTGAGTTACCCGGTCAGCGGCATGCTCACCAACAGCGGCGCGGAGGCGGCTGAGAACGCCTTGAAGATCGTGCGGGGCGCCACCGGGCGCACCGCGGTGATCGCCTTCGATGGCGGTTTCCATGGCCGCACCCTGGCCACCCTCAACCTCAATGGCAAGGTCGCGCCCTACAAGCAGAAGATCGGCGTGCTGCCCGGCCCGGTGTATCACCTGCCCTACCCGAGCGCGGACAACGGCGTGACCTGCGAGGAGGCGCTGAAGGCCATGGACCGGCTGTTCAGCGTGGAGATCGACGTCGCCGAAGTGGCCTGCTTCATTGTCGAGCCGGTGCAGGGCGAGGCCGGTTTCCTGGCCCTGGACGTCGAGTTCGCCCGTGCCCTGCGACGCTTCTGCGATGAACAAGGCATCCTGCTGATCGCCGATGAAATCCAGTCCGGCTTCGGCCGCACCGGCCAGCGGTTCGCCTTCTCGCGGTTGGGGATCGAACCGGACCTGGTCCTGCTGGGCAAAAGCATCGGCGGCGGTGTGCCGCTGGGCGCGGTGCTCGGGCGCAAGGCGCTGCTGGACAACCTGCCCAAGGGCGGCCTGGGCGGCACCTATTCCGGCAACCCCATCGCCTGCGCGGCAGCCCTGGCGACCCTGGACGAGATGAGCGACCACAACCTGCAAACCTGGGGCGAACGCCAGGAGCAGGCCATCGTCAGCCGCTACCAGCGCTGGCGGGCCGAGCGCCTGACACCTTATCTAGGGCGCCTGACCGGGGTCGGCGCCATGCGTGGCATCGAGCTGGTCAAGGCCGACGGCTCGCCGGCCCCGGAGCAACTGAGCGCACTGCTCAGCGCCGCGCGGGACGCCGGCCTGCTGTTGATGCCCAGCGGCAAGTCGCGGCACATCATCCGCCTGCTGGCGCCGCTGACCATTGAACCGCAGGTGCTGGAAGAAGGGCTGGATATTCTCGAGGGCTGCCTGGCGCGGTTGGCATGACACCACGCGTTTGCACAAAAGCCGCTCGCCATGGACACTGGCCCGCCTCATGCCATCGACAAGGAAGTGCAACATGACGTGTCCCAGCTACAGAGAGCGGCCCACGGCCGCCAGCCCAGGAGTCTTCGGCCGCGGCGAGCAAGCCTCGTGAAACAGTACATTCCCTTTGTGCTGGTCTACCTGCTGCTGACGCCGCTGTATTACTGGATGAAGCCTTACCCGCTGAGGAAGTGGACAGGCCTGGCCCTGGGCCTCGCCGGGCTGCTGTGGATTCTGTTCCTGCCGCCCATGCTGGGCGAGATCGATGCCGGGCTGATTGCCGTGGCGCTGGTGGCCATGGGCAGCTCGCTGTTTTTCAGCCGGCGCCGCTACCAGGACCACACCTGAGGCGCCGCGCTACAAGCCGAATACCCGCCGCGCATTGCCCTGCAGGAACTTGTCCCGCACCGGCTCCGGCAGCTCCAGGGCCTGGACCTGCTGCATGCATTTGGCGAACGGCAGCTGCGGGAAATTACTGCCGAACAACACCTTGTCCTGTCCGTAGGTGCGCATGAAATGCAGCAGCTGCGGCGGGTAATAGGCCGGCAGGTAGGCCGAAGTGTCGATGTAGATATTGTCGTGCTTCCAGGCCAGGCCGATCATCTCGTCGGTCCAGGGGTGGCCGATGTGCCCGGCGACGATTTGCAGTTCCGGGAAGTCCAGCGCCACCTCATCCAGATAAGGCACCGGCCGCCCGGTTTCCGAAGGCATCAGCGGGCCCGTGTGGCCGACCTGGGTGCAGAAGGGAATGCCCAGCTCCACGCACTTGGCGTACAGCGGGTAGTACAGGCGGTGGTTGGGCGGCAGTTTCCACAGCCAGGGCACGATGCGCAGGGCCTTGCAGCCCAGCTCGTCCACCGCCCGCTCCAGCTCGGCCAGCGCCGCCATCGGCCGGCTCAGGTCCACCGTGGCCACGCCGACGAAGCGCTCGGGATAGGCGCGGGTGAACGCGGAGATTTCATCGTTGCTGAACACCCAGCGCTCCGGCCGGCACCAGGCCGCCAGCATCAGCTTCTCGACCCCGGCCTGGTCCATCAGCTCGACGGTCTGCTCGATGCTCAGCGGCTGGTCCAGCAAGTGCGCCGAACCGGATTTCTCGAACAGCCGCGCCACTTCCGGCAACAACTGCCGCGCCCGGCCGTTGGCCGGTTGCGCCCATGCGTCGATAGCACCCTTCATTGACCTATCCCCTCTGCTGACGGTGATCCAGGCGACGAAGGGCTCAGGCTACGTCCGCGCCACTGCAGCGACAATGTTCGCAGCGCTCGGCGGCATTGACCGATCCGCCCAGGCTCGACTCCCGCCCTTGACCTTGTTCCGCCTCCCTCTTTTCCCCTTCTGCGCCCTCGGACCGACCAGCGGTTTCAAGCGCGCATTTTGCAGGCATCGTCGTTGATCGAGCCGAAAACGAACTTCTAGAAACAGAACGAGCTGAAACGTATCAGCTTCAGCAAAAACAGCAAATATGCATAAATGCAAATTTATTCTTGACCCAAAAAACCGCCTCGCTTAAGGTGAAATTGCTGTATGCACATACAGTATTTTTTGATGAACATTTATGTGAATCCATTCACGGACGAGGTATTACCTATGAAAAGCAACACTGAAAAATTCGGCAAAACACCCCATCAACCCAGCCTCTGGACTCGCGCCGATGCGCTGAAAGTCCATGCGGACGATCCCACCACGACCCAGCCACTGGTCAGTGCGGATTTCCCGGTACTGAGCAACGAGGTGTTCATCTGGGACACCATGCCGCTGCGCGACCTGGACGGTAACGTGACCTCCGTCGACGGCTGGTCGGTGATCTTCACCCTGACCGCGGATCGTCATCCGAACGACCCGCAGTACATCGACGAAAACGGCAACTACGACATCACCCGCGACTGGAACGACCGCCACGGCCGGGCAAAGATGTACTACTGGTTTTCCCGTACCGGCAAGGACTGGGAACTGGGTGGCCGGGTGATGGCCGAAGGGGTTTCGCCCACGGCTCGCGAATGGGCCGGCACGCCGATCCTGTTGAACGAACAGGGTGAAGTGGACCTGTACTACACCGCCGTCACGCCGGGTGCGACCATCGTCAAGGTGCGCGGCCGGGTAGTGACCACCGAGCATGGCGTCAGCATGGTCGGTTTCGAGAAGGTCAAGCCGCTGTTCGAGGCCGACGGCAAGATGTACCAGACCGAAGCGCAGAACCCCTTCTGGGGCTTCCGCGATCCATGGCCGTTCCGCGACCCCAACGACGGCAAGCTGTACATGCTGTTCGAAGGCAACGTGGCCGGCGAGCGCGGCTCGCACAAAGTGGGCGAAGCAGAAATCGGCGACGTGCCGCCAGGTTATGAAGACGTCGGCAACTCCCGTTTCCAGACCGCCTGTGTCGGTATCGCCGTGGCCCGTGACGAAGACGGCGACGACTGGGAAATGCTGCCGCCGCTGCTGACCGCGGTCGGCGTCAACGACCAGACCGAACGCCCGCACTTCGTGTTCCAGGACGGCAAGTACTACCTGTTCACCATCAGCCACACCTTCACCTATGCCGACGGCGTGACCGGGCCGGACGGGGTGTACGGTTTTGTCGCCGACTCGCTGTTCGGTCCCTACGTGCCGTTGAACGGTTCCGGCCTGGTGCTGGGCAACCCGTCCTCCCAGCCGTTCCAGACCTACTCGCACTGTGTGATGCCCAACGGCCTGGTGACCTCCTTTATCGACAGCGTACCGACCGACGAAAGCGGCACGCAGATTCGTATCGGCGGTACCGAAGCACCGACGGTCGGGATCAAGATCAAAGGGCAACAGACCTTCGTGGTGGCCGAGTACGACTACGGTTACATCCCGCCGATGCTCGATGTAACGCTCAAGTAATAGCGACACAGGGCGTTCAGGCAGCGGGTTCGAGTTCGATGAAGAACCCGTTATGGATATGAATCGAGGTATCCCGCCTGGCTCACTGCGACTTTGCTCAGGAGCTTCATTGAACAATGCGTAGTACCGACCCTTCGGAACTGGCTACACGGATGTAGCCAGTTCTGCTCCTTTCCTTCTTGCTTGCCCCCTGGCCAGCATTGCTCCCCCTCCCACCCAGGCTTGGCTCTCGCTCTTGACCTGGCGCCATACCCGGGCCCCTTCCTCTTTCCGCGACGGCGCTCCAGCGAAAACCGCGTGGCCATCAGAAATACCCCACCAAGGTTAACTGGCGAGTGCTCGATACACAGCACCGGCTCAAGCGTCCCCCAATGGCTGGCGGGAAGCCATCGGGGATTTCAGCGAGCGCCAGGTCCACAGCGCGCCGCACAGGTCCGGCAAGGCCAGCAGCAACAGCACCGGCGACACCAGCCCGGCGGCGACGAAGGCGGCAAAAAACACCGGCACCGACAGACGGATCACCACCGTCAGGGCCATGAACTCGCGCCGCTCGGTGTAGCCGGCCCAGACGTAATAGACGCCCAGGTACAAGGCCAACTGGCCCATCACCCGGATCCACACCTCATCAGTCAGGGCGAAGCCGAACAACGGCAACAACAGGTTCGGCGCCAGCACCAACGCGGCGCCCAGCACCAACATGTACAGGCCGAACACAAACACGCTCTTGCCCGGATGGCTCATGGTTTCACTCCTTGGGGTGCGATGTGAGGCGATAGACCTCGGCGTCGAAATAACGGGTCTGCTGGCGGAACTGCCAGCTGAACCCCGGCCACAGGGCGACGTTGCGCCCGCTGTCGGGGTCCATGTACCAGCTCTGGCAACGGCCGACGCTCCATACCGCGCCGCGCAGCCGGTGGCGCAGGCCCTGGTTGAAGCGCGCCTGGGCCTGCGGATCGACATCGACGCTGGTCACGCCCAGGCGTTGCAGGGTGTCCAGAGCGCCGAGGATGTAGGCGATCTGCGACTCGATCATGTAGACGATGGAGTTGTGCCCCAGGCCGGTGTTGGGCCCCATCAACAGGAACAGATTGGGAAAGCCGCTGACCGTGGTGCCCTTGTAGGCTTCGCTGCCCTGCTGCCAGGTGTTGACTATGTCCACCCCGCCACGCCCGAGGATCATCCCCGCCGGGAACGGCGTGCGCGCCTTGAAGCCGGTGCCGAAGATCAACGCGTCCAGGGCATGGCGCTGGCCGTCGACGGTGATCAGCGCGTCCTCGGTGACTTCACGGATGCCGCTGGTGACCAGCCGGGTATTGGCCTGGGCCAGGGCCGGAAAATAATCGTTGGACAGCAGGATGCGCTTGCAGCCGATGGCGTAGTCCGGGGTCAGGCGCCGGCGCAGTTCCGGGTCCTTGACCTGGCGCCGCAGCAGGTTGAGCGCCAGCCATTTGTGCAGGGCCATCAGCCGCGGGTTGAACACGAAGCCCAATACCCGGGTTTCATGGGCGGTGTAGATCAGCCCGCGCAACAGCCGCTGCACCGCGGGAAAACGCCGCAGCAGACGCTGGGCAGTCGTGGAAAACACCCGGTCCGGCTTGGGGATGATCCACGGTGGCGTGCGCTGGAACACCGCCAGGCTGGCCACCTGCGGCTGGATCTGCGGCACGAACTGGATCGCCGAGGCGCCGGTGCCGATCACCCCCACCCGCTTGCCGGCCAGGACGTAGTCATGGTCCCAATGCTGGGAATGAAAGATCCGGCCCTTGAAGCGCTCAAGCCCCGGCAGTCGGGGATAGTCCGGGGTCGACAAGGCCCCGGTGCCGGCCACCACCACCTGGGCAAAACGCACGCCGCCACGGGCATCCGTCACCTGCCACAGGGCGCGCTCTTCCAGCCAGCGCAGGCCGGTGACCGCGGTGTTGAAGCGGCAATGTTGCAGCACCTGATACTTGCCGGCGCAGCGCCGCAGGTAGTCGCGGATCTCCGGCTGCGGCGAAAAGCGCCGCGACCAGTCGGGGTTGGGCTCGAAGGAAAACGAATAGAGGTGGGAAGGAATATCGCAGGCACAGCCGGGGTACTGATTGACCCACCAGGTGCCGCCGACGCCGGCTTCCTGTTCGAGGATCAGGAAGTCCTGTTCGCCGCGCTGGCGCAGGTTGATCGCCATGCCGATGCCGGAGAAGCCGGCGCCGATGATCACGACCCGATAGACCCGCGCGGGGTCGGCCTGCTCCTGAAGTAGCGCACTCATGTTCCTGACTCCTGGCGGCACAAACGCCGGGCGAAACCGCCCGCAGCGCATGCACGGCTGTTCATTCCGAAGTTCTGTGGATCGAGGGTGGGCCGCTCACCGGCCCTGGCGGTTAGGTTGACGTTGCGTGCAGCCTGCTGGTCCGGTGCGCCAGGTTCTCCAGCGCCTGCGGGTCGAGCTCGGCGGCAATCACCAGGGCCTGTCGGCGCAGGGTCTGCAGGGGCGTGCGGCGGCCGAACAGGCCGGTGAAGTGCATGAACATGCGCAGGCCGAAACCCAGCCCATCGCCCCTTTGCCGCGGCACCAGGTGCAGGTGGGCGTGGGGAATGTGCTGGTTGGTGGCCTTGCCGTCGTTGACGATCAGGTGCGTGCCTTCCACACCGAAGCCGGCACGCCGCTGGGCGGCGAGCAAGGTATCGAACACCTGGTACAGGTGCTGGCGGATGACCGTGGGCAGTTGCTCGAGTTTTTCCACATGGGCCAGCGGGATCAGCAGCAAGTGCCCCTGCCCCAGCGGATGCACATCCATGAAGGCCATGCAGTGGGTGTCGCGATAGACCAGGGCACTGGGCAATTCGCCGGCCGCGATCTGGCAGAAAATACAGGTCATCCGTGAATCCTCGGTGGGTGGCGCTCCTTCGGGCGCTGTAAATGTAGCTCACGCCGCTCGCCGAGGTTCGGCGCAAGTTGTTACCGGACGTCGCGCGAACATCCGCGCCAGCAGCCAGCGGTCGCGCAAATAGGGCTTGTTGTCCAGCAGCGCCGCCAGCCGCGGCAGGTTGACGAAGGGCACGCCGGGGTAGATGTGATGCTCGACGTGGTAATTGATATTGGCCCACAGCAGGCCGATCAGCCGGTCGCTGACGGTCACGGTGTTCTTCGCCAGGTCCAGGCGCTGCGGGTCGCCAACCGCCAGGGTGGCCATGGGGAAGTGCTCGTAGCCTCGGGAAATCGGGTTGATCACCAGCGCCAGCAACAGCAGCGGCACGATGAAAATCAGTACGAATTGCAGCATCAGCCCCTGGCTGTAGCACCAGGCGCCGATCGCCGCCAGCGACAGCAGATTGAACGCCAGCTCGCGCAGCACCCGGTTGCGCACCGCCTTGCCGTAGCGCACCAGGGAAAAGTAGATGAAGCGCGGCACGAACACGGCGATGCGCAGGAACATCCACTTCACCCCGCCGGTGTAGTTCCAGTCGTCGGGGTCCTTGTCCGGGTCGCCCAGGTAGCGGTGATGGTATTTGTGGCACTCGGTGAAGGAGGAAAACGGGAACACGATGAACCAGGCCATGAAGCGCCCGACCCACAGGTTCAGCGCCGCCGAACGAAAGCCGCTGGCATGCCCGCAATCGTGTTGCAGCACGGTGAAGGCATGCAGCTGGTTGCCCAGCACCAGCACCGCCAGCGCCAGGCCCCAGGGGTTGTCGCCGAGCAGGATGTACAGCGCCGCCGCGCACCAGACCAGCACATGCAGCACCGACCAGAGCACGAACTTCAGCGGCTGCGGCTGCATCAGTGCCTGCAGTTGGGCCTGGCGCTCGCGGTCGACCCGCAGTTCGGCGCGCTTGGCCAGCCGCAGTTCGTCCTCGGTGGCGTGGTGGGTTGAATGATTCATGAATTGACCTTCCTCTGTCTGTATCGCTAATCGACTTGCAGGCGCACGTCGTCCGTCAATGGATAGCCCACGCACAACAGTGCCTGGCCCCGGTTCAGTTCGTCCGCCGACAGCCCATGGTCCTCGCGCATGCGTACCTGCCCCGCCAGCCGGGTGCAGACGCAGGCCGTGCAGAAACCGCTGCGGCAGGAAAACGGTGGCTGCACGCCGCTGGCCAGGGCCGCGTCGAGCAGGGTCTGGCCCGGGGCGACCGTGAAGCTGAACGCCTGGCCCTGCATCAGCAGTTCCACGCGTTTCTCCGTGTCGCCGCTGGCCACTGGCGCCTTGGCCGGGGTGAAACGCTCCTGGTGCACGCTTTCCGGGGCGATACCCAGAGCCTCCAGGGCGGCGGTCACCTCGTCCATCATGCCGCTGGGGCCGCAGCTGTAGTATTCGCGGGCTTGCGGGCCGGGCAGCGCGCCGAGAATGTCGATCACCCGCTGCCGGGTCAGGCGCCCTTCGTGGGCCCCCGGGGTGTCCGGCCGCGACAGCACATGCACCAGCTGCAAACGCTCGCCGAAGGTCTGGCGCAGCTGGTCGAGCTTGTCGCGAAAGATCACCGACTCCTGATTGCGGTTGCCATAGATCAGCGACACCTGGGCATCCGGCTCGAAGTGCAGCGCCGACTTGAGGATCGAGAAGATCGGCGTGATCCCGCTGCCCGCCGCCAGCAGCACCAGGTGCCGCCCCCGGCCCGGCTGCGGGGCGAAGGTGAAGCGGCCATGGGTGCCGAGGGTCTGCACCGCGTCGCCGGCGCTCAGTTCCTGCACCAGGCGGTTGGAAACCTTGCCGCCGGCCACGCGCTTGACGGTGATCGACAGGGTCTTGTCCAGCCCCGGCGTGCTGCTGATGGAATAGGCGCGGCAACCCTTGGCGCCGTCGACGTCGACCTCCAGGGTCAGGTACTGCCCGGCGCTGTAGCGGACTTTGCGCAGCAGCGGCTGCTTGAGGTGAATGGTCACCGCATCGTCGGTTTCCCGTTCGATGGCGGCGACTTTCAAGGTCAGGGGACGGTTCATGGCTGGCCCAGGGCGCTGTGCGCGGGGGTGGGTTCGTCGGCGTTGCGCGGTGTGGCGAGGCGCCGTTGATGGGCATGTTCATGGGCCGCGATGGGCGCCGGCAGCACCCGGAATTGCAGCAGGCGGACTTTCTCTGCGTGGTCCAGCGGCTGCCACCAGTCGAGCTTGTCCGCCAGCGCATCGAAGCGGCGCAGCATCAGCAGTACGAACAGGCCGAATACGCTGAGGTCGCGAAACACCATGGAACCCGCGGCCGCCAGTTCCGGCTTGAGCCGCTCGAACAGCACCGGGCTCTCCGACCAGTGGCCGACGGACCAGTGATGGTGGCAGGCGTGGTAACCCTCGTTGAGGATATTCACCGGTGTTTCCAGCAGGGTCACGGTGTTGTACATCCAGTCCTTGGGGTCTTGCTGGCCACCGTAGAAAGCGTGCTGGCTCCAGTGGATGACGCCCATCAGGAAGTTGCTCGCGCACCAGGGCACCAGCATGTAGAACACCGCGATCGGCAGGCTGTAGCACGCCAGCGCGACGAACAGCCCGACATGCACCAGGTTGCCCATGACCATGGCCCGGGCCTGGCTGCGCTTGTGTTTGCTCTTGAAGTACAGCCAGGGCGAAACCATGAACTGCTGGTACATCACCTCGCGCACCATGTACACGGCGAAATCCCAGGCACTGGCATGGTCGTAGCGCGCGGTGGCGTAGACATCCAGCGGCCCGGCGTTTTCCCGGTGATGTTGTTGCAGGTGCGCCGCCGCATGGGGGATCAGGCCCATGGGAATGGCGAAGAACATGTACAGGAAGGAATTGCCGACCCAGCGATCGAGCAGGCTCGAACGCTTGAAGATGCCACCGGGCACATGGCCTTCCTGATGCATGGCGCTGAAGGAGCGGACAAAGCCGCGAATGTTCGGCCCATAGACGAAGGCGTAGAACAGCAGCACCAGCAGCCAGGAGATTTCCTTGAGCCACAGCTGGGCAATGAACACCGGCCCGGCGGTCAGGCCCAGGCTGATGGCGGCGGCCAGGATCGGCTCGTCCCGCGGATCCTTGAGCAAGCGGTCGGCCAAGGGCTGCAACAGCCGGTGATATCTCGTCACCAGCCAGCCGCCCAGGGCCTTCATTCCCGGCAGCCACGACAACACCCGGCGCCCGGCCTGCAAGGTGCACGACAAGGCCAAAATCACGACGATGGCCGCGGTGTTGAACACCAGCAGCAGACTGAACAGCGGAACAGCCAGGCAGTGAAACCCGCGACCGACATTGGCCGGGCGCGGCGGATAGAGAAAATCGCTACTCATGCTTCTACTCCATTAGGCATGTTGCCGAGGCCGGAGCGACGCCAGGGGCGCCGAAGCTCCGGCTGCGGTAGCAGGCGAATCAGGCGCTGTAGGACTCGCGCAGGAACTGCGCCAGTAACGGCGTGGCGGCGCTGCGGGAGATCGGGTGGAAGCCGATCGCCCGGGAGGCCGCCAGCAGATAGGCCACTTCGTCGGAGGCGATGAACGCCATGCCGCCCAACAGCTCGACGCTGAGGTTGGTTGCCCGCTCGATCGCCGCCTGCACCAGGAAGCGCGTGCACAGCGCCTTGTGGTAGGTGTTCATCGGCGCATCCTGTTGCGCCTGCAATTCGCCGGCGGTGCCGAGCAGTGCCTGATGGGCGCCCTCCAGCTCGATGCACAGCAGGGCCAGTTGCGCGGGGTCGGCGAAGGCTTTTCTCAGCAACCGGTCGACCAGCGCCGAGGCCACGCCCAGGTAGCTGCCGCCGACCATCAGCTGGAACCAGCTCAGGCCGTTGAGCGAGGTTTCCATGGCGGTGGCGGCCACTTCTTCGCTGTCGGCGCCGTCGGCCAGCAGCATGCGCTCGCTGGGCACGAACACGCCGTTGAACACCAGTTCGTTGCTGTCGGTGGCGCGCAGCACCGTGGCGTTCCAGAAGGGTTCGCGGGTGATCGTGCTGCCATCGGCAAAGACCACGGCAAAGCCCTGGCTGATGCTGCCGTCGTCCTGTTCACAGGCGACGCCGACCACGATCACGTCCATGTGGTGGCTCATGGTGCAGGGTTTCTTGCTGCCGTCGAGGACGAAACCGCCCTCCACCGGCCGCGCCTTGACGCTGCGGTTGAAGATCTCCGAGCCCGGCTTGCCCTCGGCGAAGGCCGAGGCGATCAGCAGCTGGTCCTGGGTGATGCCCCACAGCAGCTCTTCCGCCGCCGGGATCAACCCGCCCAATTGCACGATGGTGGCGATGGTGTGGTGGTGCATGGTCATCATCACCGCCAGGGACGGGCACAGCGAACCGATGGCGCGCAGGATCTCCACGGTTTCCTCCGGCGAGGCGCCGAGGCCGCCGTAGGTCTCGGGGATGATCAGGCCGGCGGCGCGGTAGTCGCGAAACAGCCCGCAGAGCACGGCCGGGTCGGCTTGCTCCAGGGCCATCAGGCCGCGCTCCCGGAGGGCGGCGAGCAGGCCCGGCAGGTACTTCTCGGTGGCGTTGCGGGCGTTGTGCATCGACATGGTGTGGACTCCTTTCTCGTTGTCAGGGTTAACCGGCTTTTTCGATCAACTGCTCCACCGCGGGGGCGAAACCGAAGGCTCGGGCCAGGTCGAAGATCGCTTCGGCATCCTCCAGTGGAGGACGCTTGCCGATGCTGTAGTCGCGCTGCAGGCCGGCCATGGTCAGGACCATGGTTTCGGCCAGGCAGCTGAAGGTCACGCCCGTGGGCAGACCGGTGAGGTTCTGTTGGCCGAAACGCTGGCTGCGGTCGGGCAGATGGATCAGGCCGCCTTCGATCACCGTGACGTCCGGGCGCAGCGCCAGGGTGACGTGACCGATGTCCGGTGGCTGCGCGCAGTCGCAGATGATCGCGTTCTGATGCAGCACCAGCGGGTCGATAAAGGCCGAGCCATTGGAGGTCGCCGAGAGCACGGCTTCCAGGCGCGGCAGCCAGTGACCCAGGTCCGCGGTGATCACCAGCGGCGGCTGCACCTGCGGCTTGCCCTGGGCCAGGGCATCGACGCTGTCGAACAGCGTGCGCAATTGCTCCTCATCGCCAAGGTCGCGATCCAGCAGTTGCTCGACGCTGGCCAGGCTCGGCAGGAGCAGCACCAGGGTCTTGGCGATGCCGCTGCTGTGGCCACCCTGGATCTGCAGCAAGGCATCGCGATACAACTCGCCGGCCACCAGCCGCAGCTCGTCCATGGCGCCCCGGTTGGCCCCATTGCCGAGCAATACCAGGTGCTCGCAGAAGCGCCCCAGGCGCAGGCTGGCCAGGCGCCCCACCGAACCGTAGGCACCGATCACCCCGGTCAGGCGCTTGGCCAGCGGCGCACCGCGGTTGGCGCAAGTGCTCAGCAGCGCATCGACACCGACCATGGCCGTCAGGCTGTTGCCGGTGGTGGTGTGGAACCGCTCGTTGATGACATCCGCGCCGGCACTGGAAATCACCGAGGTGTAGGCCCCCAGCCCGACGAAATCCACCTCCAGCTCGGCGACGCTGTCCAGGTAGTTGGCCAGCAGCTTGCGCCGCTTGCCCAGGCTCAGGCGCATCAGGTCGCGCGGTTGCAGCAGGCTGCCGACCAGCCAGCCTTCGACGTAGTCGCCGGCATCGTTGTAGACCCGGCGGGCGTGATAGGACACCCCGGCGTCGAGGTCGGGCTTGGCCCATTCGGAGAAGTCGTCGAGCCAGCCCTGCATAAAGGTTTTTTCCGCCGCCGACAGCCCCAGGCCGTCCACCACGCTGTCGCCGTTGACGCTCTCGGCAGTGGTCGGGTGCAGCAGGAAGGCGAAGCGCCCCAGGCAACGCCCGCTGCTGCGTGGTTTGCCCGGTGCGATCCAGGGGCTCAGGGCCCCCCGTGGCCCGGCATAACCGTGGGCTTCGAGAATCAAGCGGTGCTGCTGGTTATGCACCACCAATTCCGCCACCGCCTTGAGGCCTTCGAGCAGCAGGTCAATGTCGGCGCGTTCGATGCACAGCGGCGGCTGGATGCGCAGCACGTTGCCTTCGGTGAGGGTCGGCAGGCAGTACACGCCATGCCGGCTTTTCAGGTAGCCGCAGACGATCGGCACCAGGGCGCCGAAAGCGCTGGCCAGGGACAGCGTGTACAGGCGCTCGCCGCTCCAACGCCGGAACTTCAGGCCGAGCATCAGGCCGCGGCCGTCGAGGCTGTGGAACACTTCGGGATAGTCCTGCACCAGCCGCGACAGCCCGGCGTACAGGTAGGCGCCCTGCTCCGCCGCATGCTTGAGCTGTGCACCGTCGTTGGCCGTGAGCTGGTCGAGCACGGCCAGGCCGATGGCGGCGCTGAAGCCGTTCACGGCGAAGGTGGAACTGTGGTGCCGGTCGAAATCGCGGCTCCAGCATTGCTCGCCGTAGATGCACGCGCCGATGGCCGCGACGCCGCCGCCCAGGGCCTTGGCCAATAGCACCACGTCCGGCTCCAGGCCGTGGGCGGTGGCGGCGAACAGCTCGCCGGTGCGGCCCAGGCCGGTCTGGATCTCGTCGAGCACGAACAAAGTGCCGTATTGGCGGCAGAGGTTCTGCGCCGCCAGCAGGTAGCCTGGCGGCGGGGTGACCATGCCCGCCTCGCCCTGCACCGCCTCGACGAAAAAGGCCGCGGCGCGCCGGGTTTTCAGCAGCGCCTCGAGGGCCTCCAGGTCGCCATAGGGCACATGGCTGAAACCGTCGGCGCGGATCTGGAACGGCTCGCGGTAAGTGGCCTTGCCAGTGACCCCGACCGCGCCCTGGGTCTTGCCGTGAAAACCGGTCAGGGTGCCGATCACCAGCTCGCGCTGGGTCGCGGCGCGGCACAGCTTGATCGCCGCTTCGACGGTCTCCGCGCCACTGGTGGTGAAGGTCACCTTCGAGTGGGTGCCAGGCGCCAGCTCGATCAGGCGCCGCGCCAGTTCTTCGGCGCCGGGGTTGATCAGCGGCTGGACCAGCGAAGCCTGGCCGCTGGCGAGAAAGGTGTGGATCGCCTCGGTAACAGGCGCCGCGCCATAACCGAAGGGCACCGCGCCGAACTGGCCGACGAAATCGATCAGGGTCTGGCCGCTGGCGGTCTCGATGCGGGTGCCCTGGGCGCGCACCACGGTCTCGTTGAGGCCGACGAATTCCAGCAGTTCCTGGCGGGTGATATTGAGCAATGAATCAGCCATGACTGACCTCCCCCACCGCGCCGAGCGCGCCCTGGTTGATGACGCCGTACAGGTGCTGGCTGACCTTGCTCACGGTGTCGTGCAGGTAGGCCAGCTCAGGGTCCAGGGAGATGCCGAAACGGTCCTCGAACTCGGCGGACAGGCCGACGATCAGCACCGAGTCGACGCCCATCTCGTGGAACGAGCGCTCGACGTCCAGCGACCCGGAATCGACCTCCAGCAGGCTGGCCAGGGTTTCGGTCACGGCAAAGGTTATTTCGTCTATGTGCACAGTCGCCTCCCAGCGTATTTCGCTTCCTTTGCATGGCCGTTGGCCCGCGCCAACCGCGTGGTGAAACCAGCGGATCAACGCTTGGGCAGGCGTCATGATGCAAACGCGTTTTGAGTGTGGATAACCCGACGGAGCAGGTTATTTGCTACACCCCGATGCTCGGCGTCATGCCGGCTCAGCTCAATACTCCGTAAGGAGTAGCGAGCCCTGTAGCCGCTGCCGCAGGCTGCGAAAGGACCGAAGGTCCTCCAGCGGTTTCAAAATCCCAGCGCCCCCTGCGGGGTCGATCGCAGCCTCGCGGGCTCGGCAGCGGCTACAGGGTTTAGCGCCGACCGGTAGGTCGCGCATGGCGCAGCTTTGGCTTTTGATCTACCCGCCCCATCGGGAGGCCGAGTGGAGGCGTTCATCAGGGGGATGGCGCGCAGCGCCCCTCGACGCAGTCGAGGACATCGTATGGAGGTCGAAGCGAAGCCGACCGGAGTCGATGCCCCCTGATGGACGCCGGAGCGAGGGAACCTGAGCGCAGCGAAGGCCGTACGCCAGGGGCAAGACCTTTTGGTTACTTTTGGCTGGGCCGGCATTCCGGGCGTTTGCCAAAAGTGACCCGCCGTAAGGGCGGAACCCTAAGCGGCCGTTACCACAGAAATGGATATGTACACCGACCAACATCAGCAGTGAGACCACCCCCGTCATCACGGCCAATCAAGCGTCGACCGGCCGCTCCTACAGAGGCGCAGGCGACGCCGAAGCACTGACCCCCGTCAGCACTGTGGAAGGGTTACCGGATGAAAGACAGGCAGGCAGCACTCACTCGTCGCAGAACAACGCCGCGATCTGCGCCCGACTCGACGCCTGGAGTTTGGAGAAGATGTTCTGCAGATGGGTTTTCACGGTCTTGTCGCTGATGCCGAGAATCTGGCCAATCTCCCAGTTGGTCTTGCCTCGGGCCACCCAGCGCGAAATCTCCGCTTCGCGGCTGGACAGGATGGACAACAGTTGATGGTTCGGCCCCGGGTTGTGGCGCAACAGCTTGCTGCCCAGCGCTCGGTTCAGGGCGATGTGCAGGTACGGGGCGAAGACCATCATGCGCATTTTGCTTTCGTGGGCCACGGTGGCCGAGATGTTGTGAAAGAAGTAGCCGGTGAAGGTGTTGCGGTGCAATCCGGGCAGCAGGGTCCAGCCCAGGTTGCGTATGCCGTGTTCGCGAAAGATCTTCGCCCACACCTGATCCTGCGAATTGCCCAGGCGCTCCAGGGTGGTGAACTTGGGGCGCCCGCAGTGCTCGATGGGGTCGATGCCCAGCGGCGGAATCATGCCGTCGCGACCGACGATGGCCTTGATCAGGTCATCGGAGACGCTGTCCGGATGAATCAGGTGCGAAAAGAACACCCGGTGCGCGCGGACCCTGCCGCTGGCGAACACGAAGTTCTCGCAGGGCAGGATCTGCGGCAGCGCCAGCTGGGTCTGCTGCGTCAGCTCGGCGATGCTGCGCGCCGAGGTGATGGAGTTGAGCACGCTGGTCAGCTGCAACCGTTGCTGGCTGTCGGTGGGCGGCAACGACAGCACCGACCGCGGGCGGCTGGCCAGTTCCAGCCGCGGTTCGCAGAAGGCCGGCTGGGCGAACAGCAGCGCCGCGGGCTTGGGCGCATGCACCGGGCCGATCGATAGACTGGTCATGCTTCCACGACCTGGCTGTCGACGGTGATGTCACGCAATACCCGGCCGTTGCTCTCCACCGCGACCACCGACTTGTCCAGCGGGTGGGCTTCGGCCGGCGCGGCGCTATCGAGTGCCGCCAGCCAGGGAGCGAACTGCTTGCGGCACTCCTGGCGCTTGATCTTGCCGCTGGAGGTACGCGGCAACGACCCGCCGAACACCAGCAACAGCACCGGCCGCGCCAGTTGGTGCTGTTGCCACAGCCGCGCTTTCAAGTCGCTGAACAGCTGCGGCAGGTCGAGGCTGCGCAAGGCACGCCGTTCGAT
Source organism: Pseudomonas sp. NFPP07 (assembly GCF_900115645.1). Taxonomy (NCBI): domain Bacteria; kingdom Pseudomonadati; phylum Pseudomonadota; class Gammaproteobacteria; order Pseudomonadales; family Pseudomonadaceae; genus Pseudomonas; species Pseudomonas sp. NFPP07. The sequence continues at coordinate 833,307 of NZ_FOXG01000001.1, forward strand.
TTCCTGGGCGATCACCACCTGCTCGCTGTCGCCGGTCTCGATGCTGAAGGCCGCGGTGCCGTCCGGGCGAAAGCTGTCATGGGTACGCAGCACGGTGTTCTCGATATCGCCCGGATGATGGTTGACGCCATTGACGATAATCAGGTCCTTGAGCCGCCCGGTGACGAACAGCTCGCCGTCGAGCAGGAAGCCCAGGTCGCCGGTGCGAAAGTAGCGCGACCAGCCGAGCGCAGGCGGCGCCGGGCGAAAGGCCGCGGCGGTGCTCTCCGGGCGCTGCCAGTAACCGCTGGCGACGCTGTCGCCGAGGATGCAGATCTCCCCGACCCGCCCGTCCTCCAGCGGCTGCTCGGTGTGCGGGTCGCAGATGAACGGGCCCTGCCCGGGAATGCCGCGACCGCTGCTGACCAGGGTGCGCAGGCGCAACTCGGCGTCGCTGCCCGGTCCTTCATGCAGGCGTGCCACATTGTCCTCCAGCAAGCCGGCATGGAACTGGCGGATCACCGGCTCGCGCTTGCTGCCGCCGGCGCTGACCATCAGCGTGCCTTCGGCCAGCCCGTAGCAGGGAAAGGCCGAGGTGCTGGCAAAACCGGCGCGGGCGAAACGCTCATGGAAGGCGGCAATGGTCTGCGCCCGCACATGCTCGGCGCCGTTGAACGCCACCTCCCAGCTGCTCAGGTCGAGGCCGGCCAGCTCTTCGTCCTTGATCTTGCGCAGGCACAATTCATAGGCGAAGTTCGGCCCGCCGCTGACGGTGCCGCGGTAGGTGCTGATGGCCTGCAACCAGCGCAGCGGCCGTTGCAGGAAGTGGATCGGCGCCAGCAGGGTCGAGCCGAAGCCGACGAACAAGGATTGCAGGATGCCGCCGATCAGCCCCATGTCGTGATACGGCGGCAGCCAGCTGACCAGGTGGCTGTCCTTGTGGGTCAGGAAACCGCGGCTGATGCTGCGCGAATTGTGAATCAGGTTGCCGTGGGTCACCGCCACTCCTTTGGGAATCCCGGTGGAGCCGGAGGTGTATTGCAAAAAGGCGATATCGTCCCGGGTTACCGGGACGGCCCGCCACTCGCTGGCCAGGGCCAGGTCGAGGCTCGCCATGTCCAGTACCCGCGGACTCTGCGCCTGCCCCAGCCGGGCCTGGATGGTCGGGACATCCTCGCCACTGGCCAGTGCCGCCGTCGGCTGGCAGTCGTCGATGATGCCGTCCAGCCGGTCCAGGGTCTTGGTCGCCCCCGGCGGATAGGCCGGCACCGCCACCAGCCCGGCATACAGACAGCCCATGAAGGCGATCACATAGTCCAGGCCTGGCTTGAGCAGGATCAGCACCCTGTCCCCCGCCTGGCAATGCCCCTGCAACCGGGCCGCCGCCGCGCTCGCCGCGCGGTCCAGTTCAGAGAAGGTGATCAGGGTTTCTTCGTCTCGCCCGTTGTGCAGAAAACGATAGGCCAATCGGTCCGGGATCGTATGGGCGTGAAGCTGCAGACATTCCGAAAAATTCGCATACGGAACGTCGCTATCGTGGTCGTTCGTAGTCATTATTTTGTGTCCAGGCAGCCGTACTTAGCCATCTCCCGCAAGGCCCGAAATCTGCGGCCTTGCGCATCCATTACGCTTGATCATCCTCTGGGAGCGCGCAGTCGAAGTTAATACTCCGAACGGCGTATACCCGCAATTTCCGCCCCCGGCGCATATTCGCCTCACAGCTCGATGCATGCATGGCTTTTTGCCATGCCGCTTGCAGCCATCAGCCTTTTCCAAGGATGTGAAGCCGATATCCAGGCCCGTGCAAGCCGGGCCTGTGCAACCGGCCATGTCATCAAACCCAGGCCGGAGCGGGAGCGCCCCGGTATCGCCAGCAGCGTGCGCAGCACGGGAGAACAGGATGTCTTTTAGCGAATACGCCACCTTCGATGCGGTCGGCCTGGCCGATCTGGTCAAAACCGGGCAGGTACGCCCCTCCGAACTGCTGGAGGAAGCCATACGCCGCATCGAAGCCTTCAACCCGGCGGTCAACGCCGTGGTCTACAAAGCCTACGACAAGGCCCGGGCACAGGCCGCCGCACAGGACAAGGCGCCGCCGACCGGCGCGCTGCACGGCGTGCCGTTCCTGCTCAAGGACATTCTCGGCGACTGCCAGGACCTGCCTTCGACCCTCGCCTCACGCATGCTGCAAGCGCGGGTCATGCCCCAGGACTGCGAGCTGGTGAAGCGTTTTCGCCAGGCCGGGCTGGTGTTCGTCGGCAAGACCAACGCCCCGGAGTTCGGCATTCTGCCCACCACCGAAGGCGCCTTCCATGGCCCGGCGCGCAACCCGTGGAACCTGGCATATTCCACCGGCGGCTCCAGTGGCGGCGCGGCCGCCGCGGTGGCCACCGGCATGGTCCCGGCGGCCCATGGCAACGACGGCGGCGGCTCGATCCGCATTCCCGCGTCCTGCTGCGGCCTGGTCGGCCTCAAGCCGACCCGGGCGCGCAACTCCCTGGCCCCGGACTTCGGCGAGCTGCTCAGCGGCCTGCTGGACGAACATGTGCTGACCCGCAGCGTGCGCGACAGCGCCGCCTTGCTCGACGCCACCCACGGCGTGGTGCCGGGCGACCCGTATCGCGCGCCGCCGATGCAGGGGCGCTTTCTCGACCAGCTCGGCCACGAACCGGGGCGCCTGCGCATCGCCTATTCCAGCACCGACCCGGCCGGGCGGCCGCTGCACCCCGACTGCATCGCGGCGGTGGAAAGCACCGCGCGCCTGCTCGAATCCCTCGGCCACCATGTGGAAGAAGCCGCGCCGCAGCTGGACCTGCAAAGCTTCGCCGAAGCCTTCAGCGCCCTGTGGTTCTCCGGCATTGCCTTCGCCGTGGAACTGATGAGCCTGCAACTGGGACGCGGCCCGCTGCCCGGCGAGCTGGAAAACCTGACCCAGGCCGTGCATCAACGCGGCCTCGGCGTGAGCGCGGTGGAGTACCAGATGTCCGAGCTGGTGCTGCAGCAGGTCGGTCGGGAAATGGCGCGTTTCCACCAGACCTACGACTGCTGGCTGACCCCGACCCTGGCCCGGCCGCCGCTGCGCAATGGCGTAGTGGATATCCATTCCAGCGACCTGGAAAGCACCTACGGCCCGCTGATCGACTACAGCCCGTTCACCGCCATCCATAACGCCTCGGGGCAACCGGCGATTTCCTTGCCGTTGCACTGGAACGCCGAGGGCCTGCCGATCGGCCTGATGCTCAGCGCGGCCTTTGGCGAGGAAGGCCTGTTGTTCCGCCTGGCCGGCCAGTTGGAACAGGCACGTCCGTGGAAGGACCGGCGGCCGCAGCTGTTCCTGCAGCACAGCCCCGACGAAGCGGTTATCGGCTAAGGAGAGCACCGAGCATGCGCACGCTGGACACCTCGACCGCCTCTGCTTGTTGCCGCGCCGGCGCAGGCCAGGAACCGCACCAGCCGGGGGCCATCCCCTGGCCCACCGACGGCCTGGACCGCGAGCAACTGGCGCGTTATGGCAAGGAGCTGATTCGCCAGACCCTGCCCTTTACCGTGGAAAACCGCCGCCTGAGCTGGTGGCATTTCTACTCGACGCTGCTGGTGATCGGGCTGTTCGGCGCGGCCGTGGCCATGCCGCTGTGGTGGCCGCTGCGCCTGGGGTGCAGCGTGCTGCTGGGCTTGTCCCTGGTGCGCATGTTCGTGCTGTACCACGACTACATGCACGGTGCGATCCTCAAGGGCTCGCGTTTTGCCGAGGTGTTTTTCAAGACCTTCGGCCTGCTGCTGATGGCGCCGCCGACGCTGTGGAAGCAGTCCCACGATTACCACCACGGGCACAGCTGCCAGTACGTCGGCGCGGAGAAAAACCGCCTGCCGCTGCTCTCTACTCACACTGACCTGGGCACCTTTCCCCTGCTGTCCACCGAGGAATATGCCCGGGCCGGGCGCCTCAAGCGCGTGCGTTATCGCATCGCCCGGCACCCGCTGATGATCCTGCTGGCGTCATTCAGTATCTTTATTTTCAGCATCTGCCTGGTCTCGCTGATCACCCAGCCGCGGCATCGGCTGTGGTCGCTGCTGGCCCTGGCGCTGAACCTGGCGAGCGCCGTCGCCCTGGCGCTGCTGGCGCCGGACATCCTGCTGTACGGGGTGCTGGTCCCCAGCCTGTCCGGCTCGGCGCTGGGCGCCTATATGTTCTACTGCCAGCACAACTTCCCCGGCGTGCGTTACCCCGAGCGCGCCGACTGGGACTACGCGGCCACCGCGGTGTTCTCCTCCAGCTACATGCGCACCGGCCCGCTGATGGCCTGGTTCACCGCCAATATCGGCTACCACCATGTGCACCACGCCAACTCGGGCATCCCCTTCTACCGCCTGCCGCAAGCCATGGCGGCGATCCCGGCGCTGCAATCGCCGATCACCACCTCACTGCACCCGCGGGATATCTACCGCTGCCTGCGGCTCAAGCTGTGGGACCCGGCGCGCCAGCGCATGGTCTCGTTCGCCGAGTTTCACCAGCAGGCGCGACGCTGAAGGAAATGCGGCAGAGGCGTTGCCCCGCGAACGCCCGCCAGGGTAGATCGGCGCCGGAATTTTCCCGGCGATCGCGGGTCAGTAGAGCCACGCCTTTTCGCACCGGTCCGTTGGTCCGTGACAATGGGGCCTCGGTCCCATAAATTAGGCGCCCTGAAAAGGCCCGGTGCTTTTCTAGCCTCATTTCCAGTTAAACGAAGTAGTGAAATATCAATGTCCGATTCCAATACAGAAGAATCCGTAAACGCCTTGTCGTCCAAAGCGGAATACGAAAACGCCATCAATCTTTCACAGCATGTCTCCCAGGCCAAGACCATCAGCGAGATGGTCCTCGACGCTTTCCAGTCCACCAAGGAAAGCGACCAGATCCGCGAATTGCGCGCCGAGATCCGCCAGGCTCACGACCGCTTCGACGACGACCGCGCCTATGAACTCATGGGCCAGCTCAAACAGCTCAAGGACGCCGAGGCCGCCGACAGCGCCGCCCTGGAAGACCTGAGCAGCAAGTTCCCGATCAGCCGCATCCTGTCCAGCTACAAGGACGACCCGAGCTTCCAGGAGCTGGTCTACGGCCTGGCGCTGAAGGTGCTGAACCAGACCCACCAGGCCATCAGCAGCCCGGGTGGCGGCAAGAGCAAGGCCTCGCGGGCCAAGAAGGAAATGGAAGTGTTCGCCATCAGCAAGGACGGCATCAGCGTCACCCTGCCGATCCGCCCGCGCTCCAAGGCCAACGTCGACCGTGAAGCCTTCGAGTTCCTCGGTTTCGCCTTTGTCGGCGAAGGCGACGAAGCGGAACTGGAAAGCGAAGTGTTCTTCGACAAGGACGGCAACGAACAGCCGGCCACACGCAAGAACATCGTCACCGCGATCCAGCAGCAGACCGCGTTCGAAGGCTACAGCGCTCTACAACAGCAATAACCCGTACCCGCGGGCTTGCTCGCACAGACGGCGGATCGGGCAACAGTGCAGCACGCCCTTCGCCGGCTGGCTCCTACGAATCAAAGGCCGGGGCCCCCTCAGTTGCCCCGGTAATCGGCGATGGGATACATCGCGCACAAAGCCTCGGTCTGAAGACGGAACTGTTCCTGCAGCTCAGGCTCCAGGCGGTACTTCTGCTCGCTGAGGGGCGTCACCTTGTCCAGTATCCGGCAGACCAGTTCGACGACTTCACGACACCCCTGGGGATCGATGTAGCGTTGGGCGATGGAGCCCGTACCGATACACAAGCCATTGGCGACGAATGAGGATCGGGTTTCCCCCAGTGCGCGGTTTTTACTCACGATGATGCCGCATCGCTCCAGTGCCGAGGCGGCAATCGAACCGCTAATTCCCCCACGCAGCCTGAGCAGGACCGTGTGGTTCTCCGTCCCCCCGCCCACGACTTCATAGTCCTGCGCCATGAATGCGCTGGCCATTGCATCGGCCGTGCTGCGAATCCGTTCCATGTAGGCGTCGAACTCCGGGGTCATCGCGTAGCCCAGCGCAGCCGCCTTGGCGGCGATCATGTTGACCGCCGGCGAGCCCTGCATCCCGGGGAATACCGCTTGCTCAAGGACACGACTGAAGCTCGCCCTCAGGCCGGGAACCTTGGTGTGGGCGTCCCGGCCGGAAAGGATGAGGCCGCCACGCGGCCCCGCGAGTTGCTTGTGGGTACACGCGGTGGTGACGTGCGCCACGTCGATCGGGCTCGGATGTCGACCCGTTGCCACCAGCCCGGCGATAGAGGAGATATCCGCCAGCAGGATAGCCCCGGCCTCGTCGGCAATAGCGCGAAAGCGTTGGAAGTCCACGACCCGGGAATAGGCCGTCGCACCGCAGATGATGATGCGCGGACGATGGGCGAGCGCCAGTTGGCGTACCTCTGCGTAATCGATCACGCCCTGCGATGTGGTGCCGTAGCGGATCGCCTTGTAGTGAGTGCCCGTGAATGCGACAGGGCTGCCGTGGGTCAGGTGCCCGCCATGATCGAGGGCCATGCCGAGAATGGTATCCCCGGGCTCGAGCAGGGCAGCAAGCACCTGGTAGTTGGCGTTGGAGGCGGAATGCGACTGTACGCTGGCATATTGCGCCCCGAACAGCTCCCGCGCCCTGCGAATCGCCAGGGATTCGACCAGATCGACGTTCTCGCAGCCGACATGATGGCGCTTGCCTGGTATGCCCTCGGCGGTGACGTTGACCAGTGCCGAGGCAGACGCCGCGAGGATTCGAGGGTTGGCCGCGCAGGAAGATGAAACCAGGGACAATGTGCGGTGTTGACGCCTGACTTCAGCGTCCAGGATCCCAGCCAGTTCGGCGTCTTCTGCCCGCAGATCCGCCAAACCTCGTCGCAGCAGGTCGGCCTGGTTCCTCAGTGGTGCTGTATAAGCTGCCATCGTTCGGTATTCCTTCCTTGTCGTTTGCGTGCCACGAACGACAGCACGCTTCCTGATTTAACGTTCGCGAGCCGCTAATTAATCAAAGAATTAAACATTTTCCAAACAAAATGCTTCTTTTCCGAGAATCAGCAGGGGACAGCAGATGTGCGTTGCCGCCGAATGTTCGTCAATCGAGGCCAGGGCACCGGACATTTCGGGGCTTTATTGTCATGACTGGGACATGCAACACTTGCCGCCGCGGCGCCTCCGGTCCGGCCCCTCCCGACAATTCCGAGCGCGCCCCATACCGACAGCGAAATATCCCAGGATGGATGCAGGCTGGCTAAAGGAGTGCTAGCGAGTTGGTACAGACCACGAAAGAACCCGACAAGCTCTTGCCGCATCAATCCGACTGTTCTCACCTTTGGCGTCGAGCAGTTGAATGTCATGCACGGCACGCATTCCATGAAAGACCCTATGCGTGGCGACTATAAGGAAATGGTGAGCATTTGATGCACAGAAGAGAAAGAACAGAGTATTTGAAGAGCAACATCAAATACCTGATAAAAAGTCGCGGCGAGACGCAACTGTCTTTGTGCAATGCCAGCGGCCTGACCCGCACGACCATATACAACATCCTGGAAGGCAAGGTCAGCAACGTACAGCAATCCACCATCCGCAAAATCTCCGATTTCTTCGGTGTCTCCTACGAAGAAATAGAAACCGTCGATTTTGAAGAGAAGGAGATCATCGACAGCAGTATTTCCCCACAAGGAAACATGAACCCGGCGGCGGTTCCGATCCTCAAGGAAAGCCTGTTGATGATCAACATGGACAAGCGGATTGGCGAACTGGCCATACTTCACCCACTGACCTATTACTTCGGCGCATCCTACAACTTGATAGCGGTGCTGCTCGAGAATGAAATCAAGGGTATGTACGAGGCCGGTGACCTGTTGATCATTCAAAAGGGCACATCGACCGACGACAAGGAAAAACTGGTTTACGACAGGCAGACAAACAAGCTGTTCATCATCAATGAGCCATGCTCCGACTCAGACCGAGTATTTGTGGTGGGCGACATCATCGAGGAGCGATTCAATGGCAGCTTATGAAGGCGAACTCGAGAACAGCAAATATAAACTTCTGGGCTTTGAAAACAACAAGAACCTGGCCGTGATCATGATCATCGCCACAGGCAAAGTCATAAAGATCAAATTAAGCGAAGTGCTTAACAGCGAAATAATGGAAAACCTGAACAAAATGGAAGTTAAAAACATCTACAAGAAGTTCTACTCCCAAGGAGGAGCACTTACCGCATACGACCTGAATGACCGCCACGAAAGCTCATGGATGATTTACATCATCCTGAATCTACTGCTCTTTACATTTTATATATTCACCAGCATTGCCGCCACCAAGCCCATTTATCTTGAATCACTTGGCATCATTATCACTCCGGGTACCTTTCTTTACCCGCTGACATTCCTGATCGTTGACCTGTTGAATGAGAACTTTGGCCTCAGGCTGGCAAGAAAAGCGATTTTCTTTGCCTTTGCCAGCAACGCCATGATTATCATCCTGCTCTATGGCTCGACCTTTCTTCCCGGCCTGCCGGGCTGGAAGCTCGACACCCCGTACAATGACGTCATCATTCATGTGTCATCCGTGCTGGTGGCGTCTTCGGTCTCGTTCCTGGTTTCGGAAAACATAAACTCTTACTTGCTGTGCAAGATAAAAGAGCTGACCAACTCCAGATTCCTGTTCCTGCGGATATTCTTGAGCACGCTGTTCGCGGTCATTATTGACAGCTTCGTGTTTTGCTACATTGCCTTTTACGGCTCGATGGAGAACAACGACATCCTGAACATGATTTATGTGCAGATCGCGATCAAGGTATGTTTTGCCTTCTTCAACATCTTGCCTGCCTATGGCGCAAGGTCACTGTTCAAGAAATACATAACGGACAGCCAAGCAAAATAGTACGACCACGCTTGGCTCAAGCTGATGGATTCAACACTCATCCAGCAGGCAGATGCAGTGTTGAATTCCATGAGTACGGTCGATCAGGCCTTCATTGCAGGTTCATCTTGCTTCTCAAGCTGTTCATGACTGCTGCCTTGTTCCCCAGATAATCATTCAGCCCTCTGCTACGAAGATTGCACGCATCGCAATTGGCACAACCGCTGCCGATAACGCCGTTGTAGCAGGTCAGGGTCTGCTCGCGAACCAGGCTCAACTGCTGGTGATGATCCGCCAGCGCCCAGGTCTCCGACTTGTTCAGCCACATCAGCGGAGTCTCAAGGCGCAGGCGGTACTCCATGCCCAACTCGATGGCCTTGTTCAAGGCCTTTACAAACTCGTCACGGCAATCGGGATAGCCGGAGAAGTCCGTTTCACATACCCCGGTAATGACCGTTTCAGCCTTTACCTGGTAGGCATAGATAGAGGCCAGGGTCAGAAACAGAATATTCCTTCCCGGCACGAAAGTGCTGGGCAGGCTTTCGCCTGAACTGTTCACCGTGGGAACCGGGATATTGTCCCGAGTGAGACTGCTGATCGCCAATTCATTGAGTAGCGAAGCATCCAGCACTTTGTGGACTGTCGCCCCCAATTGCTTCGCGAGTTGCTGCGCCACTTCTATTTCCGCGCGGTGGCGCTGACCGTAATCAAAGGTAATGCAGTGCACTTCATCATAGAGCGGCAATGCGTGGATCAGACAGGTCGTCGAGTCCTGTCCGCCACTGAATACGACAACGGCTTTTTTCTTCATCATTCTGCTTCCTGCATGAATAGAGTCATTTGAATATTTAAACAGCCCACTGACTGACACTCAATAAAAAAGCCCCGCGCTTCTGTCGAAGGCGGGGCTTTTTCATAGCGTTTGCAGCTTATGGCGCGTAGGTCAGCAGCAGCTCGCTCGGTACCTTGAAATCCAGGGACATCATCACGCTCAGCGCGGTGATGGTGAAGATCGAGAACACGAACAGCTTGCGCGCCCAGACGGTGTCGTCCACCGCCTTGTAGCCGGTCCAGGCCATGTACAGCCAGTACATGCCCATCGCGGCCGCGACGGCCAGGTAGCTCATGCCGGCATACCCGCTGAAGGTCAGCATCAGGGTCGCCACCAGGAACGCCAGGATGTAGAGCAGGATGTGCTTCTTGGCCACCAGGATGCCGCGCTTCACTGGCAGCACCGGAATCGATGCGGCCAGGTAATCGTTGAAGCGGAAGATCGCGATGGCGTAGGAATGCGGCATCTGCCACAGGCTGAACATCACCAGCAGGGTCAGCGCGGCCATGTCGAAGCTGTTGCTCACGGCCACGTAACCGATCACCGGCGGCATCGCCCCCGACAGGCTGCCCACCAGCGTGCCGTGCACCGACTTGCGCTTGAGGTACAGGCTGTAGAAACCGACGTAGATGACGAAGCCGATCACGGCAAACAGCGCCGCCAGCGGATTGGCCACCTTGTACAACAACGCAACGCCGGCGACACCCAGAAGGGTCGCGTAGACCAGTGCCACTTTCAGGGAGATCAGCCCCTGAACCAGCACACGGTTCTTGGTGCGCTCCATCTTCAGGTCGATGTCACGGTCGATGCAGTTGTTGAACACGCAACCGGAAGCCACCACCAGGGATGTGCCGATCATCGCGGCCAGGAAGATGGCCAGATCGACATGTCCCTTGGAGGCCAGGAAAAAACCGCCCGCCACAGAAAGCACGTTACCGAAAATGATCCCCGGTTTGGTGATTTGGATAAAGTGCTTGAGCGACATCGGGTCTTACCTCACTTCGCCATCATGAACGTGTGGATGCTGAACATGATCCACAACGACAGGCCAACCAGCAGGACGATCACCAGGGCAGCGAAGACGAACGCAATCACGTTGTTACGCTGGGCCTCGGAGCGGTCCAGGTGCAGGAAGTACACCAGGTGAACCAGGACCTGGATCACCGCGAAGGCGAGCACGATCATCAGGGTGATGGACTTCGGCAGGGTCGGGTACATCACCAGGCCGAACGGGATGATCGTCAGGATCACCGACAGGATGAAGCCGATGGCGTACGACTTTACGCTGCCGTGGCCCGCATCATGGCTGTCATGGGAGTGTGCATTAGCCATTACATAGTCCCCATCAGGTAAACAACGGTGAAGACGCAGATCCAGACCACGTCCAGGAAGTGCCAGAACAGGCTCAGGCAGCTCAGGCGGGTCTTGTTGGTTGCGGTCAGGCCGTGCTTGTTGACCTGATACATCATGATCGCCATCCAGATCAGGCCGGCGGTCACGTGCAGACCGTGGGTGCCGACCAGGGTGAAGAACCCGGACAGGAAGCCGCTGCGGCTAGGGCCGTAGCCTTCGGAGATCAGCAGGTGGAACTCGTTGATCTCCATGCCGATGAAGCCCAGGCCGAACAGGAAGGTCAGAGCCAGCCAGCCCAGGACCTGCTTCTTGTTGCCCCGGAAGAACGCCAGCATGGCGAAGCCGTAGGTGATCGAACTGAACAGCAGCAAGGCGGTTTCGCCAAGCACGTAAGGCAGTTCGAAGATGTCGTGGCCCGAGGGGCCACCCGCTACGTTGTTTACCAGTACCGCGTACACCGCGAAGATCGACGCAAACAGAATGCAGTCGGTCATCAGGTAGAGCCAGAAACCGTATACGGTCATCTCGCCCGAGTCGTGGTGATGGTCATCGTGCCCATGGTCATCGACATGGGTGTGTCCAGCATTGGTCACTAAGTTCGACATGGTTTAAGCCTGTTCCAACGAGGTTTCTACACGGTTGGCCGGAATCTTCTTCTCGGCTACCAGGCGAGCGTGCTGCTCGGCTTCGATGCGTTCGATCACGTCGACCGGCACCATGTAGCCTTGATCATCGCGAGCCGCGTGGATCACGAAATAGATCACGGTACCGGCCAGGCTAGCGATCGCCAGCCACCAGATGTGCCAGATCATCGCGAAACCGAAGACGGTCAACAGAGCACCCATCACCAGGCCGGTGGCGGTGTTGTTCGGCATGTGGATCGGTTCGTAGCGAGCAGGCTTCTGGTACGCGGTACCGTTTTCCTTGGCTTCGGTGAACGGGTCGATGCCATTGGCCTTCGGCAGTACGGCGAAGTTGTAGAACGGCGGTGGCGACGAAGTCGACCATTCCAGGGTGTGGGCATTCCATGGGTCGCCGGAAACACACTGGTTCTGCTTGCGATCACGCACGCTGACGTACAACTGGATCAGCTGGCAGGCGATACCGATGGCGATCATCACCGCACCGAACATGGCGACGTACAGGTACGGCACCCACTCAGGGTTGGTCGTGGCGTTCAGACGACGGGTCATGCCCATGAAGCCCAGTGCATAGAGCGGCATGAACGCGACGAAGAAGCCCGAGATCCAGAACCAGAATGCAGCCTTGCCCCAGCCTTCGTGCAGCTTGAAGCCGAACGCTTTCGGGAAGTAGAAGCTGAAACCGGCGATGTAGCCGAACACGGCACCACCGATGATCACGTTATGGAAGTGCGCGATCACGAACAGGCTGTTGTGCAGGACAAAGTCAGCACCCGGGATGGCCAGCAGTACGCCGGTCATGCCGCCGATGGCGAAGGTCACCATGAAGCCCAGGGTCCACAGGACCTGGCTGGTGATACGCAGACGACCGTGGTAGATGGTGAACAGCCAGTTGAACAGCTTCACCCCCGTCGGGATGGAAATCAGCATGGTCGCCAGGCCGAAGAAGGCGTTGACGCTGGCCCCCGAGCCCATGGTGAAGAAGTGGTGCAGCCAGACCATGAAGCCCAGTACCGAGATCGCGCCGGAAGCGTAGATCATCGAGTGGTGGCCGAACAGGCGCTTGCCCGAGAAGGTCGAGATGACTTCGGAGAAGATACCGAACGCCGGCAGGATCAGGATGTACACCTCAGGGTGACCCCAAGCCCAGAACAGGTTCACGTACATCATTGGATTGCCACCAAGTTCATTGGTGAAAATGTGGAAATCCATGTAACGGTCGAGGGTCAGCAGTGCCAGGGTAGCGGTCAGGATCGGGAACGAAGCCACGATCAGCACGTTGGCCCAGGTGCAGGTCCAGGTGAAGATCGGCATGTCCATCATCTTCATGCCCGGGGTACGCATTTTCAGCACGGTGGCCAGGAAGTTGACCCCCGTCAGCGTCGTCCCTAGCCCTGATAGCTGTAGCGCCCAGATGTAGTAGTCGACACCCACGCCCGGACTGTATTGCAGGCCCGACAGCGGCGGATAGGCAACCCAGCCGGTCTTGGCGAATTCGCCGACGCCCAGGGACAGGTTGATCAGCACGACGCCGGAAACCAGCAGCCAGAAGCTCAGGGAGTTGAGGAACGGATAGGCAACGTCACGCGCGCCGATCTGCAGCGGCACTGCAAGGTTCATCAGGCCGGTGAAGAAAGGCATCGCCATGAAGATGATCATGATCACACCGTGGGCGGTGAAGATCTGGTCATAGTGTTCAGGAGGCAGGTAGCCCGGCGAACCCTCGGTGGCCATGGCCAGCTGGGTACGCATCATGATCGCGTCGGCGAAGCCGCGCAGGAGCATGACCATGGCGACGATGATGTACATCACGCCGATTTTCTTGTGGTCGACCGAAGTCAGCCATTCGGTCCACAGGTAGGACCATTTCTTGAAGTACGTGATACCCGCGACAAGCGCCAGACCACCGAGGATGATCATGGCAACGGTCACCATGACAATCGGCTCGTGGAACGGTATCGCGTCCAGACTTAATTTACCAAACATCGTTTACTCCTCTGCCCCAGCAGCTGAATGCGAGCTCATGTCAGTCCCTTCCACAGCGGCCACTTCTTTCTTCTCGTGCTTGACCGGCTTGCCTGGTTTCATGCCTTCATACTTGTCGACGATTTTCTGAAACAGGTCCGGCGTGTACGAGGAGTACAGCGCGACAGGGTTGTTCTGGCTTGGCTTGGCAAGGGCTTCGTATTCAGCTTGATCAAGCTGTTTAGGTGCGGCCTTGACTTCGGCTACCCAGGCGTCGAAATCTTCCTGGCTCGTCGAGATCGCTTTGAATTTCATGCCGGTGAAGCCAGCGCCACTGTAGTTAGCGGAGATGCCTTCCATTTCAGCTTTCTGGTTGGCGATCAGGTGCAGCTTGGTCTGCATGCCTGCCATCGCGTAGATCTGGCCGCCCAGAGCAGGGATGAAGAACGAGTTCATCACGGCGTCGGAGGTGATCTTGAAGTTCAGCGGAGTGTGCTCCGGGAACCGGATTTGGTTAACAGTGGCGATACCCTGGTCCGGGTAGATGAACAGCCACTTCCAGTCCAGCGCGACCACTTCGATGTTGATCGGCTTGACGTCGGATTCCAGCGGACGATACGGGTCCAGCGCGTGGGTGGACTTGTAGGTCACATAACCCAGGGCAATGATGATGAGGATCGGGACCAGCCACACCGCGATTTCGATCTTGGTGGAGTGCGACCACTTGGGCGCGTAGGTCGCGTTGGTGTTGGACGCGCGGTATTTCCAGGCGAACGCGAAGGTCATCACGATCACCGGAATCACGACCAGCAGCATCAGCAGGGTAGCGGTGATGATCAGGTTTCGCTCATCCAGACCGACCTGTCCCTTCGGGTCGAGCAAGGTCCACTTGCAGCCTCCCAGCATTAACATCATGCCAAGCAGCGGCAAAAAGCCTAGTAATCGGGGGTACCTGTTTTTACTCATCTCACGACCTCTAAAGCAGCTTGCGCCATGCAGTTGGGTTTTGATCGCCAACACTTCACCGTGCCAAGGGTTGGCATTTTTTCTTCGATTGAATAAGGGCCTGCCCGACGCGTTACGCGTTGTTTGACAAATCCTGGGCCAGCAGTGAGTTCTTATTCGAATTCGTGGTCAAAGGCCTTTTACAGACCAATTCCATTTGGTGCGGATATTTGGAAGGTGCCGACACCTGGGGTCGCATGGAGCGTCCAACGCCCCTCGACCGCCGCCGTATGCTCAGGGGTGAGCAGCGCCGGAAATTCAGTGCGGGCGATTGTAGATATGTAGCGTTTTATAAACCATGTCTTATCCCGAAATAATTTTTATCGGCTCGCGCAACAATGCGTGGCGATTATTGCGACGGGTCGCGATCATATCGAGATTCATTCGCAATAAAAAGCCCCAAAAACGCCTTCCAGCCAGGTCGAAAAAGGCGTCTTTCACCCCTGCAAAATCCACCGATGGCATCGCGCTACCCCTTGTAAAACGAGGGCTGAATCGATTTATTTAGATAGCAGGCTATGCTTGCCTGGCCGTTCACCGCGCCGACACGAACTGACAGACTTTTTTCGCTCCTGGCGCAAGAAAAATCGTCTCGACGTCATCCGCTGAAACACAGCTGCGACACCACCATGTGACAACATGTCGCACTTTTGTCGCACATCCGATTGCCCCATATCACGCGCCCTTCACACATTGTCCTACACGCAAAAAAGCCCCGGCCCCGAACATCGGGACCGGGGCTTTTTGCGCCGGGTCAGGCGCTCTGGCGACGGTTACGAATGATGCCCAGCGGCACCAGCACCAGGGTCAGCACAAAGGCCACCAGCGCCCACTGCGCCAGGGACAGGCCCAGCACCGGCGGGTACGGCGTGGAGCAGAAGCCATCGACCTGGAACCCCAGCGGGAAGACAGTCGCCAGCGGCAGGCTGTCGACGATCGGCTGCAACACATCGATGCCGCAGCTGACTGCGGGATGGGCCTGGGTGTAGACGTGATGCCCCGCCACCGCCGCCCCGAACAGCGCGCTGAGCATCACCAGCGCTTCCAGCACGGTGAGGCTGCGACGGTTGCGCATGGCCGCGCCGATAAAGGCGAAAATCGCGATCAGCAGAAACGCGTAGCGCTGCAGGATGCACAACGGGCAAGGCGCCTCGCCCAGCACCACCTGCATGTATAGCGCGCCGCCGATCAGCGCCAGGCAGATCACCCCCAGCAACACCAGAAAACGTCGCTCGCGCCCCAAACGCAGTGTGTCGTCAGTCATCCTCAATTCCTTTCTGTCTGTGACTCAACCCGATGGCAGCGTTTGCAACTGCTGCATCAGGCTGAGGTTGTCTTCGATATGCCAATTGGCGGTGATCCGGCCATTGGCGATCTGATAAATGTCGGTTGCCCGGAAGTCTACACGCTGACCATGACCTTTGAGTGCATTGAAGGTCCCGCTGAAGTGCCCGCGAAAATGCAGGTGCAGCACCACCCGATCCCCGGCCACGATCATCTGCTCAATTTCCGCGCTCAAGTCCGGCACCGCCGTGCGAAAGAACCGCGACGCCAGTAGCGGCCCCGTCGGCCCCTGGACCCGCCCTGCAGGCGGCGTCATATCGACGAAATTCTCCGCCAGCGCGGCCCTGGCCAGGCTTTCATCGCCGCTGTTCCAGAAACTGCCGTAGCGCCGCGCGGCCAGCTCCATGGCTTCACGCTGGGGCTTGGGCAGGCTCTGATCGACGATCAGGGTCTGCGGTTGGAGCAAGGCCGGCTCGGCGAAAACCAGGGGACTGGCGAGCAGGGTCGCGGCCAGGGTGATGCGGGAAATGGCTGGGAGTTGCATGGGATGATCCTGATCAGTGCGAACGAGCGCCTATCATCAGCATCGGGGAATTAACGATAAACAGGTTAAGAACGGATTAACCTTTAAAGGATTTTTACGAGTGCGCCCCTGTAGCCGCTGGCGCAGCCTGCGATCGGTTGCGCAGCGACCGTCAAGCCTGAGCTCGCGGTTTGCCTGAATACTCGGGGGAAAGCATTGCGAGCGCTGCGCGCTCGATCGCAGGCTGCGCCAGCGGCTACAGGCGGCCAGCCTCCGGGCGGAGGCTGGCCGGTGGGGTTACTCCAGCGCCGCGGCCGGGCCGAAGAACTCGTAGCGGCTTTGTTTTTCCGGTACGCCCAGGGCCTTGAGGTGACGCTTGATCGCCGCCATGAAGGTTTTCGGGCCGAGGAAGTAGGCGTCCAGGTCACGCTCCTGCGGCAACCATTCGGCCAGTTGTTCCTGGCTCAGCAGGCCGACCTTGTCCGCCGCCGGGCTGACGCCGTCGTCTTCGGCGTAGCAGTAGAAGCGCTTGAGTTGCGGATGACGCGCGGCCAGGCCGTCGACCCAATCGCGGAACGCATGCACCCCACCGTTGCGCGCGCAGTGGATAAAGTGCACCGGACGCTCGGTGGCCAGCGCGGCTTCGAGCATCGGCAGGGTCGGGGTAATGCCGACGCCACCACTGATCAGCACCAGCGGCTTGTCGCTGTCCGCCAGGGTGAATTCGCCCGCTGGCGGGAACAGCTGGATGCTGGCGCCGATCTGCAGTTGGTCGTGCAGGTAGTTGGAAGCGCGGCCACCGGCCTCGCGCTTGACGCTGATGCGGTACTGGCCGGCGTCGGACAGGGCCGACAGCGAGTAGTTGCGGCGGATTTCCTCACCCTCGAGGAACAGCTGCATGCCGATGTACTGCCCCGGTTCGGCGGCGAGAATCGGACCGTTATCCACAGGCTCGAAATAGAACGAGGTGATTTCCGCGCTCTCCTGCTCGCGGCGGACCAGCTTGAACTCCCGCGCACCACGCCAGCCGCCCGGAGCCTGGGCCTTCTGGTCGTAGATCGCGCCTTCGGCGCCGATCAGGATGTCCGCCAGCTGGTTATAGGCCGCGCCCCAGGCGCTCATCACCGCCGGCGTGGCGATCTCTTCGCCCAGCACTTCAGAGATGGCGCGCAGCAGGCAGCTGCCGACGATCGGGTAATGCTCCGGCAGGATCTGCAGGGCCACGTGCTTGTTGATGATCTTCGCCACCAGGTCGCCCAACTGGTCGAGCTGGTCGATGTGCCGGGCGTACATCAATACGCCATTGGCCAGGGCCCGTGGCTGGTCGCCGCTGGCCTGGTGCGCCTGGTTGAACAGTGGGCGCACTTGCGGATACTCGGAGAGCATCATCCGGTAGAAGTGGGTGATCAGGGCTTCGCCACCGCTTTCCAGCAACGGAACGGTGGATTTGATGATGGCACGATCTTCGACGCTAAGCATAAGTACAACTCCTGAGCTTTCTGACTACTTGCAGGTTGCCCTTTACCAATCAGTTTTCGTGCCAATAATAAAATCCATATAAATCAACTACTTAAAATACATGTAGTCATATCGACAAAGCCGCATTTATAGTCATTAAGACCATACGGAGTCATTATGACCGCAAAATCCCTGCTCACCGCCTTGTTGCCCCTGGTCTCCGACCTGTCCCGCGAACTGCCCGAAGGCGAGCGCTACCGCCGCCTGCTGGAAGCCATGCGCGCCCTGCTGCCCTGCGACGCCGCCGCGCTGCTGCGCCTGGATGGCGAATGGCTGGTGCCATTGGCGGTGGACGGCTTGAGCACCGACACCCTGGGCCGACGCTTCAAGATCAGCGAACACCCGCGTTTCGCCGCCCTGCTCAGCCACCCCGGACCCACTCGCTTCGCCAGCGACAGCGACTTGCCGGACCCTTACGACGGCCTGGTGGATGGCCTGCACGAACACCTGGAGGTCCACGACTGCATGGGCTGCCCGCTGTTTATCGACGAGCGCCCCTGGGGCCTGCTGACCCTGGATGCCCTCGACCCGCAGAGCTTCGAGCCGATCGAACTGGATGCCCTGCAGGCATTCGCCAGCCTGGCGGCGGCTACCGTCAACGCCGCCGAGCGCATCGAGCGCCTGGCCCTGCGCGCCGAAGACGAACACCAGCGCGCCGAGGTCTATCGCCAGGCCAGCGGCCAGAACCGCGAGATGATCGGCCAGAGCAAAGCCCACAAACGCCTGCTGGAGGAAATCGGCCTGGTCGGCGGCAGCGACCTGACGGTGCTGATCACCGGCGAAACCGGGGTCGGCAAGGAACTGGTGGCCCAGGCCATCCACGCCGCCTCGCCCCGGGCCGACAAACCGATCATCAGCCTCAACTGCGCCGCCCTGCCCGATACCCTGGTGGAAAGCGAACTGTTCGGCCATGTGCGGGGCGCCTTTACCGGCGCCACCAACGACCGCCGCGGCAAATTCGAGCTGGCCAATGGCGGCACGCTGTTTCTCGATGAGGTGGGCGAGTTGTCGCTGACCGTGCAGGCCAAGCTGCTGCGCGTGCTGCAAAGCGGCCAGCTGCAACGCCTGGGTTCGGACCAGGAACATCAGGTCGACGTGCGGCTGATCGCCGCCACCAACCGCGACCTGGCCGAAGAAGTGCGCAGCGGCCGCTATCGCGCGGACTTCTATCACCGCCTCAGCGTCTACCCGCTGCTGGTGCCGGCCCTGCGCGACCGCGGCCGCGATGTGCTGCTGCTCAGCGGCTACTTCCTCGAACAGAATCGCTCGCGCATGGGCCTGGGCAGCCTGCGCCTGACCAGCGATGCCCAGGCGGCGCTGCTGGCCTACGCCTGGCCGGGCAACGTGCGTGAGCTGGAACACCTGATCGGCCGCAGCGCCCTCAAGGCCCTGGGCAACTGCCGCGAACGACCGAAGATCCTCAGCCTGAGCGCCGCCGACCTGGACCTGCCGGACGCCTCGGCGCCGGTCGCGCCCCAGCCCGCCCCGGCAGCCATGGCCGAGACTCCCGGCAGCGGTGATCTACGGCAGGCCACCGAAAACTACCAGCGCCAGCTGATCAGTGCCTGCCTTGAACGCCATCAGCACAACTGGGCCAGCGCCGCCCGCGAGCTGGGCCTGGACCGGGCCAACCTGGGGCGCATGGCCAAGCGCCTTGGATTGAAATAAACAGCGCGAACCTTGTAGGAGCGAGCTTGCTCGCGATGCGCTAGCGAACTCACAAACGGCCTTCGGCCTATCGCGAGCAAGCTCGCTCCTACAATTGTCGCAATACCGCGTGCGTTGATCCGCAAACCGACAAAGCCGCTAAAGCCAGCCCTTTGTGCGTCGATAACCCGTTATCGCTAGCGGTTCGCGGCCCATGGCGCGAACCACCTTTTTTCCACAGAAGGTTTTTATGTCTTCCAACAAAGCCCGCGCAGACTCTCTTTCGCTTCTGCTGTTCACCTTGCGCAGCGGCAAGCTGATGGCGATCAACCTGCTCAAAGTCAGTGAAATCATTCCCTGCCCACCGCTGACCAAACTGCCGGAATCGCACCCGCACGTGAAAGGCATCGCCACCCTGCGCGGCAATTCGCTGTCAGTCATCGACCTGAGCCGGGCCATCGGCGAACGGCCGCTGGAAGACCCGGAGGGTGGCTGCCTGATCGTCACCGACGTCAGCCGCTCCAAGCAGGGCCTGCATGTGCAGGCGGTGAGCAAGATCGTGCATTGCCTGACCACCGATATCCGTCCGCCACCCTATGGCTCCGGTGGGGTCAAGTCCTACATCACTGGGGTCACCCAGGTCGACGGCACCCTGGTGCAGGTACTGGACATCGAGAAAGTCATCCATGGCATCGCTCCGGCGCAGATCGAAACCGCGCCGACCGAGCTGAGCATGCAAGACGCCGAACTGCTGGGGAATGCGCGGATCCTGGTGGTCGACGACAGCCAGGTGGCCCTGCAACAGTCGGTGCATACCCTGCGCAATCTCGGCCTGCAATGCCACACCGCGCGCAGCGCCAAGGAGGCCATCGACTGCCTGCTGGACCTGCAAGGCACCGCCCAGGAGATCAACCTGATCGTCTCGGACATCGAGATGTCGGAGATGGACGGTTATGCCCTGACCCGCACCCTGCGCGAGACCCCGGACTTCGCCCACCTCTACGTCTTGCTGCATACCTCGCTGGACAGCGCCATGAACGCGGAAAAGGCCCGCCTGGCCGGCGCCAACGCGGTGCTGACCAAGTTTTCCTCGCCGGACCTGACCCGCTGCCTGATCGAAGCGGCCCGTCACGTCGCCGCCCAGAGCGCCTGAGCCGTGGCCGACGACTATTGCCTGCTGATGCGCCGCGACCTGACCGGGCAACCGGAGCCCGCCAGTTGGCCGGCCGCCTTCAGCCTCGACAGCTATCGGCCGGAACTGGCCGCAGCGGTGCATGGCCTGATGCATCTTGGCTACCAGGACGGCGGCGGGCGCGTGCCGGAGCTGGACAGCTGGCGCCAGCGTTTCGAAAGCGACGCCGAATACGACCCGCAACTGTGCCTGGTGGCCCAGGATGCCGAGGGCATCGTCGGGGTGATCCAGTGCTGGACCAGTGCCTATATCAAGGATCTGGTGGTGCATCCGCGGGCCCGCCGCCAGGGTCTGGGACGGGCTTTGCTGCTGCAGGCCTTCGAGGTCTTCCGTCAGCGCCGCGAAGCCTTTGTCGACCTGCGGGTGCTGGAAGACAACCAGCGCGCTCGCGAGCTCTACGCAAGCGTCGGCATGCGGGTGATCCGCCGCGAGCAGGTTCCCCACACGCCGCTGTAACCGGTAGCCGCTGCCGCAGGACCTGCTGCAATCCCTGTAGCCGCTGCCGCAGGCTGCGATAAGGCCGAAGGCCTTCGGCGATCTTAAGCTCGTGCGCCCGCTTCGCGGTCGATCGTCCGAACGCGGCCCGAGCCTTCGGCAGCGGCTACAGAAGCTTGGACTCAGCGCTTGCCCATCGAGCGACGGGTGCCGGGTGGCGCCGCGCCTGGGGTCTTGGTGTGGCCGTTGGTGGCGCCATTCTTGTACCAGGGTTGCTGGGCATTCCTGGCCTGGGCGAACTCGGACGGCTTGAACGGAAACTTGAACGGCGCGATCGCCGGCTTGCCTTCGCCAGGCGCGCTGGCGTCGTCGACCTGGTCGGTGCTGGGCGCGTCGGACACAGGCGGTTGTGCTGGGGTAGTCATGGAAGCTCCGGGTGAAAAGCAAAGGCCGGGCCCGGGGAAGCGGGCCGCGAAGGCCGGCAGTATACCCGCGTTGCGGATCGTTGAGCGGCCGCGACCGGCATAGGCCAAGGTCATCGGTCGGCCTTTGCTGACAGCGCTGTCAGGCAGGCGTCACGTTGCTGACCGGGTCGGCCGGCTATAAAGGGGCCATCGATTCTGGCCCTCTTCCCGTCCCCCCTTGCCCCCCGGCGCTGGCGTCCATGCGTAATCGAAAAACAACCCTTGTGCTCGCCGGCGTGCTCGCCGTTCTCGCCACCGCTGGCCTGTGGTACCTGCTCAAGCCGCCCAGCACCAAGCTGGCGGCGCCGACCGCCGTGCCGGTACGGGTGATCAGCGTCGCCCAGCAGGATGTGCCTCGGCATGTCAGTGGCATCGGCTCGGTGCTGTCGCTGCACAGCGTGGTGATTCGCCCCCAGGTGGACGGCATCCTCACCCGGCTGCTGGTCAAGGAAGGCCAGTTGGTCAAGGCCGGCGACCTGCTGGCGACCATCGACGACCGCTCGATCCGCGCCAGCCTCGACCAGGCCCGGGCGCAACTGGCGGAAAACCAGGCGCAACTGCAAGTGGCCCAGGTCAACCTCAAGCGCTACAAGCTGCTGTCGGTGGATGACGGCGTGTCCAGGCAGACCTACGACCAGCAGCAAGCGCTGGTCAACCAGCTCAAGGCCAGCGCCCAGGGCAACCAGGCCGCCATCGATGCGGCGCAGGTGCAGCTGTCCTATACCCAGATCCGCTCGCCGGTGTCCGGCCGCGTCGGCATCCGCACCGTCGACGAAGGCAACTTCCTGCGCACCAGCGATACCCAGGGCCTGTTCTCGGTGACCCAGATCGACCCGATCGCGGTCGAGTTTTCCTTGCCGCAACAGATGCTGCCGACCTTGCAGGGCCTGCTGGCCGCCGAGCACCCGGCCTCGGTGGACGCCTACCTGGGCGCCGATACCGACTCCGACACGGGCGAGCGCCTGGGCGAAGGCCACCTGAGCCTGATCGACAACCAGATCGACACCAACACCGGGACCATCCGCGCCAAGGCCGAATTCAGCAACCCCGGGCAAAAGCTCTGGCCCGGCCAACTGGTGACCATCAAGATCCAGACCGCCGTGGAAAAAGCCGCTCTGGTGGTGCCGCCCGGCGTGGTGCAACGCGGCCTGGACAAACACTTCGTGTATCGGGTCAAGGACGACAAAGTGGAAATCGTCCCGGTGCAGATGGTCTATCAGGACAGCGGCCAGAACATCATCACGGGCGTGCAGGCCGGCGACCTGCTGGTCAGTGACGGCCAGTCTCGGCTCAAGGCCAGCTCACGCATCGAGGTGCTCAGCGAACCGCCGCAACAGATCCAGGCCGCGAACATGGAGCCGCAACCATGAAGGGCCACGGCTCGATCTCCGCCTGGTGCGTCGATCATCCGGTCGCCACCCTGCTGCTGACCTTCGCCCTGGTTCTGCTGGGCGCCATCGCCTTTCCCCGGCTGCCCATAGCGCCGCTGCCGGAAGCCGAATTCCCGACCATCCAGGTCTCCGCGCAGTTGCCCGGCGCCAGCCCGGAAACCATGGCTTCCTCGGTGGCCACGCCGCTGGAGGTGCAGTTCAGCGCCATCCCCGGCATGACCCAGATGACCTCCAGCAGCGCACTGGGCTCGACCAACCTGACCCTGCAATTCACCCTCGACAAGAGCATCGACACCGCCGCCCAGGAAGTGCAGGCGGCGATCAACACCGCCTCGGGCAAGCTACCCAACGACATGCCGAGCCTGCCCACCTGGCGCAAGGTCAACCCGGCGGACAGCCCGGTGCTGATCCTCAGCATCAGCTCCACGCAAATGCCCGGCACTGAACTGAGCGACTACGTGGAAACCCTGCTGGCCCGGCAGATCAGCCAGATCGACGGCGTCGGCCTGATCAACATCACCGGCCAGCAACGCCCGGCGATCCGCGTCCAGGCCTCGCCCGACCGGCTGGCGGCCATTGGCCTGACCCTGGCCGATATCCGCGTCGCCCTGCAGCAGGCCAGCCTCAACCTGGCCAAGGGCGCGCTGTATGGCGAGTCGAGCATCTCGACCCTGTCGACCAACGACCAGCTGTTCCATCCCGATGACTACGGCCAGTTGATCGTCTCCTACAAGAACGGCGCGCCAGCGCAACTCAAGGACGTCGCCCGGGTCATCAGCGGCCCGGAAAACGCCTACGTGCAGGCCTGGTCCAACGACCAGCCGGGGCTCAACCTGGTGATCTTCCGCCAGCCGGGGGCCAACATCGTCGACACCGTGGACCGCATCCAGGGCGAGTTGCCGCGCCTGGAGGCCATGCTGCCGGCCTCGGTGGACGTGACCGTGCTCTCGGACCGCACCAAGACCATCCGCGCGTCCTTGCATGAAGTGGAAATCACCCTGCTGATTGCGGTGCTACTGGTGGTGGCGGTGATGGCGCTGTTCCTGCGCCAGCTGTCGGCGACGCTGATCGTCTCCAGCGTGCTCGGGGTGTCGCTGGTGGCCAGCTTCGCGCTGATGTACGTGATGGGCTTCAGCCTGAACAACCTGACCCTGGTGGCCATCGTGATCTCGGTGGGCTTCGTGGTCGACGACGCGATTGTCGTGGTGGAGAACATCCATCGCCATCTGGAGGCCGGCGACGGCATGCGCGAGGCGGCGATCAAGGGCGCCGGCGAAATCGGCTTCACCGTGGTGTCCATCAGCTTCTCGCTGATCGCCGCATTCATTCCCCTGTTGTTCATGGGCGGCGTGGTCGGGCGACTGTTCAAGGAGTTCGCCCTGACCGCCACCTCGACCATCCTGATTTCGGTGGTGGTGTCGCTGACCCTGGCGCCGACCCTGGCGGCGCTGTTCATGCGCGCGCCGACTGATCATCCCCACGATCGCCCGGGTTTCGGCGAACGCCTGCTGGCGCTCTACGAGCGTGGGCTGCGCCGGGCCCTGGCCCATCAACGGCTGATGCTCGGCCTGTTCGGCCTGACCCTGGGTCTGGCCATCGCCGGCTATGTGTTCATTCCCAAGGGTTTCTTCCCGGTCCAGGACACCGGCTTCGTGCTCGGCACCAGCGAAGCGGCGGCCGATATTTCCTACCCGGACATGGTGGCAAAGCACCTGGCCCTGGCGAAGATCCTCGGCGCCGACCCGGCGGTGGAAACCTTCTCCCACTCGGTCGGCGTCACCGGCAACAACCAGACCATCGCCAACGGCCGCTTCTGGATCGCCCTCAAGGACCGCGGCCAGCGGGACGTCTCCGCCAGCCAGTTCATCGACCGCATTCGCCCGCAGCTGGCCAAGGTCCCGGGCATCGTCCTGTACCTGCGGGCCGGCCAGGACATCAACCTCAGCTCCGGGCCGAGCCGCAGCCAGTACCAGTACGTGCTCAAGAGCAACGACGGGCCGACGCTGAATACCTGGACCCAGCGCCTGACGGAAAAACTGCGGGCCAACCCGGCCTTTCGCGACCTGTCCAACGACCTGCAACTGGGCGGCAGCATTACCCATATCAGCATCGACCGCAGCGCCGCGGCGCGTTTCGGCCTGACCGCCACCGATGTCGACGAAGCGCTCTACGACGCCTTCGGCCAGCGCCAGGTCAACGAGTTCCAGACCGAGACCAACCAGTACAACGTGATCCTCGAACTGGACGCCCAGCAGCGCGGCAAGGCCGAGAGCCTGAATTACTTCTACCTGCGCTCGCCCCTGAGCGGCAAGATGGTGCCGCTGTCGGCGCTGGCCAAGGTCGACCCGCCCACCGTCGGCCCGTTGTCCATCGCCCACGACGGCATGTTCCCGGCCGCCAACCTGTCGTTCAACCTGGCGCCGGGCGTGGCCCTGGGCGACGCGGTGATCATGCTCGAGCAGGCGAAAAACCAGATCGGCATGCCCGCCTCCATCGCCGGCAATTTCCAGGGCGCGGCCCAGGCCTTCCAGAGCTCCCTGGCCAGCCAGCCGTGGCTGATCCTCGCGGCGCTGGTGGCGGTGTACATCATCCTCGGCGTGCTCTACGAGAGCTTCGTCCACCCGCTGACCATCATCTCCACCCTGCCCTCGGCCGGCCTCGGCGCGCTGATCATGCTCTGGCTGCTGGGCCAGGACTTCTCGATCATGGCCCTGATCGGCCTGGTGCTGCTGATCGGCATCGTCAAGAAAAACGGCATCCTGATGATCGACTTCGCCCTCGAAGCCCAGCGCAAGGGCGGGCTGTCGCCGCAGGAGGCGATCTACCAGGCCTGTATCACCCGCTTCCGGCCGATCATCATGACCACCCTCGCCGCGCTGCTCGGCGCCTTGCCGCTGATGCTCGGCTATGGCGCCGGCGCCGAGCTGCGCCAGCCGCTGGGGATCGCCGTGGTCGGTGGCCTGCTGGTGAGCCAGGCGCTGACGCTGTTCACCACTCCGGTCATATACTTGTGGCTCGAGCGGCTATTCCATCGGCCCACACCAGCGCCAGCGCTGGCAAGCACATCCTGAGGCGGGGTCATGCGCGTTCTGATTATCGAAGACGAAGAGAAAACCGCGGACTATCTGCACCGCGGCCTGACCGAACAAGGCTACACCGTGGACCTCGCGCGCGACGGCGTCGAGGGCCTGCACCTGGCGCTGGAAAGCGACTACGCGGTGATCGTGCTCGACGTGATGCTGCCCGGCCTCGACGGCTTCGGTGTACTGCGGGCGCTGCGCGCGCGCAGGCAGACGCCGGTGATCATGCTCACCGCCCGCGAGCGCGTCGAAGACCGTATCAAGGGCCTGCGCGACGGCGCCGACGACTACCTGGGCAAGCCCTTTTCCTTCCTCGAACTGGTGGCGCGCCTGCAGGCCCTGACCCGCCGCAGCGGCGGCCACGAACCGGTGCAGATCAGCATCGCCGACCTGTGGATCGACCTGATCAGCCGCAAGGCCAGCCGCGCCGGCACGCGCCTGGACCTGACCGCCAAGGAGTTCTCGCTGCTCAGCGTGCTCGCCCGACGCCAGGGCGAGATCCTGTCGAAAACCGCGATCGCCGAGATGGTCTGGGACATCAACTTCGACAGCGACGCCAATGTCGTCGAAGTGGCGATCAAGCGCCTGCGGGCCAAGCTCGACGGGCCGTTCGAACAGAAACTGCTGCACACCATCCGCGGCATGGGGTATGTGCTGGAGAACCGCGGTGCCTCGTAATTCGATTGCCCTGCGCCTGAGCGGGCTGTTTACCCTGGTGGCCTTGCTGATCTTCCTGCTGATCGGCGGCGCGCTCTATCAACAGGTGGACAAGGGCCTGGGCCTGCTGCCCGAGGCCGAGCTGGACGCGCGCTACAGCGTGCTGGAGTCGGCCCTGACGCGCTTCGGCAACCCGGAGCACTGGGCCAAGATCAACAACAAGCTCAAGCTGCTCAGCGAAGAAGACAAGCGCATCCGTTTCTGGGTGGTCAGCGGCGATCCCGCCTACGAATACGGCAACCCCGACCCGCAGATCCGCCGCTTCGCCCAGGGCCCGCTGGGCATGCGCGACCTGACCCTGCCCGGGAATCCCTATCCGCTGAAAGTGCTGGTCAGCCAGCTGCCGGCCAAGGAGCTGCGCCCGCCGCTGCGCTTTCTGATCGCCATCGACACCGAGACCTTCTACGAGACCCAGCACCAGCTGCTGATTGCCTTGATCAGCCTGGCCATCGTCGGCGTGCTGCTGGCCTCGGCGCTGGGTTACTGGGTGGCGCGCATCGGCCTGAAGCCCTTGATCGGGCTGTCCGAAGAGGCCCAGCGCCTGGCCCCGCCGAGGCTTTCCGGACGCCTGCAGCTGTCGTCGCTGCCGCCGGAGCTGACGCAGTTCGCCAACTCGTTCAACTCGACCCTGGAGCGGGTGGAACAAGCCTATTCGCGCCTGGAATCCTTCAATGCCGACGTCGCCCACGAACTGCGCTCGCCCCTGACCAACCTGATCGGCCAGACTCAGGTGGCACTGACTCGCGGGCGCTCCGCCGAGCATTATTTCGAGGTGCTGCAATCCAATCTCGAAGAGTTGGAACGGCTGCGCTCGATCATCAACGACATGCTGTTCCTGGCCAGTGCCGACCAGGGCAGCAAGGCCACCAAGCTCACCAGCACCTCCCTGGCCAGTGAAGTGGCCACCACCCTGGACTACCTGGACTTCATCCTCGAGGACGCCCAGGTCAAGGTCGAGGTACGCGGCGATGCCCAGGTACAGATCGAGATCGCCCACCTGCGCCGGGCGCTGATCAACCTGCTGAGCAACGCCGTGCAGCACACCGAGCCCGGGCAGGTAATCCGGGTGCAGATCGATGTGCAGGAACACCAGGTGACCATCGCCGTGAGCAATCCCGGCCAGGCCATCGCCAGCGAGCATCTGCCCCGGCTGTTCGAGCGCTTCTACCGGGTCGACGCCTCCCGCAGCAACAGCGGCGCCAACCACGGCCTGGGGCTGGCGATCGTCAAGGCCATCGCCCTGATGCACGGCGGCGACGTGTTCGTGCGCAGCGATGACGGCATGAACACCTTCGGCATCTACTTGCCGATCTGAGCTCTCCCTCTCCTCTGTAGGAGCAGCCGGTCGACGCTCGATTGCTCGCGATGGCGGTGTATCAGACACAGCGCATTGCCTGCATCGCCGGCCAGCCTGGCGCCCACAGAAACGTTGTCAACTATTGCTTTTGGCGTAACAGTGCTTATCCTGTTCGGCGCTTTTTCCAGCCGCCTTGAAGTTATATTTTTGTCGCACCTAATTTGAACTTGCTCTGCAAGAAGGTCTTCAGAAATGTCCAACAGTATGGGTATTGCCAGCGCGTTTGTTTTGTCCTCCCTGTTCTTGGCCCCTATGGCCATGGCCGAAGAATCGCAGACTTTCGCCGCGCATAACGCCGCGCGCGCTGCTGCCTTCCAGGACGCCCAGGAAGCGCTGGCTACCAAGCAACAGAACGGCGAGCAGCCGCAGAACATCACGGCGGAACAACGCCAGCCGGACGTTCAGAAGGACAGCTGACACCTGCTACAGACTCGTTTCCCTCGACAACTTCTCTGCTCTACCCCCCGGAGTAAGTTGTCTTAAAGCCGCTGATAACAGCGGCTTTTTTTTGCCATGTAGAACTGCCTGTTTCATTCGCTTCACCCAGAACAAGAAACACCCGAATCGACAATAACAACTGTCATCATTCATCCAAGGAGCTTTTTACCGGTGAAGGTCACTTCCACTCTCAGCCCGTTGTTCATTGCAATGGCTGCAACTATCGCCCCCTGTGTCCAGGCCACCGACGAGGCCAGCCCCGAAGGCTTCGTCGCAGGCGCAAGCCTCAAGCTCAACGCCCGCAACTACTACATGAATCGCAACCGCCACCAGCAGAACGATGACAACATCGAGTGGGGCCAGGGTTTCCTGGGGATTTTCGAGTCGGGTTATACCCAGGGCACGGTCGGTTTCGGCATCGATGCCAACGCCATGCTCGGCCTGAAACTGGATGGCGGTGGCGGCACCGACAACTCGAGCATCCTGCCGGTCAGCGATGGCAGCGGCAAAGCGCCGACGTCGTTTTCCACCGCTGGCGCCACCCTGAAAATCCGCGCCTTCGACACCGAGCTCAAGGCCGGCGATCTGTTTCTCAACAATCCGGTGATCGCCGGTGGCCAGAGCCGCATGCTGCCGCAGACCTTCCGCGGGGTCAGCCTGGCCAACCACAGCTTCGACGGCTGGCTGCTCGAAGGCGGCCAGGCCAGCTTCACCAAGCCCTATAACCAGAGCGGCCGCCAACGTATCGACACGGCCTACGGCAAACTGGCGAATGGCGACGAAAGCCGCCACCTGAACTGGGCCGGCGTGGCCTGGAGCGGCGTGCCCGGGCTGACCAGCAGCCTGTACGCCGCCGAACTCAAGGACATCTGGAACCAGTACTACTACGACCTCGACTACAGCTATGCGCTGAACGAGCTGGTGACCCTGAACCCGGGCTTGCACTTCTATCACACCCAGGACACCGGCGACGCGCTGCTGGGCGACATCGACAACAACACCTACAGCCTGCATTTCACCCTGGGCGTTGGCCATCACAGCCTCACCGCCGCCTACCAGCGCGTGAACGGCAACACCCCGTTCGACTACATCAACCAGGGCGACAGCATCTACCTGGACAATTCCCAGCAGTATTCGGATTTCAACGGCCCCAACGAGCGTTCGTGGAAACTCAAGTACGCCTACGACTTCGCCGGCCTCGGCCTGCCGGGCCTGACTTCGGCGCTCTCCTACTCGCGCGGCGAGCTGGACCTGACCAAGGTCGACCCGCACAGCCGTGGCTACGCCAACTGGTACAGCGCCGGCGGCGAGCACGCCAGGCACTGGGAACGCGACCTCGACCTCAAGTACGTGGTACAGGGTGGCCAGGCCAAGGATCTGGCGGTCCGCCTGCAGTGGGCCACCAACCGTGGCGGCAACGGTTATGGCGCGCTGGACAATGACACCGACGAATACCGGGTAATCGTCGATTACCCATTCAATGTGTTCTAAGCTCGATTAAGCAAAAGGCCAGCATCATTTTGCTGGCCTTTTTTTTGTCTGCGATTTATACATGCGCCCGCAGGCGCGATCGGTCTCTGCAACTCTGCTTGCTTCATCCGGAAACACCCCTGAAACGTACACACCGCAGAAGTCAGAACCATGAGTGTGAGTAGTGCGACACCCCGCAACACGACCACTTTGACCCGGTCGGAAAGGATGCTGATTCTTGGAAGCTCACTGATGGTCATCTCCATCCTGAGCATCGTGACCTTCTTGCTGATTCGCGAACGCGGCAGCGCCGAAATGGCCGCCACCCGCGCGGCCTCCAACATCGTGCAATTGATCGACGCCGACGTGCTGCGCAACGTCGAGCTGTACGACATATCCCTGCGTGGCCTGATCAGCGCCTCGCAACGCGACGACCTGAAACAGGTATCGCCGACCATTCGCCATATGGCGCTGTTCGACCGGGCTACCGCGGCCCCCTACAAGGGCAAAATCCTGCTGCTCGACTCGCGCGGCGACGTGCTCGCCGACTCCGCCTCGGTCGAACCACGCAAGGGCAACTTTGCCGATCGGGAGTATTTCCAGTCCCATGTGAATAACCCTGATCCGGGCATGCTGATCAGTCGACCGTTCCGCGCCCGCCCGTCCGAGCTGGATTGGCGCATCAGTTTCAGCCGGCGCGTGTCCGGCGAGCACGGGGAGTTCCTCGGCGTGGCTGAAGCGACCATGCGCCTGGACTACTTCAGCCAATTGTTCAAAAGCCTGAATGTCGGCCGCGACAGCTCGGTCAACCTGATCAGTAGCGACGGTATCCTGCTGGCCCAGGAACCACCGCGAGCGGACAACCTGATCGGCCAGGACTTCAGCCAACGGCCCAATTTCATCCGCATCCTGCGCGAGGGGAACGGCAGCTTCAAAGGCATGTCCAGCACCCAGCAGCCGCGCTTGTATACCTTCTCCCAGGTCGGAGACCTGCCGCTGATCGTGATCGTGGCGCTCTCCAGCAATGAAGTCTTCGCCTCCTGGCAGCGCACCGCGCTGGTGGTCGGCGGCGCCACCGGTGCGCTGTGCCTGGGCCTGCTGTGGCTGACCTGGCTGCTTTGCCGGGAATTGCGCCGCCGCCAGAGCGCCGAGCAGGAACTCGCGCAACTGGCCGCCACTGACGCTCTCACCGGCCTGGACAACCGCCGCAGCCTGGACCAGACCCTGGCCCGCGAATGGGGACGCGCGCAACGCTCCCACAGCGCCCTGTCGCTGCTGATGTTGGACGTGGATCACTTCAAGGCCTTCAACGACCGCCACGGCCACCCGCTCGGCGATGAAGCCCTGCGCATCGTGGCCCGGGTGATCAGTGACAATATCCGTCGCCCCGGCGATTTGGCCGCGCGCTACGGCGGCGAAGAGTTCGCCGTGGTCCTGCCGGAGACCGATAACGAAGGCGCCCGGCGTATCGCCGAGCATATCCGCCTGGCGATCGAGCGCCTGCCGCCGATCCGGGATGGCGCCTCGCCAATCACCATCAGCATCGGCCTCAGCACCTGGGCGGGCACGCCGAAGTCCAGCCTGGAAGCGTTGTGCTCGATGGCCGACAAGGCGCTGTACCAGGCCAAGGCCGAAGGGCGAAACCGGGTGGTGGCGGGCTGAGCCCATCGTGGCCACGCCTCGCTTCTATTGGTCCCGTGCTGCCCGCGATAACCTCATCAGCCGCGCAGGAATCTGCGGACATAAAAAAAGGCCACCCGAGGGCAGCCTTTAAAAACTAAAGGAAAGAGAGTGTTACTTACACGGCCGCAACCGGACGCATGTAAGAGATCGGTGCAGTGCTGGCATCTTCGAAGGTCACGACTTCCCAAGCGTCTTTCTGCTCAATGAGCTTGCGCAGAAGCTGGTTGTTCAGTGCATGGCCCGACTTGAAGCCTTTGAACTCACCTATCAGGCTGTTGCCCAGCAGGTAGAGGTCACCAATTGCGTCGAGGATCTTGTGCTTCACGAATTCGTCTTCGTAGCGAAGGCCGTCCTCGTTCAGTACACCATCCGCGTCGACCACGATGGCGTTTTCCACGCTGCCACCGAGTGCGAGATTGTGCTTGCGCAGGTACTCGATATCACTCATGAAACCAAAGGTACGGGCGCGGCTGACTTCTTTTACGAACGAAGTGCTGGAAAAGTCCACGCTTGCACTCTGGGTGCGGTCACGGAAAACCGGGTGATCGAAATCGATCTCAAAGCTCACTTTAAAACCGTCGAAAGGCACGAAAGTGGCGCGCTTGTCGCCGTCTTCCACTGTCACCTCGCGAAGGATGCGGATGAACTTCTTGGCTGCGTCCTGTTCTTCCAGGCCGGCAGATTGAATCAGGAATACGAAGGGTCCAGCGCTGCCATCCATGATCGGGACTTCGGACGCGGAGAGCTCGACGTAGGCGTTATCGATGCCCAGGCCAGCCATGGCCGAGAGCAAGTGCTCCACCGTGTCCACTTTGGTGTCACCGTTGACCAGGGTGGTCGACATAGTGGTTTCACCAACGTTTTCCGCGCGAGCAGGAATCTGCACCACAGGGTCCAGGTCGGCACGACAAAACACAATGCCGGTGTCGACAGGCGCAGGCTTGAGGGTCAGGTAAACCTTCTCCCCGGAGTGCAGGCCTACACCTGTGGCACGGATAATATTCTTCAGGGTGCGTTGTTTAATCATGGCTTGGGCCGCTTCAGCGCAAATTGCGAACTGGTATCAACAAAGGCTGGCGATAATAGCAGACCAGACCTTTGCTGAACACCAATCACCCTAATACCCCTGATACATTCCATCAATCGGCCTGGCGACGCAGGAAAGCCGGGATGTCCAGATAGTCCAGATCATCTTGCGGATTCAGCTTCGCCGCAGTCGCAGCACTGGCCTGGGCCTGGTTGCGCATGACGGTCGGACGGTCCAGATCACGGTAGTTGACCGACGGCAGCTCCTGACGGGCAGGTGCTGGCGCCTGTGCAGCGGCCATGGAGGTTTGCACGGTATTGTCGATGACCTTCACAGGCTTCTCGATTTTCGCGCCCAGACCCGTGGCAACCACGGTCACGTGCAGCTCGTCGCGCATGTCCGGATCGATAACGGTACCGACCTTGACCATCGCGTGCTCGGAAGCGAAGGCTTCGATGATGCTACCCACGTCGGAGTACTCGCCCAGGGACAGGTCGGGACCGGCAGTGATATTCACCAGGATGCCGCGCGCGCCTTGCAGGTTCACGTCTTCCAGCAGCGGGTTGCGGATCGCCGCTTCGGTTGCCTCACGTGCACGGTTAGGACCACTGGCACAGCCAGTGCCCATCATCGCCATGCCCATTTCGCTCATCACGGTGCGTACGTCGGCGAAGTCGACGTTGATCATGCCCGGACGCTTGATGATGTCGGAGATACCGCGAACGGCACCGGCCAGGACGTCGTCGGCCTTGGCGAAAGCCGACAGCAGGCTGGCGTCCTTGCCGAGGATGGTCAGCAGCTTTTCGTTGGGAATGGTGATCAACGAATCGACGCTTTCGCTCAGCGCGCGGATGCCTTCATCGGCGATCTGCATGCGCTTGCGGCCTTCGAACGGGAACGGACGGGTCACCACCGCAACGGTGAGGATGCCCATTTCCTTGGCCACTTCGGCGATGATCGGCGCGGCACCGGTACCGGTACCACCGCCCATGCCGGTCGTGATGAACACCATGTTGGTGCCCGCCAGCACTTCAGCGATACGCTCGCGGTCTTCCAGGGCGGCTTGACGGCCGACTTCAGGATTGGCACCAGCACCCAGGCCCTTGGTCACGCCGGTACCCAGTTGCAGGATGGTCCGCGCGCCGATGTTTTTCAGCGCTTGAGCATCAGTGTTGGCGCAGATGAATTCGACGCCTTCGATGTTGCTCTTGACCATGTGATTGACGGCGTTGCCGCCGCCACCGCCGACACCGATAACCTTGATTACCGGACTTGCGGGGACGTTGTCTACGAGTTCGAACATTTTCCCTCTCCTTTCATTTCTCTAGTTTTTTCGCCTACTGCTTACAACGGTGTTGCGGTAAATCTTCAGAAATTGCCCTGCACCCAGCTCTTGATGCGATCGAGCAAGGCGGCCTTGGGTTCGTCGCTGCTGTAGCTGTCCCGGCTACCGATGCCGGAGAACGAGATACCGTCGGACTGCTTCTGCAGCCCGTACAACAGCAAGCCCACGCCGGTGGAGTAGATCGGGTTGCGCACCACGTCGGACAGGCCTTTGACGGTGTGCGGCACGCCCAGGCGGACCGGCATGTGGAAAATCTCTTCGGCCAGTTCGACCGCGCCTTCCATCTTCGAAGTACCGCCGGTCAGCACGATGCCAGCCGGGATCAGGTCTTCGTAGCCACTGCGACGCAGTTCGGCCTGGATCAGGGTGAACAGCTCGTCGTAACGCGGCTCGACCACTTCGGCCAGGGCCTGGCGAGACAGCTCGCGCGGCGGACGGTCGCCGACGCTTGGCACCTTGATGGTTTCGCCGGCACCGGCCAGCTTGGCCAGGGCGCAGGCATAACGAATCTTGATTTCTTCGGCGTACTGGGTCGGCGTACGCAGCGCCATGGCGATGTCGTTGGTCACCTGGTCGCCGGCAATCGGGATCACCGCGGTATGACGGATCGCGCCTTCGGTGAAGATCGCGATATCGGTGGTACCGCCGCCGATATCCACCAGGCACACACCCAGCTCCTTCTCGTCGTCGGTCAGCACCGAATACGCCGAGGCCAGCTGTTCGAGAATGATGTCGTCGATTTCCAGGCCGCAGCGACGCACGCACTTTTCGATGTTCTGGGCGGCATTCACCGCGCAGGTCACCACGTGCACCTTGGCTTCCAGGCGTACGCCGGACATGCCCAGTGGCTCGCGCACGCCTTCCTGGTTATCGATCACGTAATCCTGCGGCAGGGTGTGCAGCACCCGCTGGTCGGCCGGAATCGCCACGGCCTGCGCCGCGTCGAGTACCCGCTCCAGGTCCGCCGAGCTCACTTCGCGATCACGAATCGCCACGATGCCGTGGGAGTTCAGGCTGCGAATGTGATTGCCCGCCACGCCGACGAACGCCGAGTGGATACGGCAGCCGGCCATCAGTTGCGCTTCTTCTACCGCGCGCTGGATCGATTGAACGGTGGACTCGATATTCACCACCACGCCCTTCTTCAGGCCGCGCGATGGATGGGTGCCGATACCGACGATTTCCAGCGTGCCATCGGCCGCGACCTCGCCTACCAGCGCCACCACCTTGGAGGTGCCGATATCCAGACCGACGATCATTTTGCCGCTTTGCACGTTTGCCATGGTCCTGCCTCTTCTTAATTCTTCGCGACGGCGGGTTGGGCCGTCGTGGGCGCTACAGGTTCCCGCCAGCCGACGGCCAGGCCGTTGGCATAACGCAGATCGATGCGCGCGATGTTCGTAATCTGTTCTTTCAGCGTTTTTTCATAAATGGCAATGAAGCGGCGCATCTTCTCCACCAGGTGATCGCGTCCGAGCAACAACTCGATACCAGGACCGGCGCTGCCGGCCCCCGTGGTCAGGAACCAGCTGCCGCGCTCGCGCAACTCCAGACGGGCAATGGAGAAACCCATCGGACGAAGCATCTGGCTCAACACCTGGTACTGCTGCATCACCTGCTGCTGGGCCCGCTGCGGGCCGAACAACTGTGGCAAGTGCTCGTAGTTCGCCAGTTCACGCGGGGTGAAGGCCTGGCCCTGGTTGTTCAACAGCGCCTCGTCGCCCCAACGGGCCACCGGCAACTGCTCTTCCAGGCGAATCACCACCTGGTCCGGCCACACACGCCGTACCTCGGCATGAGCGATCCATGGCATCTGTTCCAGCTCGGTACGCATGCTCGCCAGGTCGATGGTGAAGAAGCTCGCCGCGACGTAGGGCGCGATCCGCTGCTGCACCGCCTGCTGGCTGATGTAACTCAGGTCGCCCTGCACCGCGACCTTGGTGATCGGCCGGTCGGCATAGGGCAACAGGCGCTGCGCGCCCTCGTAAGTGCCGAAGCCCAGCGCGACCAGCAGCACCGGCCACATCAGGCTTTTCAGCACGCCAAAGTTGGCTTTCGGCAGGCGCGCCGACATCGGCTCCTTGGCCACCATCCGGCTGGCACCGCGCGGCACCGGCTTGCGGCCGGGAGCGGGTTGCTGATGACGTAGCTGGGCGCCTTGCATGGCCTTAACCTCGCGGCTCTGCGTTACTGACGACACTCTCCGCCAGGATGGCCAGAACCAACTGCTGGAAATCCAGACCGGCGGCACGGGCCGCCATCGGAACCAGGCTGTGATCGGTCATGCCGGGAGCGGTATTCACTTCCAGGAACCAGAACTGGCCATCGGCGTCCTGCATCACGTCGGCACGCGCCCAACCGGCGATACCGAGCGCCCCGCAGGCTTTCGCCGTGAGGTCCATGAGCTCCTGCTCTTTATTGCTGTCGAGGCCGCACGGAATCCGGTACTGGGTATCGGAAGCCAGGTACTTGGCGTCGTAGTCGTAAAACGTGTGGGGCGTGCCCAGGGCGATCGGTGGCAATACCTGGCCGCGCAGCGTGGCGATGGTGAACTCCGGACCTTGAATCCATTGTTCAACCAAGACTTGCGAGTCGTAGGTGCTGGCCGCTTTCCATGCGTCGATCAGTTCGGACGCGGATGTCACTTTGGCCATACCAATACTGGAACCTTCATGCGCCGGTTTGACGATCAAAGGCATGCCCAGTTCCGTAGCCGCGCAAATACAATCGGCCTCGGAGCCAAGTACGGCGTGGCGTGGCGTCGGAATACCGAGGCTGTGCCAGACCTGCTTGGTACGCAGTTTGTCCATCGCCAGCGCCGAAGCCAGGATGCCGCTGCCGGTGTAGGGAATCCCCAGGCATTCCAGCAGGCCCTGCATGCTGCCGTCTTCGCCGCCACGACCGTGGAGGATGATGAAGGCGCGATCGATCTTCTCGTTCAGCAGGCGCTGCAGGAAGTCGTCACCGACGTCGATGCCGAAGGCGTCCACACCGGCGCTCAGCAAGGCTTCGAGCACGGCGTTACCGGACTTCAGCGAGACTTCGCGCTCGGCGCTCTTGCCGCCGAACAGCACGGCGACCCGGCCAAAATCCTTCGGCGCGAGGGTCGAAAACAGAGAGGCGTAGGCGGCGGTCATTTCGACTTCCCCTGACCGGCAGGCACGGCACCCGCAAACAACGGACTGTTCAACAGCTTCGGCGCAAGGCCGCCGATATCACCGGCGCCCTGGCACAGCAGGATGTCGCCGGCACGCAGCAGCGGCTTGACCAGCGGCGCAAGGTCGACCCCACGCTCGATGTAGATCGGGTCCAGCTGACCGCGCTGACGGATGCTGTGGCACAGCTGACGGCTGTCCGCCCCCGGGATCGGCTCTTCGCCCGCCGGATAGACTTCCATCAACAACAGGACGTTGGCGTCCGCCAGCACCTGGACGAAATCGTCGTACAGGTCGCGGGTGCGGCTGAAACGGTGCGGCTGGTAGACCATCACCAGGCGGCGCTCAGGCCAGCCACCGCGCACGGCCTTGATCACCGCCGCGACCTCGGTCGGGTGGTGGCCATAGTCGTCCACCAGCATCACGTTGCCGCCGTCCACCGGCAGTTCGCCGTAGACCTGGAAGCGACGTCCCACGCCCTGGAAGCCCGACAGGCCCTGGACGATGGCCTCATCGCTGATGCCTTCGTCGGTGGCGATGCAGATGGTCGCCAGGGCGTTCAGCACGTTGTGGTTGCCCGGCATGTTGACCGAGACATCCAACGGCTCGCGATCGGGACGCAGCACGGTGAAGAAGGTCTGCATGCCCTGCTGGCGTACATTGATCGCGCGCACGTCGGCGCCTTCGTTGAAACCGTAGGTGACGGTCGGACGCTTGACCTGCGGCAGGATCTCGCGCACCACCGGGTCGTCCAGGCACAGCACGGCCAGGCCATAGAACGGCAGGTTGTGCAGGAATTCGACGAAGGTTTTCTTCAGCTTGTTGAAGTCACCGTCGTAGGTCGCCATGTGGTCGGCGTCGATGTTGGTCACCACGGCCACCAGCGGCTGCAGGTGCAGGAAGCTGGCATCGCTTTCATCGGCTTCGGCGATCAGGTAGCGGCTGGTGCCCAACTGTGCATTGGTCCCAGCTGCATTCAGCCGGCCACCGATGACGAAGGTCGGGTCCAGGCCACCGGCGGCGAACACCGAGGCCAGCAGGCTGGTGGTGGTGGTCTTGCCGTGGGTACCGGCAACGGCGACGCCGTGGCGGTAGCGCATCAGCTCGGCGAGCATTTCCGCGCGCGGCACTACCGGGATGCGGCGTTCCAGGGCGGTGGCCACTTCCGGGTTGGAGGTATTCACGGCGCTGGACACCACCAGTACATCGGCGTTGGCGGCGTTCTCGGCACGGTGGCCGATGAAGATCTGCGCACCAAAGGACTCGAGGCGCTCGGTGACCGGCGACGCCTTGAGGTCGGAGCCGGAAACCTGGTAGCCCAGGTTCAGCAGTACTTCGGCGATCCCGCACATGCCCACGCCGCCGATACCGACGAAGTGGATGCGACGGATACGGCGCATTTCCGGTTGTGGCATGGCTTTCTGATTCTCAACCATGGGCCACCTCCAGGCAGATATCGACCACGCTACGGGTGGCATCGGGTTTGGCCAGGCGACGTGCGGCGTCGGCCATGCTGTTGAGTCGTTCCGGTTGCATCAAAACCTCTGTCAGGCGAGCGGCAAGGTCCGCTGCGCCAGTCGTTCTTTGCGGCATCAGGAAGGCAGCGCCTTCACGAGCCAAATAATCGGCATTGCGGGTCTGGTGATCGTCGATGGCGTGAGGCAAAGGCACGAGCATCGAAGGCAGACCGGCGGCAGCCAGTTCACTGACGGTCAACGCGCCTGCGCGACAGACCACCAGGTCAGCCCAGCCGTAGGCTTGGGCCATGTCTTTGATGAACGGCTGCACCTGCGCCTCGACGCCGGCGGCGCGATAGCGCTCTGCAGTCACTTCATCGTGGTTTTTGCCGGCCTGATGAAACACTTCCGGACGCAGCTCGGGGGAGACCAGCGCCAGGGCTTCAGGCAGCAACTTGTTCAACGGCTCTGCTCCCAGGCTTCCACCCAGGACCAGCAAACGCGCCTTGCGTCCGGCCAGGGCCTCGCGCGGTGTATCGAGGAACAGCTCGGTGCGCACCGGGTTGCCGGTGGTACGCCGGCTGCTGGAGGCACCAAAGGTGTCCGGGAAAGCTTCGCAGACTCGGGCCGACAACGGCACCAGCAGCCGATTGGCGGTACCGGCGACCGCGTTCTGTTCATGAACGATCACCGGCACGCCGGACAGTTTTGCCGCGACGCCACCAGGGCCGGTCACATAACCGCCAAAGCCCAGCACGCAGACCGGCTTGAGCTGACGAATGATCCGGCGCGCCTGCAGCACCGCCTTGAGCAGCACGAATGGCGCCTTGAGCAGCGACAGCTTGCTCTTGCCACGCAGGCCGCTGACGTTGATCAGGTGCAGCTGCAGGCCGGCATTCGGCACCAGTTCGTTTTCGATGCCGCGCGGGGTGCCGAGCCAGTGCACGGTATAACCGCGCGCCTGGAATTCGCGGGCACAGGCCAGCGCCGGGAACACGTGACCGCCGGTGCCACCGGCCATGATCAGCACGTTAGCGCCCATGGCTTGGCTCCTCGGCGAAGTCGCTCTCGCTGAACTCCATCTCTTCGCTGCCCAGGTGGGTCCGACTCTCCCACTCGATGCGCAGCAACAGGCCAAGACAGGCGCAGCAGATCACCAACGAACTGCCGCCATAACTGAGGAACGGCAAGGTCAGGCCTTTGGTCGGCAGCAGGCCGACGTTCACCCCGATGTTGATCAGGAACTGGCCGATCCACAGGAACGACAGGCCATAAGCGACATAGGCGGCAAAGAACTGCTTGGCTTTCTCGGCCCACAGGCCGATGTACATGCCACGGATACAGACGAAGACGAACAACGCCACCGTGCACAGGGAACCCACGGCACCCAGCTCTTCGGCCAGGACCGAGAACACGAAGTCGGTGTGGGCTTCCGGCAGGTAGAACTGCTTCTGCACGCTATTGCCCAGGCCAACGCCCAGCCATTCGCCACGGCCGAAAGCGATCAAGGCCTGGGACAACTGGTAGCCCGCGCCGAACTGGTCAGCCCAAGGGTCGGCAAAGTTGGTCAGGCGCGCCATTCGATAGGGTTGCATCTGAATCAGCAGGACCACCGCCGCGACCGCCAGGACCACCATCAAGGAGAAACGGAACAGCCCGACCCCGCCGAGGAACAGCATCGCCGCCGCGGCCCCCATCATCACCACGGTGGCGCCGAAGTCCGGCTCCATCAGCAGCAGGCCAGCCATCGGCAACAGCACGATGAATGGCTTGAAGAAGCCCATCCAGCTTTCGCGCACTTCTTTCTGGCGACGCACCAGATAACCGGCGAGGTAGATCACCACGAACACCTTGGCGATCTCGGAAGGCTGGACGTTGAAGAAACTGAAGCCGATCCAGCGCATCGAACCGTTCACCTCGCGGCCGATCCCCGGGATGATCACCATCACCAGCAAACCGAAGGCACCGAGCAGCATCATCCAGCCCAGGCGTTGCCAGGTGGCGATCGGAATCATCATGGTGACGATGCAGGCACCCAGGCCCAGCACCACGTAGATCAGGTGGCGAATCATGTAATACAGCGCGCTGCCCGATTGCACCGCCGCCACTTCGGTGGAGGCCGAGGCGATCATGATCAACCCGAGGCCGAGCAGCGTCAGGCAGCCGGCGAGCATCGGGAAGTCGAGGTCGACGCCGCGCCCGGTGATGATCGGCGATGGATAAGGCTTGATGATGTCTCTCAGGTTCATGCCAGATCCTCCACGGCGCGGACGAACTGGTGACCACGGTCTTCGTAATTCTTGAACATGTCGAAACTGGCGCAGGCAGGCGACAGCAGCACCACGTCGCCGGACTGGGCGGCGGCACGGCATTGCGCCACGGCGTCGACCAGGGAGCCGACACGAATCAGCGGCACGGCATCGCCGATGGCCTCGCCGATCTTGTCGGAATCGCGGCCCATCAGGATCACAGCTCGGCAGTTGGCCGCCACCGGATCGCGCAGGTCCTTGAACTCGGCACCCTTGCCGTCGCCACCGGCGATCAGCACGATCTTGCCTTCGATATCCGCGCCCAGGCCTTCGATGGCCGCCAGTGCGGCACCCACGTTGGTGGCCTTGGAATCGTTGTAATAACCCACTCCATCCAGGTCGCGAACCCACTGGCAGCGGTGCTCGAGGCCGGCGAAGGTGCGCAGGGCCGAGAGCATGGCATCGAACGGCAGGCCGACCGCATGCCCCAGGGCCAGCGCCGCCAGGGCGTTGGACTGGTTATGGGCGCCACGGATCTTCAGCTCGCGCACCGGCATCAGGTTCTGGAATTCGAAGGCCAGGTATTTCTCGCCATTCTCTTCACGCAGGCCGAACGCCTTGAAATCGGGTTTGCTCAGGCCAAAGGTCCAGCACGGCAGGCCTTCACCGATCAATGGCC
The DNA here is from genome assembly GCF_900115645.1 of Pseudomonas sp. NFPP07. NCBI lineage: Bacteria > Pseudomonadati > Pseudomonadota > Gammaproteobacteria > Pseudomonadales > Pseudomonadaceae > Pseudomonas > Pseudomonas sp. NFPP07. Next base: position 875,036 of record NZ_FOXG01000001.1, read on the forward strand.
GGGTCAGGGCATCCTGGCGGTTGAACACCACTTGCCGAGCGCCACGGAAGATCCGGTGCTTGGCCAGGTGATACGCCGGCAGCCCGCTGTAGCGGTCCATATGGTCTTCGCTGATGTTCAGCACGGTGGCCACTTCGGCCCCCAACTGGTCGGTAGTTTCCAGCTGGAAGCTGGACAGTTCCATGACATACAGCTCGACATCGTCGCTGAGCAGGTCCAGGGCCGGCGTACCCAGGTTGCCGCCCACGGCGACCCGCTTGCCCGCCGCCGCGGCCATTTCCCCCACCAGGGTGGTCACGGTGCTTTTCGCGTTGGAACCGCTGATGGCGACGATCGGCGCCTTCGCGTTACGCGCGAACAGCTCGATATCGCCGGAGAGTTTCACCCCACGGGCGGCGGCGGCTTGCAGGGCCGGGGTCGCCAGGGCCAGGCCGGGGCTCACGTAGAGCTCGTCGGCGCGGCACAGGAAGTCGACGTCCAGCTCGCCACAACGCACTTCCACATGCGGATAGTCACGGCGCAGCGTGGCCAGTTCCGGTGGATTTTCCCGCGTATCGGCGACGGCAAACGACACGCCCCGGTTCGCCAGGAAGCGAACCAGGGACATGCCGCTCTTGCCGAGGCCGACAACGATGCGGAAGTGGTCAGAAGCGATCAGAGACACTCGTTCTACCTCAGCTTCAGGGTGGCAAGGCCGATCAGCACAAGAATCACGGTGATGATCCAGAAACGGACGATCACACGCGGCTCGGGCCAGCCCTTGAGTTCAAAGTGGTGGTGAATCGGCGCCATGCGGAAGACACGACGACCGGTCAATTTGAAGGAGGCCACCTGAATGACCACCGACAGGGTTTCCATCACGAACACGCCGCCCATGATGAACAGGACGATTTCCTGGCGAACGATCACCGCGATGGTGCCCAGGGCCGCGCCCAGCGCCAGCGCGCCGACGTCGCCCATGAAGACTTGTGCCGGGTAGGTGTTGAACCACAAGAAACCGAGCCCGGCGCCGATCAGCGCGCCGCAGAACACGATCAGTTCACCCGCGCCCGGAACGTAAGGAATCAGCAGGTACTCAGCGAATTTCACGTTACCCGACAGGTAGCAGAAGATGCCCAGGGCGCCGCCTACCATCACGGTCGGCATGATCGCCAGGCCGTCGAGGCCATCGGTCAGGTTGACCGCGTTACTGGAGCCGACGATCACGAAATAGGTCAGGACCACGAAGCCGATGCCCAGCGGAATGCTGACGTCCTTGAGCATGGGGATCAGCAAGGTGGTTTCGACCGGAGTTTGCGCGGTGACGTACAGGAAGATCGCCGCGCCCAGGCCAAATACCGACTGCCAGAAGTACTTCCAGCGGCTCGGCAGACCACGGGAGTTCTTCTCGATCACCTTGCGATAGTCATCGACCCAGCCAATGGCGCCGAACAACAGGGTGACCAGCAACACCACCCACACATAACGGTTGCTCAGGTCGGCCCACAGCAGGGTGCTGATACCGATGGCCGAAAGAATCAACGCGCCGCCCATGGTCGGAGTACCCGACTTGGAGAGGTGCGATTGCGGACCGTCGTTACGCACGGCCTGGCCGATCTGACGGGTCTGCAGAGTGCGGATCATCCACGGCCCCAGCCACAAGGACAGCACCAGTGCAGTCAGTACCCCGAGAATCCCGCGCAGGGTCAGGTACTGAAAGACCGCGAAGCCTTTGTAGAACTGTTGCAGGTACTCCGCTAGCAGCAGCAGCATCAATGTTTCTCCGTGCTGGAACCACACAAAGCCGCGACGATGTTTTCCATCACCGCGCTGCGCGATCCCTTGATCAAAATAGTGGTGTTTGTATCTTGCTCGGCGCCCAGGGCTGCGATCAGCTCGGCCTGGCTGGCGAAGTGTCGGGCGTGCTCACCAAAGGCGGCGACCGCGTGGGCCATCATCGGGCCCACGGCATAGAGCGCCGATACCTTGCCGGCGGCATAAGCACCCACTTCGCGGTGCCCCTGCTCCGCCCAATCGCCCAACTCGCCGATATCTCCGAGCACCAGGACGGTGCGACCGGAAAAGCCGGCGAGTATATCAACGGCCGCGCACATTGACGTGGGGTTCGCGTTATAGGTGTCGTCGATTACCCGCATACCGTTTTTCGCCAGCTGGGCGACAGTGCGGCCCTTGACCGGCTGCACCGCGTTGAGCCCGGTGGCGATGCCGAACAACGACACGCCCAGGGCATGCGCGGCGGCGGCGGCGGCCAGGGCATTGGCAACGTTATGGGTACCCAACAGGTTCAACTGGACGCGCTCGGAACCGTTGCCCGCGTGCAGGGTGAAGTTCGGGCAGCCACGGGCATCGCGCTGGATATCCGAGGCGTAAAAGTCGGCGGCATTGTTGGTCAGGGCAAAACTCAGCACCTGACGGCCAGCGGCGCGGGCTTTCCAGATCGGGAAGGCCTTATCGTCGAGATTGAGCACGGCGATACCGGAAGCATCCAGCCCTTCAAGGATCTCGCCCTTGGCCTCGACGATTTTTTCCGGCCCGCCAAACTCGCCAACATGGGCGGTACCGGCATTATTGATGATGGCGACCTGCGGCTTGGTCATCGCCACGGTGTAGGCAATTTCGCCGATGCGCGAAGCCCCCAGCTCGATCACGGCCGCGGTGTGCTCCGGGGCCAGTTCCAGCAGGGTCAAGGGCGCGCCCAGGTCGTTGTTCAGATTGCCGCGTGTGGCAAGCACCGGCCCGCGCGTGCGCAGGATGCTCGCAAGCATTTCCTTGACTGTGGTCTTGCCGCTGGAGCCGGTAATCGCCGCTACCGGCTTGGTGAAAACCGCGCGATTCAACGCCCCCAGTTGGCCGAGGGCCTGCCGGGTATCGCTGACCAGCAACTGCGGCAGCGTGCTGTCTGGCACTTCGCGTTCGACCAGGGCGCCGACGGCGCCTTTGGCGGCGACTTCATTCAGGTAGTCGTGCCCGTCGAAACGTGGGCCGGCCAGGGCAATAAAGAGTTGGCCCGGCTTGATCGCCCGGCTGTCGATACTCACGCCATCGAAGCTGCAATCGCCAGCCAGCAGGCGACCCGCCAGCGGTCCACTCAGTTCACTGAGTTTCAGGGCCTTAAGCATGGGCCACCTCCCACGCGGTCAGCGCTCGATCGGCTTCCACCAGGTCGGAGAAGTCGAGACGCACGCCATTGATTTCCTGATAGTCCTCATGACCTTTACCGGCCAGGACAATCACGTCGTCCGCCGAAGCGCCGGCGACCAACTGGGCGATGGCCAGGCCGCGACCGGAAACGAACTCGACCTTGTCCACGGCCCTGAAGCCGGCACGAATGTCGTCGAAAATCTGCGCCGGATCTTCCGTACGCGGGTTGTCGTCGGTGACCAGAACGCCGTCGGCCAGGCGCTCGACCACTTCCGCCATCAGCGGACGCTTGCCGCGATCGCGATCGCCGCCACAGCCGAACAGGCACAGCAAACGGCCCTTGGCATGGGGACGCAGGGCCAGCAGTACCTTTTCCAGGGCATCCGGGGTGTGGGCGTAATCGACCACCACCAGCGGTTGCGAACCACCACCCAGGCGCTGCATGCGACCGGCCGGGCCTTCCAGTTTCGGCAGTACGTTAAGGATTTCATCGAGGGCGTAATCCAGGCCGAGCAAGGCGCCGACAGCGGCCAGCACGTTGCTCAGGTTGAAACGACCGAGCAAGGTGCTACGCAGATGATGCTCGCCCTGCGGAGTCACCAGGGTTGCACGCACGCCTTCGTCGTCGAATTGCGCTTCGCGGCAGTACAGATAGGCCCGTGGATCCTCGAGACTGTAGGTAATCAACCGCGAATCCTGTTCGTCACTGGCCAGCAGCCGACCGAACTCATCGTCGAGGTTGATGACCCGGCACCCCAGATCGGTCCAGCCGAACAGCTTGGCCTTGGTGGAGCCGTAGGCTTCCATGGTGCCGTGATAATCCAGATGGTCGCGAGACAGATTGGTCAGCACCGCCACGTCGAAGGCCAGAGCACTGACCCGCCCTTGATCGAGACCATGAGACGACACTTCCATCGCCACGGCCTTGGCGCCGGCCTTTTTCAGGTCGGCCAGGGTGGCCTGCACGGCAATCGGGTTCGGCGTGGTGTGCATGCCGCTTTGCAGCGCGCCATAAAAACCGCTGCCGAGGGTGCCGACAATGCCGCAGTGCTGGCCCAGCAGATCGAGTGCCTGCGCCACCAACTGGGTCACGCTGGTCTTGCCGTTGGTACCGGTCACCCCGATCAGGTTGAGGTTGCGGCTCGGGTCGCCATAAAAACGCCCGGCGATATCCGACAACTGCGCCGCCAGGCCTTTGACCGGAATCAGCGGTACGTCGGTAATCGGCAGGACGGTCGCGCCTTCGACTTCATAAGCCACGGCGGCCGCACCGCGCTGCAAGGCATCAGCGATGTGCGCACGACCATCGAACTTGCCGCCAGGAACCGCGAGAAACAGATCGCCGGCACGCACATTGCGGCTGTCCAGGGTCAGTTCGCGAATCAGCAGATCACGACCAGCGTGGGCGAAAATCTTGTTCAGGCTAAGAGACATCAGCCGCGCCCTCCTTTAGCTGGCGCCGCATTGGCTTGTTGGGTAGGTGGCAGGTTGTCCGGCGAGATATTCATCAGACGCAGGGTGCCGGACATCACTTTGCTGAACACCGGCGCCGATACCAGACCACCGAAGTAACCGGCCTTGCTCGGTTCGTCGATCACCACGACGATGGCGTAGCGCGGATCGCTCATCGGGCCGAAACCGGCAAACAGCGAGCGGTAGGAGTTCTCGGCATAACCCTTGGTACCGACCGAAGTCTTACGCGCGGTACCACTCTTGCCTGCCACGTGATAAGCCGGCACCTGGGCACGGAACACGCCACGCGGCGCCTCGATCACCTGCTGCAACATGCCTTGCATGGTCTTGGCAACTTTTTCCGGAATCACCTGGGTGGTTTCCGGAGTCCTGTCGGTTTTGATCAGAGTCAGCGGAGCGATGCGACCGTTATTGGCCAGGGCCGAGAAGGCGTGAACCAGCTGGATCGCGGTCACCGAGATGCCGTAGCCGTACGACAGCGTGGCGGTCTCGGCCTTGCGCCACTCGCGATAGTTCGGCAGGTTGCCGACTCGCTCGCCCGGGAAGCCGAGGCCGGTGTCCTGGCCGAGACCGATTTTCTGGGCCAGGCGGAAGATGGCTTCGCCACCGATATCGAAGGCGATCTTGCTCATGCCGACGTTACTGGAATTGATCAGAATCCCGGTCAGGTCGAGCACCGCGCCTTCACTCTTGGAGACGTCGCGAATGGTGTACTTGCCGATCTGCAGCGTGCCTGGATAAACCTCGACGGTGTCGCTCGGTTTCCAGCGGCCGGTTTCCAGCGCCGCGCTCATGGAGATGGCTTTCATGGTCGAACCCGGCTCGAACACGTCGATCATGGCGCGGTTGCGCATCATCGCCGGTTGCAGGTTACGACGGTTGTTCGGGTTGTAGGTCGGCTGGTTGACCATGGCCAGGATCTCGCCGGTCTTCACATCCATGATGACCAGGCTGCCAGCCTTGGCGCCGTTCTCGACGATGGCGTTGCGCAGTTCGCGGTTGGCCAGGTATTGCAGGCGCAGGTCAATCGACAACGCCAAGGGCTTGCCGGCCTTGGCGTTTTTGGTGACCTGAACATCCTTGATCAGTCTGCCGCGCCGGTCCTTGATGACCTGGCGCTTGCCCGGAACTCCGGCGAGCCACTCGTCATAAGCCAGTTCGACCCCTTCGCGGCCGCGATCGTCGATGTCGGTAAAGCCGACCATGTGCGCGGTCACTTCGCCGGCCGGGTAGAAGCGCCGGAATTCTTCGATGCCATACACCCCCGGCACCTTGAGATCGAGAACTTGCTGGCCCTGCTCGGGCGTCAGGCCGCGCACCAGGTAGATGAATTCTTTATTGGCTTGCGCCTCAAGGCGCTCGGCCAGCGCCTTGGGATCTTGCCCCAAGGCAGCAGCCAATGCCGGCCACTTGTCCTTGGCCAGCTGCATTTCCTTGGCGTTGGCCCATAGGGTGGTCACCGGCGTACTGACTGCCAGCGGCTCGCCGTTACGGTCGGTGATCAAGCCACGGTGAGCCGGAATCGGTATATGCCGAACGCTGCGCGCATCGCCCTGCCCCTTGAGGAAGTCGCGATCGACGACCTGCAGATCGATGATGCGCCAGGCGATCGCCGCCACCATGATGCCGAGCAAGCCCAGCACCAGGCGGAACCGCCAGGGGAAGAGTGCGCCTTCAAGCTTCATCATGGCGCCACCATCTGGACTTCTGCCGCGCCGGGAATGCGCATTTTCAGCTGTTCGGTGGCCAGCACTTCGATCCGGCTATGGGCGGTCCAGGTGCTTTGCTCGAGAATCAGCCGGCCCCACTCCGCTTGTGCCTTGTCACGCACACTCAACTCGCCGTACAGCGTGTTGAGCAGTTGGCGATTCCAGTGGGCGCTATAGGACACCGCAATCGCGGACACCAGGACGCCGATGAACAGCAGAAGCATGAAAAAGCTTCCGCCTGGAAGTGGCTTGGCGAAAAGCTTGCTCACCGCAGCTTCTCCGCAACGCGCATGACAGCACTACGGGCACGCGGGTTGGCCTTGAGCTCGGCATCGGAGGCCGTCTGCGCTTTGCCATGGACTTTGATTTTCGGCTCGAAAGCCACGTGGCGCACCGGCAGGTTGCGAGGCAGGTTGTCCGCCTCGCCCTTCACCAGCTTGCGCATGAACAATTTGACGATGCGGTCTTCCAGCGAGTGGAAACTGATGACCACCAGACGGCCACCGACCTCCAGGCATTCCAGCGCGGCTTCGAGGCCGGCTTCCAGATCGCCCAGTTCGTTGTTGACATGAATGCGCAGCCCTTGGAACGCACGGGTTGCCGGGTTCTTGCCCTTTTCCCAGGCCGGGTTGGCGACTTTCAAGACTTCCGCCAGGTCGGCGGTGCGTTCGAACGGCTTGATGTCGCGGCGCTCAGCCACGGCGCGGGCCATGCGACCGGAGAAACGCTCTTCGCCGTATTCCTTGAATACACGGGCGATTTCTTCCACCGGCGCGGTGTTGACGAACTCCGCCGCGCTGATGCCGCGGGACGGGTCCATGCGCATATCCAGGGGACCATCATTGAGAAAACTGAAGCCGCGCTCAGGATCGTCGAGCTGCGGCGAAGACACACCCAGGTCGAGCAGCACGCCGCTGACCTTGCCATCCAGGCCGCGCTCGGCCACTTCCGAACCCAGCTCGGCAAAGCTGCGCTGCACAACGACAAAGCGGCCGTCTTCGGCCGCTAGCGCTTGCCCGGTGGCAATCGCTTGAGGATCTTTGTCGAATCCGAGCAGCCGGCCATCCGGCCCGAGCTTGCTGAGGATCAGACGACTATGACCACCGCGACCGAAGGTGCCATCCAGATAGCAGCCATCAGGACGTACGGCGAGAGCCTCGACGGCTTCGTCAAGCAGTACGGTGATGTGGTTAAAGCCGCTATCAATAGTCACAGGATCAAATCACGCAGTTCATCAGGCATCGCGCCCGGTTGTTGAATAGCTGCCAGGTCCGCTGCGGAAACAGCATTCCAGGCATCCTCGTCCCACAGTTGGAACTTGTTCAGTTGGCCTACCAACATTGCGCGCTTATCCAACTTGGCATATTCGCGCAGACGCGGCGGAACCAGAAAACGACCACTGCCATCGAGTTCGAGGTCGACGGCATTACCAATCAGCAAACGCTGCAAGCGACGGTTTTCTTCACGTAGCGAAGGCAGCGCGCGCAGCTTGGTTTCAATAATTTCCCACTCATCGAGGGGGTAGACACACAAACACGGATCAACGGCATCAATAGTGACGATAAGTTGCCCGGAACTACGCGAAACGAGCTCGTCACGGTACCGGCTCGGCATGGCGAGACGGCCCTTTGCGTCGAGACTGATAGCGTTAGCTCCGCGAAACACGTCAGCGTTTCTCCAAATTTTAGCGTTTTACGTCCAAAAAACCCACTTCATGCCACTTTCCGCCACTTGCGCACACTATAGGAATGCGCCCACCACACCGTCAAGGCACGGAGCGACGGAAAAGCCTTATAGAACGGAGATTTAGGAGACTAAAAGGAGGGGTAACGGGAATTTGGCGAAGGATTTGGCGCAATAACTTCAATCAGCTCAAGAAGCTGTATCGCGAAGTTAAAGTAATTTGTTAAGAGTAAGATCTTTTCGGTATTACAAAAGCGCTTCTGCTATTGATTCAAGCAGGGAGGGAAAAGGTGGAGAGTCGATCTGTAAGCCGGGTTCTGTCGAGGACAGTCATTCCTCTACGATGGCCATCACTGGACATCTTTAGCAACCTACCCGGTTCCAGCGCGGGCCACGCCTTGGAACCCTATTTGGTCTTGCTCCGAGTGGGGTTTACCTAGCCACGAACTGTTGCCAGACGTGCGGTGCGCTCTTACCGCACCTTTTCACCCTTACCGGCACCGAAGTGCTTAGGCGGTTATTTTCTGTGGCACTTTCCGTAGGCTCGCGCCTCCCAGGCATTACCTGGCACTCCGCCCTATGGAGCCCGGACTTTCCTCCCCCCTCTAATTTTCATAGAGGGCAGCGACTGTCCAATCGACTCTCCGCCGCGCAGGTTAACGGCAGAGCGGCGGAAGAACAAGTGATAAAAGCCCTTTGCCATTCCGCCGATCGCGTTTACTCGCCTTTCTGTTTATCCAGCGCCACTTGATAAAGCACATTCTTGCGCACGCCGGTAATTTCCGCCGCCAATGCCGCGGCACGCTTGAGCGGCATCTCTTTGAGCAGCAGGTCGAGAACCCGCATCGCCTCACTGCTCACAGCCTCGTCGCTCTCCGGTGCTGACCATCCCGCTACCAGCACCACGCATTCGCCGCGCTGCTGATTGCTGTCTGCCTCGACGAAAGCCCGCAACTCCGAAAGCGGCAGCCCCTTGAGGGTTTCAAAGGTCTTGGTCAGCTCCCGGGCCAGCAATGCCGGACGCTCGCCACCGAACACCGACTCCATATCCTGCAAGCACTCGAGAATACGGTGTGGCGCCTCATAGAAAATCAGCGTGCGCGGCTCTTCCTTTAATAGCTCAAGACGCCCGCGCCGCCCTACCGCCTTGGCCGGCAAAAAGCCCTCGAAAATAAAACGATCGGAAGGCAACCCCGCCGCCGACAAGGCCGCAATCAGAGCGCAAGCCCCAGGAACAGGAACGACATTGATACCCGCCGCACGCGCCTGACGCACCAGGTGGTAACCCGGATCGGAGATCAACGGCGTGCCCGCATCGGAAATCAGCGCAACGCTGTCTCCCGCCAACAGACGGGTCAGAAAACGGCTGCCTTCATCCCGTTCGTTATGTTCATGACAGGCGGCCAGCGGTGTGGAAATCCCGAAGTGCTGCATCAAGCGTTGCGAGTGACGCGTGTCTTCGGCGGCGATCAGCGCCACCTCACGCAAGATCTTCAAGGCCCGGGCACTGATGTCGTCCAGGTTGCCGATGGGCGTCGCCACCACATAAAGCGAGCCAGCAGCGGAATTCAAAGGACCTGGAGCAGTCAAAGCGCACACCTCTTGATCGGTAAAAGCGCCATTGTAGCGCGTAGAAGCCTTCGGAATGCGTGTCGCAGGCACCTCACGCCTGCGACAGCGCCAGCCGCTCTAAAGCACTGCAACATTTGCTCGACCTAAAATAGACGGTTTATTGCCAGTAACATCGCGCCCCGGCCAGTGCTTGGGTACAATTCCACGCTAATTTGATCGAGTATCAGGAACACTTACATGATCGCTTGCCTGCGGCTGTTCTCTGCCTTATGCCTTGCTGCCCTCCTGGCAGCTTGCGCCAGCTCGCCCTCCTCCAGCCTTGGCGAACTTCCACGGACCCCGGATGCCAGCATCGAGCAACTGCTCGAACAGGCCGCCAACAGCAAAACACCCGACAAGGCAGCCCTGCTGCGCTTGAGCGCTGCCGACCTGGCTTATCGCCAGGGCAACGCCGGCCAGGCCGCGCAAATCCTGCAACAAGTGCCGATGGAGCAACTCAAGCCCGGCCAGCAGGTTTTCGCCAGCACCCTGGCCGCCGAACTGGCCATGACTCGCAACCAGCCAAAGGCCGCCCTGACTGCCCTGAGCCACCCGAGCCTGCAACGCCTGAGCGAACTGCCGGAAGAGCAGCAGATCCGCACCGGCACTGTCCACGCTCGCGCACTAGAGGCTGACGGCCAGGCCCTCGCCGCGGCACGGGAGCGCATTTTCATTGCGCCACTGCTCAAGGACGACGCCGCGAGCAAGAACCACGAAGCCATCTGGGCATTGATTGCCAGCCTGCCGACCGATCAACTGCAAGCCGTCAGCAACGATGACCTGGGCGGTTGGATGAGCCTGGCGCTGGCAGTGAAGACCGCCAGCACCCTGGAACAACAGCAGGCCGCCATCGACAACTGGCGCGCACAGAACCCCAAGCATCCGGCTGCCATTCAGCTGCCGCTGCCGCTGACCAAACTCAAGGAGCTGGCCAGCCAGCCGCTGTCCAAGATCGCCCTGCTGTTGCCGCAGGACGGCCCGCTGGCCGCGGTCTCCAAGGCCCTGCGCGATGGCTTCATGGCCGCGCACTATCAGGCCCAGCAAGCCGGCCAGAAACCACCCAGCATCGAGTTCTATGACAGCTCGCGCCTGACTTCGCTGGATGACTTCTATCGCAAGGCCCAGGCAGATGGCGTGCAACTGGTCGTCGGCCCACTGGAAAAACCACTGGTCAAACAGCTCGCCGCGCGCCCGCAACTGCCTATCACCACCCTGGCGCTGAACTACAGCGAAGGCGAACAAGGCCCCGCACAACTGTTCCAGTTCGGCCTGGCCGCCGAAGACGAAGCTCGCGAAGTCTCCCGCCGCGCCCGCGCCGACGGCCTGCACCGCGCTGCGGTCCTGGTGCCACGCGGCGAATGGGGTGATCGTGTGCTCAAGGCTTTCCGTCAGGACTGGGAAAGCAATGGCGGTAGTGTGGTCGGTATCGAACGCGTCGATCAGCCGGTAGCCCTGGCCCAGCAGATTGCCGACCTGTTCCAACTGCGCCAGAGCGAAGCCCGCGCCAAGAGCCTGCAGAATGCCGCCGGCACTCAAGTGGCCGCGCAACCTTCGCGCCGCCAGGACATCGAGTTCATTTTCCTCGCGTCCACTCCGCAACAGGCACAACAGATCAAGCCGACCCTGAACTTTCAGTACGCCGGCGATGTACCTGTCTATGCCACCTCCCATGTTTTCAGCGCCAGCGGCGACCAGAACCAGTACAACGACATGAACGGCGTACGCTTCTGCGAAACTCCCTGGCTGCTGGATGCCAATGACCCACTGCGCCAGCAGGTAGCCGCGCAATGGCCACAAGCTGGCGGTAGCCTGGGCCGACTGTATGCGATGGGCGCCGACGCCTACCGCCTGGCACCACGCCTGGGGCAACTCAAAGCCCTGCCGGACAGCCGCATCGAAGGCCTGTCGGGCAGCCTGACCATGAGCCCGAGCCAGCGTGTTCAACGCCAGCTGCCATGGGCCGAGTTCGTCAGCGGCCAGATCACTCGCCTGCCTGACACCCAGCGCTAATGCCACAACGATCACGCCAGCAAAGCGGTCAGGATGCCGAAGCCCAAGCGCTCCGGCATCTTGAACAACAGGGGCTGCGCCTGTTGGCGCAGAACTGGTTGTGCAAACGCGGCGAGCTTGATCTGGTCATGCTTGACGGCGATACAGTAGTATTCGTCGAAGTCCGCTACAGACAACACACGCAATGGGGTGGCGCACTGGGCAGTATCGACGCACGCAAGCGTCAGAAACTGATACTCGCCGCACAGTTTTTCCTGCAGCGCGAGTCGCGCTGGTCCAACCACCCTTGCCGTTTCGATGTGGTCGCCATAGACAGCGCCCCAGGCACGACCACTCATTTGAACTGGCTACGGAATGCCTTTGAAAGCTGATCGACGCTCTCGGGCCGAGCCGGACATTTTCACTCAACATTTTTGCTCTTTGCTTTGCGGGCAGCACATTCATGTGCCAGAAAGCCGCGCCACTTAAGGTCACACAGATGGACATGCAATCCCGAATTCGCCAGCTTTTTCAGGCCAGTATCGACACCAAGCAGCAGGCGATGGACGTACTTGCACCGCACATCGAGCAAGCCAGCCAGGTCATGGTCAACGCCCTGCTCAACGAAGGGAAAATGCTTTCCTGTGGCAACGGCGGCTCGGCCGGCGATGCCCAGCACTTCTCTTCCGAGCTGCTCAACCGTTTCGAGCGCGAGCGCCCGAGCCTGCCAGCCATTGCGCTGACCACCGACAGCTCGACGATCACCTCGATCGCCAACGACTACAGTTACAACGAAGTCTTTTCCAAGCAGATTCGCGCCCTGGGCCAGCCCGGCGATGTCCTGCTGGCGATCTCCACCAGCGGCAACTCGGCGAACATTATTCAAGCGATCCAGGCCGCACATGATCGAGAAATGACTGTCGTAGCATTGACCGGTCGCGATGGCGGCGGCATGGCATCCCTGTTATTGCCGGAAGATGTCGAGATTCGCGTACCGGCCAATGTCACTGCACGTATCCAGGAAGTCCACCTGCTGGCGATCCACTGCCTCTGCGACCTGATCGACAGCCAACTGTTCGGGAGTGAAGAATGACCCCTAATCGCCTTGGCCTACTGGCCCTGACCCTAGCCTTGAGCATCAGCGGTTGCAGCTCGGTGATTACTGCCACCCGCGAAAGCCCGATCGAAGATGACCGCGGCACCCGCACCTTCGGCAGCAAGATCGATGACTCACTGATCCAGACCAAAGTCGAAGTGAACGTCGCCAAGGCCAGTCCGGACCTGGACCACAATTCGCACATCGTGGTGACCAGTTTCAACGGTATCGTCCTGCTGGCCGGCCAGACCCCGCGCGCCGACCTCAAGACACTCGCCGAGCAGGCCGCCAGCGCCGTGCAACGGGTGAAGAAGGTCCACAACGAACTGCAGGTTCTGCCGCCCTCTTCCCTGCTGGCCCGGCAGAACGATGCCTGGCTGACCACCAAGATCAAGACCCAGATGCTGACCGATGCCAGCATTCCGGGCTCGCGCATCAAGGTCGTGACGGAAAACGGCATCGTCTACCTGCTGGGCCTGCTGACCCAACAGGAAGCCACCCAGGCGACCAATCTGGTACAGGGCGTTTCCGGCGTGCAGAAAATCGTCAAACTGTTTGAATACATCGACTGATGCAGGCGAAAGGTACGGGCACAAAAAAGGCGATCCGGATGGATCGCCTTTTTTATTACTTCACGACCTTCAGACTGGGTCGACCGCTTGGACGCGGCGGCTCGCTATCCGGTGGTGGAATATCATCATCCGGCTCGATTTCATCGTCCTCATCATCCACGGGCGACTCCAGATCGAACACCATGCCCTGACCATTCTCCCGGGCGTAAATGCCCAGGATCGCCGGCACAGGGACGTACAAGCTATGCGGGACGCCACCGAAGCGCCCCTCGAAAGTCACCACCTCGTTATCCATATGCAAATGGCGCACGGCACTCGGCGAAATATTCAGGACGATCTGTCCGTCACTGGCGAAACCCTGAGGCACCTGCACCGCCGGGTATTCGGAATTGACCAGCATATGCGGGGTGCAATCGTTGTCCACAATCCACTCGTAGAGCGCGCGGACCAGATAAGGTCGACTGGAGTTCATAGCGGCTCCTTAAGCCTTAGCGCATGTCGCGTTCGACGCCAGACAGACTTGCCTGGAACGTCTCACGGGCGAACTGGCGCTCCATGTAATCAAGCAACGGCTTGGCTTGCCGTGGCAATTCAATACCCAGGATCGGTAGCCTCCAGAGTATTGGTAATAGGCAGCAATCCACCAGACTTTGTTCCTCACTGAGGAAAAACGGCTTCTCCGCGAACAGCGGCGAAACGCCGGTCAGGCTCTCGCGCAGCTCTTTGCGAGCCTGAGCCCGAGCGGCTTCCTTGGTCCGGGAATCCAGGATCAGATCCACCAGCCCACACCAGTCACGCTGGATCCGGTGGATCAGCAGACGGCTGTTGGCACGCGCCACAGGGTAAACCGGCAGTAGTGGCGGGTGCGGGTAACGCTCATCCAGATATTCCATCACCACGGTCGACTCCCACAACGCCAGGTCACGATCGACCAGGGTGGGCAGACTGCCGTAAGGGTTCACTTCGATCAGCTTCGGCGGCTGACGCCCCGCCTCCACACTGATGATCTCGGCGCTGACACCCTTCTCTGCGAGCACGATACGTACCCGGTGGGAATAGTGGTCGGCGGGGTCGGAGTAACAGGCCAACCGATTGGTCACGCCCATGGCGGTCCTCCTCGCTTGTTGAAATTATCGGAAGCAGAAAAACGAGCGCGCCCAGAGGGCGCCTCCCGTAACGCCTGGATGATCCAGACTCGTTACACCTTCAGAGACGCCCTTGGGCGCGCACGATTAACAGCAATGAATTACAGCTTTATCAATGAACGTCTTTCCAGTATTCGCGCTTGAGCAGATAGGCGAATACGAAGAAGAAGGCCAGATACAGTAACACATAGGTGCCGATACGTTGATGCTCCAGCTTGACCGGGTTGGCCGAGTAGGCCAGGAAGGTCACCAGGTTCTTGACCTTCTCGTCGAACTGCTCTTCGTTGAGCGTGCCGGTTTTTGGCAGCACGGTCAGCTGGTCGCAAGCTTCATGGGTCAAAGCGGTACCGGTCAGCGGATCGTATTGCTTCTTGCCGTCTTCGACGATCTGCACCTGTTTGCAGCCAACAACCTGGCGACCCTGCAGGCCGACCAGGACGTTAGGCATACCTACGTTCGGGAAGACCTTGTTGTTCACGCCCCATGGACGCGCAGGGTCTTCGTAGAAGGAGCGCAGGTAACCATAGAGCCAGTCGGTACCACGCACACGAGCCACCAGGGTCAGGTCGGGCGGAGCCGCGCCGAACCAGGTCTTGGCGTCAGCCGGCTGCATGCCGATACTCATGTGATCGCCGATTTTCGCACCAGTGAACACCAGCTTGCTCATCATCAGATCGTGAGGAATCCCCAGATCGTCGGCAACGCGCTCATAGCGTTGGAACTTGGCGCTGTGACAGCCCATGCAGTAGTTGGCGAATGTCCGTGCGCCATCCTGCATAGCGGCCTTGTCGGAGACGTCGATGTCGACTTTTTCCAGCTCGGGACCACCGTGTTCGGCCGCAAAGGACAGTACAGGCATAGCAGCAAGAATCAGTACAGCAAATAGCTTTTTCATCAGCCAGTCACCCTTTCCGGAACCGGTTTGGTCTTCTCGAGCCTGGTGTAGAACGGCATCAGAATGAAGTAGGCGAAGTACAGGAAGGTACATACCTGCGACAGCAGCGTACGACCCGGCGTCGGCGCCAGAACGCCGAGGATCCCCAGGATCACGAACGAGATGCAGAACACCACCAGCCAGATCTTGCTCAGCCAGCCCTTGTAGCGCATGGATTTGACCGGACTGCGGTCAAGCCATGGCAGCACGAACAGCACGGCGATCGCCGCGCCCATCGCAATGACACCCAAGAGCTTGTCCGGAACCGCGCGCAGAATCGCGTAGAACGGGGTGAAGTACCAAACCGGGGCAATATGCTCAGGCGTCTTGAACGGGTTGGCCTGTTCGAAGTTCGGCTTCTCAAGGAAATAACCACCCATTTCCGGGAAGAAGAACACGATCGAGCAGAAGATGAACAGGAACACCACCACGCCGACGATGTCTTTCACGGTGTAGTACGGGTGGAAAGCGATGCCATCCAGCGGTACGCCGTTTTCGTCTTTGTGCTTCTTGATGTCCACACCATCCGGGTTGTTCGAACCGACTTCGTGCAGCGCCAGGATGTGCAGCACCACCAGACCGAGAATCACGATTGGCAGGGCCACTACGTGCAAGGCGAAGAAGCGGTTCAGGGTAATACCGGAAATCAGGTAGTCACCACGAATCCACTGGGTCAGGTCGTTACCGATGACCGGGATCGCACCAAACAACGAGATGATCACCTGGGCGCCCCAATAGGACATTTGCCCCCAAGGCAGCAGGTACCCCATGAAGGCTTCGGCCATCAGCGCCAGGTAGATCAGCATGCCGAACAGCCACACCAGCTCACGCGGCTTCTGGTACGAACCGTAGAGCAGGCCACGGAACATGTGCAGATAGACCACGATGAAGAACGCCGAGGCACCAGTGGAGTGCAGCAGACGCAGGATCGAGCCGTACTCGACGTCGCGCATGATGTATTCGACGGAAGCGAAAGCCTCTTCCGCCGACGGGGTGTAGCTCATGGTCAGCCAGACACCGGTGACGATCTGGTTAACCAGAACCAACAGAGCCAGGGAACCAAAGAAGTAGAAGAAGTTGAAGTTCTTCGGGGCGTAATACTTGCTGAGATGGTCTTCCCACATTTTGGTCGCGGGGAAGCGCGCATCAACCCAATCCATGAACTTGCTCATCACGCTTTCTCCGTATCGACGCCGATGACAATAAGGTCGTCCGACTCATAGGAATGCGGGGGTACTGGCAGGTTCAAAGGCGCGGGTTGCGACTTGTAGACGCGGCCAGCCAGATCGTAGTGGGAACCGTGGCAAGGGCAGAAATAGCCACCTACCCAATCCTTGCCCAGATCCGCAGGCGCCACTTCAGGGCGGAAAGTCGGTGAGCAACCCAGGTGGGTGCAGATACCGATCAGCAGCAGAATCTCTGGCTTGATCGAACGCACTTGCGGGTCGACGTAGGTTGGTTGGACAGAGTTCTTGGAGTCGGGGTCGGAAAGTTGACCCTCGATCTTTTTGAGATTCCCCAGGATTTCCTGTGTGCGGCGGACGATGAATACCGGCTGACCACGCCACTCAGCAATCATCTGCTGACCTGGGTCGATCTTGCTGATATTCACTTTCACCGGTGCCCCTGCGGCTTTCGCCTTGGCACTGGGAAACCATGACCCCACGAACGGGACCGCAGCCCCCACCGCTCCTGCAGCACCCACCACGGATGTGGCTGCTACAAGGAAGCGACGCCGGCCTGCATTCACGCCGTCATTGCTCATTCAGTCCTCTCCCATCAGCTTTGTGGCCTGTTAAATCAGGCATCTACTAAGTAAAAATCTGAACTTATAAAAATTTTGCCGAATGGTAATGAAAAGCCCCTACTCTGACAAGGTAATTACCAACTTGGCCCTGCCCCAAGCCCTGTAGTATAGGGGCTCTGCAGATGTGGCAAGTTGTCACAGCGCAAAATAATCGCCCATAAAAAAACGCCCAGCTCCGTAAGGAGACTGGGCGTTTTTTGAACGCGAAAGCGAATTAACGCTTCGAGTACTGCGGACGCTTACGCGCTTTACGCAGACCAACTTTCTTACGTTCAACTTCACGCGCATCACGGGTTACGAAACCGGCTTTACGCAGAGCGCTGCGCAGAGTTTCGTCGTAATCCATCAGAGCGCGAGTGATGCCGTGGCGGATTGCGCCAGCTTGGCCACTCACACCACCGCCGATAACGGTGACGTAGATGTCGAACTTCTCGACGGTCTCGGTCAGTTCCAGCGGCTGACGAACTACCATGCGGGCAGTTTCGCGGCCGAAGAAGTTATCCAGGGAGCGGTTGTTGATGGAGATGTTGCCAGTGCCCGGACGCAGGAAAACGCGTGCGGTTGCAGTCTTGCGACGGCCAGTGCCGTAATTTTGAGTCGCCGACATAATGAACTATTCCGTTAAATCTTCAGTTCTTGGGGCTGCTGAGCAGTATGAGGGTGTGCAGCGCCCGCATAGACTTTCAGCTTACGGTACATGTCGCGACCCAGCGGGTTCTTAGGCAGCATGCCTTTTACCGCGGTCTCGATCACGCGCTCAGGGGCCTTGGCGATCAGCTTTTCAAAGTTGATCGACTTGATGCCGCCCGGAAAACCGGAGTGGGAGTAGTACATTTTGTCAGTGGTTTTAGCGCCAGTAACACGTACTTGCTCAGCGTTGATCACGACGATGTAGTCACCGGTGTCGACGTGAGGGGTGTACTCAGGCTTGTGCTTGCCACGCAGACGGCTCGCGATTTCGGTGGCCAGACGACCCAGGGTCTGACCAGCAGCGTCGACGACAAACCAGTCGCGCTTAACTGTTTCCGGTTTAGCAGTAAAAGTTTTCATTCTTTATAGCCTCAGGGGCCGCCCTGTAAATTAGACGGCGGATCTTACTGAATAGTGCGTACTTTGACAAGTCAAAGGCAGCCGGATACAGACGCTATCGGGGGCTCGGGTCAGCGCGTCCGTTATACGGCAAGATTCTTCGGCAGGCGGCGCATCACTTCCACTGCAGAAAGAGCTGCGGAATTATGCAGATTGCGAAAAAAAATTCAACCTGCTTTTATGATTGTTTTGCCGAAGGAGCACCCGATGGACTATCGCCAGCTAGGCCGGACCGACCTGAACGTGAGTGCAATCTGCCTGGGAACCATGACCTGGGGCGAGCAAAACAGCGAGTCCGAGGCCTTAGCCCAGATCGAACGGGCCAAGGCTGCAGGGATCAATTTCATCGACACCGCCGAGATGTACCCGGTGCCGCCAAAGGCCGAAACCTACGCCACCACCGAGCGCTACATCGGTAACTGGTTCAAGGCTCGCGGCGATCGCGCCGACTGGATCCTCGCCAGCAAGATCGCCGGCCCCGGCAACACCATCGACTACATCCGCGACAACCAGCTCAAACACAACCGCAAGCACATAGTCGAAGCCGTGGACGCCAGCCTCAAGCGCCTGCAGACCGACTGGATCGACCTCTACCAGTTGCATTGGCCAGAGCGCAGCACCAACTTCTTCGGCCAACTGGGCTACAAGCACAAGGAAGAAGACTTCACCCCGCTGGAGGAAACCCTCGAAGCCCTGGACGAGCAGGTCAAGGCCGGCAAGATCCGCCACATTGGCCTGTCCAACGAAACGCCCTGGGGCACCATGAAGTTCCTGGCCCTGGCCGAGAGCCGCGGCTGGCCACGGGCGGTATCGATCCAGAACCCCTACAACCTGCTCAACCGCAGCTTTGAAGTGGGCCTGGCGGAAATCGCCATTCGCGAACAATGTGGATTGCTGGCCTATTCGCCACTGGCGTTCGGCTTCCTCTCCGGCAAATACGAAGGCGGCGCCCGCCCGGCCAAAGGCCGCCTGAGCCTGTACAGCCGCTTCAGCCGCTACTTCAACCCGCAATCGGAAGCGGCCTGCAGCCGCTATGTCGCCCTGGCCCGCGAGCACGGCCTGGATCCGGCGCAAATGGCCCTGGCATTCGTCACCCAGCAACCGTTCGTCACTAGCAACATTATTGGTGCGACCACCCTCGAACAACTGGACAGCAATATCGCCAGCCTTGAGCTGAAGCTGTCGAATGAGGTGCTGGCCGGCATCGAGGCGATCCACAAGGACCACCCGAACCCGGCGCCGTAACCTGCCCTCCCGAATAGAAGCGAGCTGGCCCGCCAAGCTCGCCTCTACTCGGGAGACAACGCGCTACAGGGAACGCGCGATGATTTCCTTCATGATCTCGTTAGTCCCGGCATAGATCCGCTGCACCCGCGCATCCGCCCAGGCCCGGGCCACCGGGTACTCCCACATAAAGCCGTAACCGCCGTGCAACTGCACGCATTCGTCGAGCACCTTGCATTGCAGGTCCGTGCCCCAGTACTTGGCCATGGCGGCGGTCGGTACATCGAGCTTGCCTTGCAGATGCAATTCCAGGCAGCGGTCGACGAAGACCCGGCCGATCTGGATCTCGGTGGCCATTTCCGCCAGTTTGAAGCGGGTGTTCTGGAAGTCGGCGATCGATTTGCCGAAAGCCTTGCGCTCGCGGGTGTACTCCAGGGTCCACTGCAATGCCGCCTCGGCTGACGCCAGACCGCCTACCGCCACCGTCAAACGCTCCTGCGGCAGCTCCTGCATCAGATAGGCAAAGCCCATTCCGGCCTGCCCCAGCAGGTTTTCCTTGGGTACGCGGACGTCCTGGAAGAACAGCTCGGAAGTGTCCTGGGCCTTCATCCCGACCTTTTCCAGGCGTTTGCCCTTGGAAAAACCGGGCGTATCCGCCTCTACCAGGAACAGGCTGGTGCCCTTGGCGCCGGCCTTCGGATCGGTCTTGGCCACGACAATCACCAGATCGGCCAGATAGCCGTTGGTGATAAAGGTCTTGGAGCCGTTGATCACATAGTCGTCACCGTCCAGCACTGCAGTGGTCTTGACCCCCTGCAGGTCGGAGCCGGCGCCCGGCTCGGTCATGGCGATGGCCGTGACCATCTCGCCGGACACCAGTTTCGGCAGGTACTTGTGCTTAAGCTCCTCGCTGCCGTAATGCAGGATGTAAGGCGCGACGATATCGGAATGCAGGGAGAAGCCGATACCAGTCAGACCAAGGCGCCCTACCTCCTCGATCACTACCGCGCTATAGAGGAAGTCAGCCCCCAGTCCGCCGTACTCCTCGGGGAGATGGGAGCAGAGCATTCCCGCCTCACCGGCCTTGTTCCACAAGGCGCGGTCGATGTAGCCCTGTTTTTCCCATTGCCCATGGAACGGTACGGCCTCCTTTTCCAGGAAGGTACGTACGCTGTCACGAAAGAGCTCATGCTCGGAGCTGAACAAGGTTCTGGGGATCATGGGGCCACCTGTCGTTATTGTTAGCCGGGATTGGCCCACAGAGCCTAAGCCCACGCGTACGACACAGGACACTGGACACTTCCGACAAAAAATAAGACGATCCAGCCGTCTGGTGACCACTTTCCCCTATAAGAACAATTGAATTATGTCTAACCAAACCTCCACGCCCTTGCGGCGCGTCAGCATCCTGGCCATCGACCGGGTTTTCGCCTCCACCCTCATGCAAGCCAAGGATTTCTTCCATCTGGCCAGCCTGCGCTACGGCAAGCAGCTGGGCCAGGGCCTGACCCCGGCCTTCGAAACCCGCCTGGTCAGCCCCGATGGCAAACCGGTATGCAGTTTCAGCAACGTGATCATGCCGGTGGACGGCGGCCTGGAAGATACCGACGTGATCATCCTCCCGGCGTTCTGGGACGATTTCGAAACCCTCTGCCAACGTTATCCACAGATCCTGCCCTGGCTGCGCCAGCAACACGCCCGCGGCGCCGTGCTCTGCGGCGAGGCCACCGGGGTGTTCTGGCTGGCCGAAGCCGGGTTGCTCGACGGCAAGGAAGCCACCACTTACTGGCGTTTCTTCAATGCCTTCAGCGAGCGCTTCCCCAAGGTCCAACTCAATCAGGACAAGCACCTGACCGACGCCGACAACCTGTATTGCGCCGGCGGCACCACTTCGGCCTGTGACCTGTACATCTATCTGATCGAGCGTTTCTGCGGCGCCAACGTGGCCCAGGCCGTGGCCCGCGACATCCTTTATGAAGTGCAGCGCAGCTATTCCCCGGGGCGTATCGGCTTTGGCGGCCAGAAGCTGCATCAGGACGTGATCATCCTGCAGATCCAGCACTGGCTCGAAGAGCACTTCGCCGACAAGTTCCGCTTCGAGGACGTAGCCCGCGAACATGGCATGAGCATTCGCAATTTCATGCGCCGCTTCCAGACCGCCACCGGCGACAAACCCCTGCATTACCTGCAGCGCCTGCGCATCGAAACCGCCAAGGGCCTGCTCTCGGGAACGCGCAAGAGCATCAAGACCATCAGCTACGAGGTCGGCTATGACGATGCGAGCTTCTTCGCCCGCCTGTTCCGCCAGCACACCGAGCTGTCACCGAACCAGTACCGGCAGCAGTTTCACCAACAAGCCGCGTAAATGAAAAAGGGCCTGCAATGCAGGCCCTTCTTTTTATCTGGAAACCGTTAAGGCTTGTGCGCCCGCGAGAGGAACTCGTGGGACTGCATTTCCAGCAGACGGCTGAGGGTGCGCTGGAACTCGAAGGTCAGGCGACCGCCGGTGTACAGATCCTTGAGCTCGACTTCAGCGGAAATGATCAGCTTGACGTTACGGTCGTAGAACTCGTCGACCATGTTGATGAAGCGACGGGCGATATCGTCGTTGGCGACGCTCATCTGCTCGACACCGCTGACCAGCACGGCGTGGAAGATCTTGCCCAGTTCGATGTAGTCGTTCTGGCTGCGTGGGCCATCGCACAGTTCGCGGAAGTCGAACCAGGCCACGTCATCGCAGGTACGCAGGGCGCGGATTTCGCGGTTCTCGACGATCAGCACATCGTTTTCCACCGCCTGGGTGCATTCCGGCGTCAGCGCGCGAAAGCTCTTGCGCAGGCTTTCGTGGGCCGCTTCGTCCAGCGGGAAGTGGAACAACTCGGCCTGTTCCAGGTGACGCAGGCGGTAGTCGACGCCACTGTCGACGTTGACGATCTCGGTGTGCTGCTTGATCAGGGCAATGGCCGGCAGGAAACGCGCACGTTGCAGGCCATCCTTATACAGACCGTCCGGCACGATGTTCGAGGTCGCCACCAGGGTCACGCCGTTCTTGAACAGCTCTTCCATCAGCGTGCCGAGGATCATGGCATCGGTAATGTCGGAAACGAAGAATTCGTCGAAGCAGATCACCCGGGCCTCATCGGCGAAGCGCTTGGCGATGATGGTCAGCGGGTTCTTCTCGCCGCCCAGGGTCTTCATCTCTTCGTGCACACGCTTCATGAAGCGGTGGAAGTGAGTACGGACCTTCTGCTTGAACGGCAGGGCTTCAAAGAAGGTATCGACCAGATACGTCTTGCCACGCCCTACTCCGCCCCAGAAGTACAGGCCCTTGACCGGCACCTGGTCTTTCTTGCCAAACAGCTTGCCCAGCAGGCCCGGCTTGTTGTTCGACGCGGCGATCAGATCGTCGTACAGGCGCTGCAAATGACGCACGGCAGTTTCCTGCGCAGCGTCGTGGAAGAACTCCGGGCGTTTCAGATCAGCTTGGTATCGTTCTAGGGGCGTCATAATTCGTTAGCAAGGCAACAAAAACGGGCCGTCACTGTAGCGACGGCCCTGGAGAATGGCAATCAGCCCTTGGTCGGGAGATTGCGGTTAGTCCTGCACAGGCGTCAGGGCGACGCGCAGCGCATCGATTGCCGCATCGCGGGCCGCCGCGTCGGCAAAGGCCGGGCTGTCGGCCACGCACTCGCCTTCCAACCAGACACTGAAACCCAGCGCTTCACTGCGCAGATCCAGCGCCTGGCCGGCTTGCAGTTGCTTGGTCACCGCACCTGCAGTCTTGCCATCGGCAAAGTTGCGCGACAGCAACAGTTGCTCGCCATCGGCGGCCAGCAGGCGGAAACGGAAGCTGCCGTCGTCTTCACGGAAGCTGACGAAGCGCGCGGCCTTGGCCGCTTTCTTCTTGGTGGTCGCCGCCACTTGTACCTGATTGACGAACGAACGCAGGCCCACGGCCTCGCGCAGCTCGTTGAGGAATGGCGTGGCCACGGCGCGGGCTTTCTTGGCGCCGGCCTGGAGGATGTCTTCCAGGTCCGAAGGACGCTCGATCAACTGGTGATAACGCTCGCGCGCCTCGCCCAACTGGTTGTCCAGCAGCTGGAACAGACGATTCTTCGCCTCGCCCCAACCCAGGCCCTGCAGCAGCTCGCTGCGGAATTCGTCGGCCTGGGCCGGCGTCGCGAAAGCCTGGAACAGGGTGAACAGGTGAGCGTTGTCAGGGTCCTTGGCTTCGCCAGGAGCGCGGGAGTCGGTGACGATGCGCGAGATCGCGTCCTTCATGTCCTTGGCGCTGCTGAACAACGGGATGGTGTTGTCGTAGCTCTTGGACATCTTGCGGCCATCGAGGCCCGGCAAGGTGGCGACGCTTTCCTCGATCAGCGCCTCGGGCATGGTGAAGAATTCCTTGCCCTGACCGAACAGATGGTTGAAGCGCTGGCCGATATCACGGGCCATTTCCACGTGCTGGATCTGGTCGCGACCGACCGGCACCTTGTGCGCGTTGAACATCAGGATGTCCGCGGCCATCAGCACCGGGTAGCTGTACAGGCCCATGGTGATGCCGGCATCCGGGTCTTCGCCGGTCTCGACGTTTTTATCCACCGAAGCCTTGTAGGCGTGAGCACGGTTGAGCAGGCCCTTGGCCGCCACGCAGGTCAGCAACCAGGTCAGTTCCGGGATTTCCGGGATGTCCGACTGGCGGTAAAAAGTCACGCGTTCCACATCCAGGCCACCGGCCAGCCAGGTCGCGGCGATTTCCAGGCGCGAGCGCTGGATACGCAGCGGGTCATCGCACTTGATCAGCGCGTGATAGTCGGCCAGGAAGTAGAACGAATCGGCATTGCTGTCGCGGCTGGCGAGGATCGCCGGGCGGATGGCGCCGGCGTAGTTGCCCAGGTGCGGCGTGCCGGTGGTGGTGATGCCGGTGAGGATGCGCGTACGAGTAGTCATGGGTAATCGCTTATCAGACTGCAATCAATTCGAGAGTCGTGGCAGCACCAGATCCTTGAGATCGGTGAGCTTGCCATGAAAAAAGTGTCCGCATTCTGCCACTTTCAGCAGCTCATGGGGGCGCTCAAGCGCGTCGGACCAGTCGTAGACCAGCTGCGGGTCGACCACTTCGTCGGTTTCCGGCTGGATCAGGGTCAGCGGGCAGTTCTGCGGCAGCAGGTCGCTATCGCGCAAACGCATCACGGCGGCGGCAACCATGAACAGGTGCTTGAGCGGCTCGCCGCGGGCTTCCAGGCGTCCGCCGAGGCTTGCGGCGACGAAGCCGCCGAAGGAGAAGCCGAGCAGGGTCATCGGCAAGTCCGGGTGCCTGGCCCGCAGCCATTCGGCAGCCGCCTGCGCGTCGTCGACTTCACCGCTGCCCATGTCGTGGCTGCCTTCGCTGGCGCCGACGCCACGGTAGTTGAAACGCAAGGTGATCAGGCCGGCGTCACGCGCCGTACGTTGCAGGGTCGAGACCACCTTGTTGAGCATGGTGCCGCCCTGCACCGGGTTCGGATGGCAGATCAGCGCCACGCCACGGGCGTCGGCGACATCCAGATACAAGGCTTCCAGTTGACCGACCGGGCCGGCAATCACTACGGGGGTTTCACGCATAAGCAAGGAAGGAACTCCGTGACCTCGAATCGGGTCGACTCGTCTAGCAAATTGTCTGTGCCAATCTATTGCGAGTGAATCGCGGTATACAGCGCAGGTTCGAGCCGTTAACGTAAAGCAAAGCCGTTTATAGAGGAAGGACTCGTGGAACACTCGCTCTTAGTTTGGTTGTTGCCGACTCTTGCCCTGATCGCGGGTGTCGCCATTGGATTTCTGGTCGCTCGCCTGCTGCCGAATGCCGCGCCTAACCGCACGCAACGTCAGCTGGATGATATTCAGGAACGTTTTGACAGCTATCAGAACGAAGTGGTCACCCACTTCAACAGCACCGCCACCCTGGTGAAAAAACTCACTCAAAGCTATCAGGAAGTGCAGGACCACCTCGCCGAGGGCGCCAACCGCCTGGCCCTGGACGAGTTGACCCGCCAACGCCTGCTGGCCGCGCTGCACTCCGACTCGGTGCAGGCTCCACGGGAACGCCTGACGCCACCGCGCGACCAGGAACCGCCAAGGGACTACGCGCCAAAGACGCCTAACGCGCCTGGCATGCTCGACGAGCATTATGGTCTGAAGAAGTAATCAGGCTTCGCGTCCAATAAAAAGCCCCCGGACCATTCGGTTGTCCGGGGGCTTTTTTGTATCTGGTGATTTGATAGCGACTGTGCCGACCTCTTCGCAGGCAAGCCCGCGAAGAGGTCGGCAAAGGCCACACACAAAAATGCCCGATCACAGGATCGGGCATTTCTTCATTCAAACGATCAGTTACGGATACTGCTGAACCGTACCCGGCTGTTGCTGCTGACCACCATACTGCTGGCCAGGAATCGCCTTGAGGTTCACTTCCACCCGACGGTTCTGCGCACGGCCATTGACGTCGCCGTTGCTGGCGATCGGGTTATCCGGGCCAGCGCCACGGGCCGACAGGTTGGCACCGCTGACACCTTGAGAGGTCAGGTAGGTCGCCACGCTCTGGGCGCGACGCTGGGACAGGTCCATGTTGTGCTGGCGGCTGCCGGTGCTGTCGGTGTAACCGACGATTTCGATCTGGTTCTGGTTGAACTCCTTGAGGGAGTTGGCCAGGTTGTTCAGCGGTTGATAGAAGCTTGGGGCGATGTTCGCCGAATCGGTGGCGAAGGTGATGTTGCCCGGCATGATCAGTTTGATCTGATCGCCCTGGCGCTGCACTTCGACCCCGGTATTGGCCATGCTGGCACGCAGTTTCTTTTCCTGCTGGTCGGCGTAGTAGCCGTAGCCGGCGGCGGAAGCGCCGACTACCGCGGCGCCGATCAGCGCGCCCTTGCCACGGTTGTTGTGGTCGATGGCGGCACCGGCCAGCGCACCGGCCAAGGCACCCAGGCCACCGTATTTTGCAGTTTTGCTCATGCCCGTGGAGCCGTCGGCCTGCCCCTGATTGTCATAGGGGTTAGGCGAAGCACAGCCGGACAACAAGGCCACAGCGGTAGCAACAACGATCAAACGACGCGAGGTGAACATGGAGAAGCTCCTACTTTTTTCATTCTGTGATGCAGCGGACGTTGGCAACAGACCTTTGCAGGCGTTTGAACACGGCCAATGACAAAAATTCCGTGAAACTTTTGACAGCAAAGGTCAGGCCCTGACAAAGGGATTTTCACGCATTTCATCGCCCAGGCGGGTGTCCGGACCATGCCCGGCCACCACAGTCGCGTCTTCGTCGAGGGTGTACAGACGCTGCTTGATCGAACGCACGATGGTGGCCTGGTCGCCCCCCCACAGATCCGTGCGCCCTACCCCGCGCTTGAACAACGTGTCGCCGGCAATCAGCAGCTTAGCCTCTGCGAACCAGAAGCTCATGGAACCTGGGGTATGTCCCGGCGTATGCAGGGCCACGCCGCAACCGCAGGCCAGCTCTTCGTCGTCCGCCAGCCAGCGATCCGGCGCCGGCACCGGCGTGTAAGGCACGCCGAACATGCTGCACTGCATTTCCAGGTTGTCCCAGAGGAACTGATCCTCCTTGTGCAGGTGCAGGGTTGCGCCGGTTTTCTCCTTCATCTGTCCGGAGGCCAGGAAGTGATCCAGGTGGGCATGGGTATGAATGATGCTCACCACCTTCAGCCCCAGCGCGTCGAGCCGCGCCATGATCAGGTCGGGATTGCCGCCCGGGTCGACGACGATGGCCTTTTTTGTAACAGGGTCGCCAATGATCGTGCAGTTGCACTGCAAGGGACCGACGGGGAAGGTTTCGCGAATAAGAGCAGGCTTGGCGGCTTCCATGGGATGTTCCTGAAGAAATCGATAGGCCATTCTCGCACAGCTTGCAGCCACTGCTTTGCCGCGTAATGCAGACAACGACAACTGCCGCCCGCGCCCCCGGGGCGGCAATCATTCACAGTCAGAACGCCAACTGCAGGGTTTCCTCGCCTTCCAACGCCAGCAGAAACTGCTTGGCCTGCAGGCCGCCGGCAAAACCGGTGAGGCTGCCCGAGGCGCCGATCACCCGGTGGCAAGGCGCGATGATCGAGATCGGGTTCCGGCCATTGGCCGCACCGACTGCGCGCACGGCCTTGGGACTGCCCACCTGCGCGGCAATCTGGCTGTAGCTGCGGGTTTCACCGAAAGGAATGGTCAGCAGCGCCTGCCAGACCTTGCGCTGGAACTCGGTGCCGACAAAGTCCAGTTCCAGTTCGAAGCGATCGCGGCTGCCGGCAAAGTACTCCTTGAGCTGGCGCTCGGTTTCCAGCAAGACCGGATGATCGTCGGCAGGCTGCAACGGGCCGAGACGCACCCGGTTTTCGCGTTCGTTCTCCCAGAGAATCGCGGCGAGCTTCGTGCCTCTGGCAACCAGGGTCAGTTGACCGACGGGCGAGTTGATCAATTTGAATACGCAGGACATGGCAAGCCTCCTTTATCTTCCAGGGAGATCAGGCCCGGACCTGGCCTTCATCTCGGTACGCCTGCACTGTAGATCGACATTCAAGCGCAAGAACTACGTTTCTTGCGCTTGAACTCAGTGCCGGATTTTCCTGGGGCCGCTACATCGGCTACTCATCCTCTTCGATCAGATAACAATTGTCACTGCTGCTGCGCCGGCCATGGGGATCGACGATAAAAGCCCCGCGCCCGTTGCCGCACTCCAGCAGATGCACCGGCGACAGCTCACGCTGTTGATCGATACGCGCATTGAGCCGGACGATATAGGTGCCCAGCGCAAGCGCCACGCAAAGAATCAGCAACAGGCACAGCACCAACTGGTCGGTGTAATCCGCGCAGGTCTTTTCAGAAGGCATAGGCAATAGAGCCCGATCCTGCTGCCAGCCCGCCCCCATTCCCGGTCAAGAACCCTGACAGCGGCCCACCCCCGCCCAGGCGCGCCACAGACGTGCCGGGCGACAAGGCACAGGCCATCAGGCCGATGACAATCAAGACCAGCAGAATGCCTTTGGCGACAGGAGACAGGTTCATGGTGGCGTTCTCTTGGTATAAAAGCCGCCACCCTAGAGTCCGACAGGTTAACGCCAGGTAAACATCGGTAAAAAACGCGCCGGCTCCGTTATCCTCTGGGCCACTGAGCGACACAGGTCCAAGGGGACATTCCCGTGCATATCCACCTGCTGCTGGTCGAGGACAACCTCGACCTGGCCAACACCGTCATCGAATACCTGGAAATCACCGGGATCGTCTGCGATCACGCCAGTAATGGCCAGACCGGCCTGAACCTGGCGCTGAGCCAACACTATGATGTGATCCTGCTGGACATCATGCTGCCGCGCCTGGATGGCCAACAGCTGTGCAAACAGCTGCGCGAACAGGGCAAACAGACACCGATCCTGATGCTCACCTCGCTGGATGCCCTGCCGGACAAGCTCGCCAGCTTTGCCATGGGCGCCGACGATTACCTGGTCAAGCCCTTCGAGCTGGCCGAACTGGTGGCCAGGATCCGCGCCCTGAGCCTGCGGCGCAGCGGCCAGGCCAGCCGCCTGCAGGTGGCCGACCTGACCATGGATCTGTCCACCCGCAAGGTCAGCCGCGCCGGACAGGAACTGCACCTGTCGCCCACCTGCTGGACCCTGCTGGAGTGCCTGATGCGTGCCAGTCCCGAGCCGGTGGGGCGCGAACGTCTCGAGGCGACGGTCTGGGGCGACGAGCCGCCGGACAGCAATACCCTCAAGGTGCACATGCACCGCTTGCGCAAGGCGGTGGACAAGGATTTCAGCCAAGCGCTGATCCACACTATTTCTGGCGTCGGTGTGCAGCTGAGGACCCCATGCGTAAAGGGCTGAGTCTGAAATGGGTGATCAGCGGCAGTTTCCTGCTGTTGATCGCCGTGGTGCTGCTGATCTACAGCCAGCTGCTATCGAGCTATAGCATCCGAGGCCTGCTCTATACCGCCAGCGCCATGATGGAAGAAGAAGCCCTGTATTTCGTCAGGCACTACAAGAAAGACCCAAGCCTTGCCCCGCCGCAGAACTACTTCTTCAGCAGCGTTATCGGCAAGGAAGCGCTGCCGCCGAAAATTCGCCAGTTACTGGATACGCCGCCAACCCTGTCCTTCGGTGCCGTGCAGGTGTTCGGTGAACTGGACGCCGATGGACAGGATGAAGTCAAAGCGATCCTGGCCCAGCCCCTGGGTGACGGCAAAATCCTCTACATGTTCGATGTCGACCACGACCATGAAGAAGGTGGCGAGGTCGAGACCCCGTTGTCCGATGCCTATCTCGATCACGAACTGAACAGCATTAATGTCATCAGTCTGGCGGTATTCATCCCGGCACTGATCATCATCGCCCTGCTGGTCTGGTGGCTGGTGCGCCCCCTCGGCCGGCTGGCCCAGTGGTCCACCACCCTGAAAGATCCGGAGGAGGTGTCCAGCCAGCGCCCGAATTTCCGTTTCAAGGAGTTCAATGTCCTGGCCGACTCCCTGGCCCAGAGCGTGCAGCAGGTGCAGGCCGCCAGCCAGCGCGAAGGGCGCCTGCTGCGCTACACCAGCCATGAGTTACGCACGCCGCTGGCGGTGCTCAAGGCCAACCTGGAACTGCTGACCCTGCAGGCCGGCGGTTCGCTGCCCCTGCCTCTGCAACGTATCGAACGCTCGGTGCTGAACATGCAGCGCATTGCCGAGACGCTACTGTGGATGAGCCGCGAGCGCGTTGAACCCTTGCCGGAAGAAGCCATCGACATGGCCGAATTGTTCAACGAATTGATCCAGGAGCATCGCTACCTGATCGGCAAGCGGGATATCGAGCTGATCCTCGACATCAGCAACGAGCCTTGTCGCCTGCCCCTGACCGCCTGCCGAATCGTGGTTGGTAACTTTCTGCGCAATGCCCTGCAATATGCTGAGGAAGGCAGCATCGAAATCACCTTCGAACAGCTGCAACTGCGCATCGTCAACCGTATCCGTGATACCAGCCAGACGGAAGAATCCAGCGACTTCGGCTACGGCCTGGGCCTGGAGCTGATGCGCCAGCTGTGCGCCAGGCTGGGCTGGCACATCCAGGTCCTCACCGAACAACAGCGCTTCACCGTGACCCTGGACTTCAACACCGCAGAGCCCCCTGCTTCGCCCCAGGAGCGAGCCGAGGACGATACCCGCAAGATCAGCTGACCGCTCAATCAGCCCAGTAATCCCAACTCCTGGGCCCGGGCCACGGCCTGGGTGCGACGCTCCACCCCCAGCTTGCTGTTGATATGGCTGGCATGGGTCTTCACGGTATGCAGCGAGATAAACAACTGATCGCTGATTTCCTGGTTGGAACAGCCCTGGGCGATCAGTTGCAGCACCGCCAACTCGCGGGAACTGAGGGCTTCGCCGTGATGCTGCTCCAGGGAATCACGTGCCACGGCGACCGGCAGGCGTTCGAGCAAGGTCTGGCGCAATGGTGTCGCCGCCCCCTGCTGAAGTTGCTCGCGAACCCAGGCCGGATGCGCCCGCACCGCCCATTCGAACGGTTGCAATGCCCCGCCCACGGCAGCCTCCAGCGCCTGGGCAAAGGCCTGCCGGGCCTCGGGGTCGCGCCCCTGGGCCAGCAACAGCGCGACCTTCTGGTTCAACGCCATCACATTGAGCATTTGCCGCCCGGTCTGCCGGCCATGCTCCAGCAGTTTGTCCAGGCGCTGCTCGGCCAGGGCCGGCTCGCCCTGGATGCTGTCGAGCAAGGCTTGCTGCAACTCGATATGCAGCGGCAGTTGTGGATGAAATTCCGGTGCCGCGGCGGCCTGGTCGCCGGTGTAGGTCTGCCCCAGGCGAGCCAGCCAGGCTTGCGCCAGGTCCGTGCGGCCCTGGGCCAGCCAGAGTTCGCATTTGACCAGGGTGATCATCGCCAGGTAGTAGATCGGCGGTACGTCCCAGATGTGCATCAGGCGTTCGGCTTCGGCCAGTTCGGCAAAGGCCTTGGCAAATTCACCGTTGTGACCCTCCAGGTTGGCGATCACGCAATGGCCGATCAGCACGCTGATATCGCGACAGGCCCGCGCCTCGATCAGCCCCGCCCGCAGGCGCGCCAGTCCGGTCTCGGGCTGGCAGCGCAACGCCAGCAGGTAACCTTCGTACAGAGTCAGCCGCGCCCGTACCGCGTACAGGCGTTGCGCGGACAGGCCATACAAGCGCTGCAAGCCCTGGCGGACTTCATCCAGCGCCCGCAGGATCTCGCCGCGGGCTTGCAGCACCCGGGCCCGGTCGTAATGGGCCAGGGCCTCGAACAAAGGGTTGCCGACCCGCTGCGCCAGTTCCAGGGACTCGCGGTTGAGCCCCCGGGCACGCCACAGGTCGCCATCGGCGATCGCCAGGTTGGACAGGGTCGACAGGCACACCAGCCGCTGCCCGTAACGCTTCTGCGGCAAGGTTTCCAGGGCTTCGGTGCAATACAGCAGGGTCAGCTCGCGATTCCCCCGTCCGCGGGCGACGATCCCGCTCAAGGCCAGCCATTGCGCCAGCATGGATTTCTGCGCGGTGGCCGAGGGGGCCGGCAGGAAGCGGCTCAAATGGCTGGCCAGCTCCTCGGCAGCGTCCAGCTGGCACGCCAGCCCCAGCGCCCAGCTGTACAGCACGATCAGCCGCGGGGTGCTGATCAGCAGGCTGTCGGGCAAGTCCATTTTCCAGCGCAGCAGCATGCCGACGTTCTGCTCGGCCAGCAGTTGTTCCTCGGACAGGTTCTGTACCAGATTCGCCGCCACGTCCAGGTGCCCGGCGCGCAACGCCTGCTCCACCGCTTCGTCCAGCAGCCCCTGGGCGTTGAACCAGCGACAGGCCCGCAGGTGCAGGCTGGCCGGCGGCAATATCGCGTTGGCGGTGGGCCGGGTGCGCAGCAGGTCGGAGAACAGGTGGTGATAACGGTACCAGTGCCCCTGCTCGTCCAGCGGCACCAGGAATACCTGGTGGGCCAACAGGTAACGCAGGATCTCGGCACTGTCGTGGGACTCGCGCAATGCATCGCACAGGTCGCTGCAGAAACGTTCCTGGGGCGCCGTGTCGTAGAGGAACGACTGCACTTCGGCAGGCAGGCAATCGATGACCTCTTCCAGCAGATAATCGCGAATCAGGCCTTCGCCGCCATTCAGCGACTGCGGCAAGGTCGCGCCACTGCCCGCCTCCGAGGCCGCCAACAGCCAGAAGCGCAGCCCCGCCACCCAGCCTTCGCTGCGCAGGATCAGGCTTTCCAGTGCCTCGCCGCGCAGCGAACTGCTGTGCCGGTCGAGCAGGGTCAGGGATTCGTCGTAGGTCAGGCGCAGGTCCTGCTCATGCAGTTCCAGCAACTGCCGTGACAGGCGCAGACGCGCCAGGTGCCAGTCCGGGCGCTGGCGGCTGGTTACCAGCACCAGCAAGCCGTCGGGCAAATGATTGAGGAAGAACTGCAGACAGCGATCGAGCACCGGCCCCTGGGCCAGGTGGTAATCGTCCAGTACCAGCAATAAGGGAGAAGCACTGGAAAGATGGGCCGCCAACTCATCGAGCAGCCCGTCCAGCCACTCTTCGAAGGCGAAGGGCTGGTGGCGCTGGCGCATCTTCAGCAGCCCGAGGGATTGGTTGCCCAGTTGGGCGAAATATTGTTGCAGCCCCTCGAGCAGGCGCTCGAGAAAACGTCCCGGATCGCTGTCCCGGCGACTGAGCCCCAGCCACAGGCTGCGCCAGTGCGGCGGCAGGCTTTGGCAGAACTCCACCGCCAGTGAACTCTTGCCAAAACCGGCCGGTGCGCTGACCAACAGCAGCCGGCCATTGAGGCCCGCGCTCAGGCGCTCGCACAGACGCGGCCGCAGTACGTAGCCGTCGGGCAAGGGAGGTCGGTAGAAGCGCCCTTCCGGCGCGGGAATGGCCGCACCGGCAGGCCCCTGGATACGGGACAGATCAGTCATGGCCAACTCTTATTGAAGTGCTGTTGTCGGCAATACAGATGTCGGCAGACTAGCGGTAAAAAGCCCCCTGTTGAAGATTTTTGCTACAGATGGATAGAAAAAGAATACAACCAGGTTTGTCAGCACTCCCCGCATACCTGTAGGAGCGAGCTTGCTCGCGATAGGGCAGCGCGGTTTTACCGGGAGATGGCATTGTCTGGAGTTTTTTTCGCGAGCAAGCTCGCTCCTACAGAGGCCACCCCGCGCCTTGTAGAAAAACGCAGACAATAAAAAACGCCCCGAACCAGTCGGGGCGTCGATCGAGGATGCGCCTCGATTTACCGCGGGTTAACGAACGCCATCCTGGCGCAGGGCCGCCGGAGTGAAGTCGCTGGTGGTGGCGGTGAAGCCGAAGTCGTAGGCCGACTTCTCTTCGTTCTTCATGCCCAGTGCCAGGTAACGGCCGGACTGCAGGTCGTAGAGGGTTTCCAGGGCATACCACGGCACTTGCTTGTCGTAGTAGTTCTCGGCATGCGCCTCGGCCACGCGCCACAGCTGGCCACGACCGTCGTAGTGGTCGATCACCGCGGCCTGCCAGGTGTCTTCATCGATGTAGAAGTCACGCTTGGCGTAGATATGGCGCTGACCTTCCTTCAGGGTCGCGACCACGTGCCAGACACGGCGCAGCTCGTAGCGAGCCAGGTCCTGGTTGATGTGGCCGGCCTTGATGATCTCGGCGTACTTCAGCTGCGGCGAGTCGAGCTTGTAGCTGTTGGAGGCGATGTACATCTCCTTCTTGCCTTCCAGCTTCCAGTCGTAGCGGTCCGGCGCGCCGTTGTACATGTCGAGGTTGTCGGAGGTACGCAGGCCGTCGGCGGCGGTACCCGGACCGTCATACGACACTTGCGGGGCGCGACGCACACGACGCTGGCCAGCGTTGTAGACCCACGCCGAACGCGGCTCCTTCACCTGGTCGAGGGTTTCGTGCACCAGCAGCACACCACCGGCCAGACGCGCCGGCGCGGTCACTTTCTGCTTGAAGTAGAACAGGATGTTGCCCGGGTTCGCCGGATCGTAGTCCTTCATCTTGTCGCGGAACACGAACTGGTCCTGGAAGTACACCAGGCTGAACGAGCCGTTGGCCTGTGGCGTCGCCTGGGTCACCAGACGGGTCACGCTGCCGCCGCGATAGCGGGTGATGTGGTTCCAGATAACTTCCACGCCGCTTTTCGGAATCGGGAACGGAATGGCGGTCTTGAAGTTTTCCAGGCCGTTGCCGCCGCTGACCAGGTTGGTCTTGGTGGCGTTTTCCTTGATCGCGGCGAACACATCGGCTGGCACCGTGGCGCCGCGGTGGGAAGGATAGACCGGCATCTTGTAGGTTTCCGGGTAGCGCTTGAACATCGCGTACTGCCCTGGCGCCAGCTTGTCCTTGTACTGCTCGACGTTCTGCGCGGTGATGGTGAACTGCGGCTGCTCGCTGGCGTACGGGTTGGACAGGAAGCCCTTGCCATCCACACTGCCGGCGTTGGTCGGCAAGGCTTTCCAGGCCGGAATGGTGCCGGCTGAGTTACCGGCCATTTCCGCGCCCATCGGCGTCAGGGAGGTACCCAGCTTGGCCGCTTCATCGGCCGAGACCGCGGCCATGACCCCGGTCGCCAGCAGCGACAGCCCGAGGACACCGACCTGCAACAGACTCTTGGTTACTTTCATATTCTTGTTCTTCCTGAAAATGCAGTGCTTAGAAGTTCACGCCGAAACTGAGGGCCACGAAGTCACGGTCATCCACGGTGGTGTACTTGCCGTCGAAGAAGTTGGTGTACGCCAGGCTCGCGGTGTAGGTGTTCTGGTACTCGGCATCCACGCCCAGGCTGATGGCCTTGCGACCTTCCTCGAAGTTGCCGCCAGGGCCAGGCGAGTAACCGCTGACGTCATGGGACCAGGCCACGTTCGGCTTGAGGTTCACACCGGCGAACACGTCGTTGTATTCCCAGATGGCACGACCGCGATAACCCCAGGAAGTCGAGGTGGTGAAGCCGTCGTCGTTGCAGTTGCGGCTGCGATTGTTGGTCGCCGTTCCTGGACCCGCGCCGTTGATGGTGCTGGTATTGAGGATCTGCGAGCAGGTGTCCAGGCTACCGGTGGCAGGCAGTTCGCCCGGGCCATAGACCGGATCGCGGCCATAACGAACCTTGGAGGTGCTTTCCAGGCCGCCCACGTAGGTCAGGCCGACTTCACCAACCAGGGTCAGACGGCTGGCGCCCATGACCTGATCGAAGAAGTGGGTGAAGGTGGTCTGGAGCTGGGTGATTTCTTTACGGCGATAGCCGTGCAGGTCCTGACCCGGGGAGCCGTCGAGCAGCGAGGCATTGGCCAGGGTGCCGCCCAGGGGGCGAACACCGGCGAACAGGATATCGGTGGAGTTCAGCTGCACCGGAGCGTTCGGGCGATAGCTGATCTCACCGCTCCATGCGGTACCGGTAGGCAAGGTGGTGGAGAAGCTCAGGCCGTAGAGACGGATGTCCTCAGGGTACTCGACGAAGTACTCGGAGCTGCCCGCCACCACCAGTGGGCCCAGGGCGCGGAACGCTGGAGGCAAGGCCGCGACACGGTCGAAGACCGACTGCGGAGCACCGGTGGCGCTGAAGATCGGCGCACGGCTGTGGTAGTTCATGAAGTACGCGCCGAACTCGGTGTCGAGCGGCTCGTACATGTACTTGAAGGACACGCCCCACTGCCCGCTGTCCCGTGCATCGCGGTCCGGTCCACGACGCACCAGCACGCCTTCCTGATTGACGTCGACGCCCGCGGCGGCCAGTGGCCCCAGGGCAATCGACGGAATGGTCGAGCGCTTGTTCAGCACCCGCAGATTGTCGGTGCAACCGTCGGCGATGATGTCCGGCTGGGAGAAGAAGGTGCCGCAGTTGTCGACGACGGTCTGGTCCCATTCCAGCTGATAGAAGGCTTCGGCCGAGAGGTTGTCGGTCAGGCTCTGGGAGACGTAGAACATGTTGACCGGGATCAGGCCTTCCTTGACCTCCGCGCCAGGACGGCGGAAAGCCGATACGTCGATCGGGTTGATCGAGTTGATGCCGCCGCCGATGAAGGTACTTTCACCCCAGCTCACGACTTGCTTGCCCAGGCGCACGGAACCCGGCTGCTCGGCGATCGAGTAGTTGTGGTAGATGAAGGCGTCGAGGATCTGCCCGCCGGAAGACTTGGCGCCTTCCTTGCGGTTGCTGTCGCTGATGTCCTTGAACTCGCGGCTTTCGTCCTTGAGCTCGAAGTCATACCAGTATTTGCCACGGACGAAGACGCCGGTATCGCCGTATTTCAATTCAAGGTCGTGGATACCCTTGAAGATCTTGGAAAAGGTTTCGCCGCTTTTGAAGTTAGCGTGGCCATCGTCGGAGGTCTGGGACAGGCCATGACCGCCGTTGTTGACACCAATCAGATTCTTGTTGGGGCTCTGGGTAGACCAGCTCGCACCCAGCGATAGAGAAGAGTCGAACTGACCTTCGATTTCACCGATGTTGAAACTGACGCCGAAGGCAGGTCCGGCGAGCGTAGAGGCGAGACTGACGGCCAGAGGCAGTTTCGCCCGGCGCCAGAACTGGTTTACTGATGTCATCGACGCTACTCCATGTGCTTTATTGTTATGGCAGTGAGCACTTTTAAAAACGCTCTGAACGGGCGGAACCCAGTCAGCCCCGAAGTCGTTCAAAGTTGCATCGCCCCATGTTGTGCGGTTGCCCCGTTCTTAAAAATCCTTGGGCGGACTATAGCCAGCGGGTGGTACGGCTTGATCCCTCTAAAGTGTGATTTGCAGCCTCCAACCACTCTGGAACGGTCCTTTCGCCAGTCCGGCAAATGCCGGCACGGCAAGGATGGCTGAAAATTCGGATTTGACAAGGCAAGCGCTTGCTTGGTGGGCTCTACCGTGCCCTTTCGGGCACGGTAGAGGGTGTTTATAGCGTCGAAAGAAAGGTGCTGTTGTTGGCCTGCCATTCGGTGATGTCGAGGCGGATGCGCTTCTTGTCGAGCTTGCCGACACTGGTCTTGGGAATTTCAGTAACAAGGGCGATCTGACTGGGAATCGCCCACTTGCTCAAGTGCCCCTGCTCGACAAACGGCTTGAGATGCTCCTTGAGCTCCTTGGCCTCGATCGCATGCCCTTCACGGACCACCAGCAAGGCAAACGGACGCTCGCCCCATTGCGGATCGGGGATCCCCACCACTGCTACTTCGCGTACCGCCGGGTGGCGGCTGATCAGGTCTTCCAGGGCCAGGGACGATACCCACTCGCCTCCGGTCTTGATCACATCCTTGATCCGGTCGCGAATATCGATCACGCCCATGCCGTCGAGAGTCGCCACGTCGCCGGTGTGCAGCCAGCCGCCTTCCCACAGCTCCGCGCCCTTCTGCGGCTCGTTGAAATAGCCTTCGGTCAACCAGGGCGCACGCAGCACCAGCTCACCCTGGGTCTCGCCATCGGCCGGCAGGAAGTTGCCGTCGCCATCGACAATCGCCGCCTCCACCAGAGGTCCGGGCACGCCGGCCTTGATCCGGTAGGTAGTGCGCTCATCCTCGGTACCCGCCAGCAGTTCTTCGTTGAGGTGGGCACAGGACACCAGCGGCCCGGTTTCCGACATGCCATAGGCCGCCGTCAGCTGAATGCCCTTGGCCTTGGAGGCCTCGTACAGCGCACGGTTGAGCGCGCTGCCGCCAATGACGATCTTCCAGCCGCCGAAATCCGTGCCCTGGGCCGCCTTGGCATTGAGCAGCATCTGCAGGATGGTCGGCACGCAATGGGAGAAGGTGACCTTTTCCTTGCGCCACAGCTCCACCAGCAGTTCCGGGTCGTAACGGCCGGGATAGACCTGCTTGAGGCCGAGCATGGTCGCCACATAAGGCAGGCCCCAGGCATGCACATGGAACATCGGGGTAATGGGCATGTACACATCGCTGGTGCCCAGCAGGCGCACGCTGTCGATGCTGCCCATGATCACCGCCACGCCCATGGTGTGCAGTACCAGCTGGCGGTGGGTGAAGTACACGCCCTTCGGATTGCCGGTGGTGCCTGTGGTGTAGAAGGTGGTGGCCACCGAGTTTTCGTCGAAATCCTCGAAGGCGTACTGGGTGCTGGCAGCCGCCAGAAGCTGCTCGTATTCGCCCACCAGGTTGGGCAGGTCGGCGCTCTGGTCCGGGCCGTCGGTCAGCAGCAGGGTTTTCTCCACCGTGCTCAGTTGCCCGGCGATCGCCTGGTAGAGC
Organism: Pseudomonas sp. NFPP07; assembly: GCF_900115645.1. NCBI lineage: Bacteria > Pseudomonadati > Pseudomonadota > Gammaproteobacteria > Pseudomonadales > Pseudomonadaceae > Pseudomonas > Pseudomonas sp. NFPP07. Next base: position 913,691 of record NZ_FOXG01000001.1, read on the forward strand.
CCGACAAACTCGCTGTTGACCAGCACGAAGCGGTCCTCGGCGTGATTCATGGTGTACAGGATCTGTTCCGGCGACAGGCGCACGTTGATGGTATGGATCACCGCGCCGATCATCGGGATCGCGAACATGCACTCCAGATAGCGATGGCTGTCCCAGTCCATCACCGCCACGGTATCCCCGGCCTTGACCCCGGCAGCCGTCAACACGTTCGCCAGCCTGGCCACGCGCTCGATCAGGGTTGGGTAGCTGTAACGCAGTTTGTCCCGGTAGACGATTTCACGGGTCTTCTCGTAACGGGTGCCGGACATCAGCAGCCGCTTGATCAATAGCGGGTATTGGTAGGCGCCTTCGGCTGGCGGAATAACGCGAGTCTGCAACATAAGCATCCCTTTTCGTGACTGCACGGTCGTGGCTGAAGAACGCTCACTCTAGAGCGCCGCTGGCTCTGCCAAATCAGCCAAAGGAATGATTTGCAGAGCCGTACGAATGCTAGCTCCAAGCCAGCATTCGCGCGACCGGGGATTCACGCGAAGACACTCCTGTGCCCCCTCAAGCGGCCTGCCCCGCCGCGGCCTCCGCCGGGGTACGCGGGAAGATCAACGCGGCGGCGAAGGTCAGCGCAGCGAAACCGCTCAGGATCAGATACAGCCCGGCCAGCCCCTGGCGCGGTTCGACAAAGGCAATCAACGGAATCGCCGTGGCGCTCGCGCCAAACGACAGGCAATAGCGCAAGGCAAACACCCGGGACTGCCACTGCGGGGCAACGAAGTTGGCGACCATCGCATCGTTCACCGTGACCTGCCCGAACACCACGAACATAAAGGCCGCTCCCAGGACGATGACCGACCAGCCCTCGACCTCGGCCAGGCCGAACAGCAGCGGCGCCTGGCACAGGGTCAAGAAGATAAAGGGCCATTTCAGACTGAAGCGATGCAGCACCCGACCAATGCTCAGTTGCGCCACAGCGCCGAAGGCATACGCCAGACTGACCACCAGGCCCAGGGTCTGCGGCGAAGCGAACAGGTCCTGCAGGCGCTCCTGGAACAGCTTCGGGTAGGTCATGGTGGTGGCGTTGAACACCACCCCACCGGTCGCGGTTGCCAGGGCCAGGACGCCAAACACCATGGCCATGGAAATACGCTGGCCATCCGCGCCCTTGAGCCGCACATGAGGCCGTGCCGGGATGGCTTCTTCACGCACCTGCCAGGCAAACCCCAGGCCCAGGGCAATCGCCACCACGCCCGGCAGGATGAACGCCGAACGCCAGCCGAAATGCGCCACCAGCAGCCCGGTGATCAATGCCGAAAAGGCCACGCCGAGATTGCCCCACATGCCGTTGATGCCGATCTCCCGCCCGCGGTTCTGCGCATAGGCCACCAGCATCGCCGTGCCCACCGGGTGGTAGATCGCGGCAAACACCCCCATCAGCGTCAGGCCGACCACCAGCATCGTCGGGCTGCTGCTCAGGCCGGTGAAAATCGCCGAGGCGCCGATACCGAAGAAGAACAGCAGCATCATCTGCCGCCGGCTCCAGTGGTCGCCCAGCCAGCCGGCCGGTAGCGAACAGGCACCGAAGGCAATGAAGCCGCCCAGGGAAAGACCGATCAGCGCGGCATAGTCCAGGTCGAAGGCCCGGGTCATCCCGAGCACGGCGGCGGGGAAGATCAGCATGAACATGTGATCGATCACGTGGGCGGCGTTGATGTAGCGGATTACGTTTCGAGACTGATTCATGACGGCACACTGTTTCGTTGTAGGTATGCCGTTATGCTAGGTTGGCTATAAAACGCACTCCTGACAATAAAGTCATCAGATCAGACATGTTAATCAGCCACTTTCAGCACGGCCCGGTCAGCGCCTATCCACGCGATTATCTCGACGGCGCCCACCAGGAGTTGCACCGGCATCGCGAGGCGCAACTGCTGTACGCGGTGCGCGGGACCATGCGCGTGGTAACGGCCCAGGGCGCATGGGTCTTGCCACCGACCCGCGCGGTGTGGATTCCGCCCCTGGTGGAACATGAAATCTTCATGGCCGGCGATGTGCACATGCGTTCGCTGTTCATCGCCCCCGAGCTGTCGCCGCCCTCGTTGCAGCAATGTTGCGTGCTGGCGGTCACGCCGCTGCTGCGCGAACTGATCCTGCGGGCCGTGCAGGGTCGCGAACACGCGGAAAACCCACTGATCCAGCAACTGATGCTGGAAGAAGTCGCCCGCCTGGAGAACCTGCCGCTGCATATTCCCATGCCCCGCGACCGGCGCCTGCAAGCCATTTGCCAGGCGCTGCTGCAGATGCCGGATCATGCCAATACCCTGGAAGACTGGGCGCAGCAGGTCGGCGCCAGTTCACGAACGCTGGCGCGGATGTTTCAGCAGGAATTGCACATGAGCTTCAATGCCTGGCGCCAGCAACTGCGCCTGATGGAAGCCCTGCCACGCTTGATCGCCGGCGAGAGCCTGCAGCAAGTGGCGACGGCCTTGGGTTATGGCAGCGCCCGGGCCTTCAGCGCGATGTTCTGCCGCTTGCTCGGCCACCCTCCGCGGGAATACCTCGGCGCCCTGAATCAGCTCAAGGCGCTAGGCCCCATCACTTAGCCCCGTGTGCAGGCCCGTGCGGCTGCAAATGCTGTTGCAGGTAGTGGCGCAGGCGTTTTTCCACATCGCGGTTACGCGGCCTGGGCAACCCGGCCGGCCATTCGCCACGCGCCAGCGCGCGAATCGGCGCCTGCTGGCTCATGCCACGGCGCTGGATCTGGCGCAGCCCCTGATCCCACCAGACATGGCGGCAAGCCTCGACATAAGGCGAGATCGGACCGCAGCTGCCATACAGCAGGTCGCGTCCGACTTTTTGCATGTCCTTGTTCTGCCGCCTCAAGTAGAACTTGATCCGCGAGCGCTGAAACAGCGACGGCAAGGGTTTACGCCGTGGGACCTCGCGCTGCAGGCGCAGCAACTCCGGCCGGAAGGCTTCGCCATGGCGCTGGAAGAACAGCGCTTGCATGGCGTGGAAGAAGTCCTTGTCGGAGAAGTAGTGATAGATGCAACTCTTGCTCTCGCCCACGGATTGACCGCGCAAGGCAAATGACAAGGCGATCTGTTCCAGGGTGTGCAGGTCCTTGATGTGGGCGCTCCATTCGTCAATCAAGGCAATCGAGGCTTGCATCAGCGGACCATCGCCGGCCGTCAGGCCACAAACCCCGCTGTTGAACAGACGCTGGTCGTCGGCTACCGACTGACCGCTGGCCTGCAGGTAGCGGTCGAGTTTGACGAACTCGGGGCGGGTACGGACCTCGGACCAGAGAAACTCGTCTTCATCGATCAGGTACTGGCCGGGGGCGATGCGATCGAACAGCCGCTGCGGGTCGGCCTCGAACAAGGTGTCGGTATCGACAAACAGGGTCTTGTCCGCCAGCGCGAGGCCCGCGGCAAAGGCACAGGCCTTGCGCCGGTGGTAGTAGCCCTGGTCACCCTGCCACTCGACCAGCGTTTGCTCACTCAACGGCACCACTTGCACCGGCCAGCCGCGGTAATCCTCGGGGCGGTCGGTCATGACCCGAATCACCAGCGGTTCGGCACTCTTGCTCTGGTCGAGGGCCGTCAGAATGCTGAATTTCGCTTCATGGCGATAAACCTCTTTGCCGCCATAAACCAGATAGAGCAACTGCTGCGGTACTTTTTGTATCGTCATCAAGCGTCCGGTCTCGCGCGCTCTCCGGACGGTCAACGGGCTCGACCTGCCGGAGTGGCATAAAAGCGGACGATTGTACGATTAATCCCAATTAAGGATCAGAAATATCCGATCAACCTGGACGAGAAAGACCGCCTCAATGCATCTCGGTAAAGGCCAGCTTCACCCCGATGGCGATCAGCACCGCGCCCATGGTGCGGTCGAACCAGTGGCCCATGCGGGCAAAACCGGCGCGGACTTTCTGCTGGCTGAACAGCAGCGCCACCAGGCAGAACCAGGTAGCCGTCGCCACCGCCAGGTACACGCCATAACCGGCCTGGATGGCCAGGGGCGTGTGCGGATTGATGACCACGGTGAACAGTGACAGGAAAAACAGCGTCGCTTTCGGGTTCAGGCCGTTGGTCACGAAGCCGGAAGTGAAGGCGCCGCGCGCGGTGCGCTCGCCAGCTTCCAGGTGCAGGTTCTCGGTAGCGGGCTTGGCCGGCTGCGCGCGCAGGGCCTTGTAGCCGATGTACAGCAGGTAAGCGGCGGCAGCCCATTTCAGCGCGTTGAACAGCACGATCGACTGCGACACGATCAGGCCGATGCCCAGCAGCGAATACCCCACGTGCAGGAAGATCGCGGTGCCGACGCCCAAGGCGGTCCAGGTGCCGGCGCGGCGCCCGTGGGTCACGCTTTCGCGCACCACGACGGCGAAATCCGGGCCCGGGCTGGCCACTGCGAGCAGGTGAATAAGGGCGACGGTCAAGAACTCGGCGAGGTACATGGACACTCCTGTGTTTCTAATTATTTCATCTGTTAGGCTCGGCAGATTACGCCTTCAGACCCTCGTGCAAAAGGTACAGTTGATGACTAACAATCGCCGCGCCGTCTTCCTCGACCACAGCTCCCTGGACCTCGGCGACCTCGACCTCAGCGCGCTGCGCCACAGCTTCGACGAACTGCAACTGCATGACCGGACCCGCCCCGAACAGGTGGTCGAGCGCCTGCGGGGAGCCCAGGTGGCGATCAGCAACAAAGTGTTGCTCAATGCCGAAACCCTGGCCGCCTGCCCCGAACTGAAACTGATCCTGGTGGCGGCCACCGGCACCAACAATGTCGATCTGGCCGCCGCCCGCGCCCAGGGCATCACCGTCGCCAACTGCCAGGGCTACGGCACGTCATCGGTGGCCCAGCACACCCTCATGCTGCTGCTTAACCTCGCCACCCGCCTCGGCGATTACCGCCAGGCGGTCAGCGACGGTCGCTGGCAGCAGGCCCGGCAGTTCTGCCTGCTGGACTTCCCGATCGTCGAACTGCAAGGCAAGACCCTGGGCCTGCTGGGCCATGGCGAGCTGGGGGGCGCCGTCGCCCGCCTGGCCGAGGCCTTCGGCATGCGCGTGCTGCTGGGGCAGATTCCCGGTCGTCCGGCCCGTCCTGATCGTTTACCGCTGGATGAACTGCTGCCGCAAGTCGATGCGCTGACCTTGCACTGCCCACTCAACGAACACACCCGGCACTTTATCGGCGCCCGGGAGCTGGCCCTGCTCAAGCCCCAGGCCTTTGTGGTCAACACCGCCCGTGGCGGCCTGATCGACGAGCAGGCCCTGGCCGACGCCCTGCGCCGCGGTCACCTGGGCGGCGCGGCCACCGACGTGTTGAGCGTCGAGCCACCGACCGCTGGCAACCCGCTGCTGGCCCATGACATCCCGCGGCTGATCGTGACCCCACACAACGCCTGGGGCAGCCGCGAAGCCCGGCAGCGCATCGTCGGCCAGCTGACGGAAAACGCCCAGGCGTTTTTCAGCGGTACAGCGCTGCGGGTCGTCAATTGATAAACTGCGCCACTTTTTTCCCAGGAGCAGATTATGGATCCGCGCAGTGAAGTACTGCTTCGTCAGGCTGACTTGTTTCAAGGCTCGCTGCTGCTGGCCGGCCTGCCCGCCGATGACCTGCTCGGCCGCCTGCCGGGCGCCCATGGCTGGTGCTGGCACGCCGGCGATCAGGCCGCCCTGGATGCGCGTTTCGCCGGGCGCAGCCACTTCGGCGTGACGGCCCCCGAGCAAGCCTTTGCCAACGCCGTGCTGTTCCTGCCCAAGTCCAAGGAACTGACCGACTACCTGCTCAACGCCCTCGCCTCGCGCCTGGCCGGGCGCGAGCTGTATCTGGTCGGGGAAAAACGCAGCGGCATCGAACGCGCGGCCAAGCAGCTCAACCCCTTCGGCAAACCGCGCAAGCTCGACAGCGCGCGGCACTGCCAGCTGTGGCAAGTGACGGTAGATAACGCGCCACAAGCCGTCAGCCTGGAAAGCCTGGCCCAGGAATATGAACTGCCGTTGGCCGAAGGGCCGCTGAAAGTGGTCAGCCTGCCGGGGGTGTTCAGCCATGGTCGCCTGGATCGCGGCAGCGCCCTGTTGCTGGAACACCTGGACAAACTGCCCAGCGGCCACCTGCTGGATTTCGGTTGCGGCGCCGGCGTTCTGGGTGCGGCGATCAAACGGCGCTACCCGCATAACAATGTGACCCTGCTGGATGTCGATGCATTCGCCGCTGCCAGCAGTCGCCTGACCCTGGCCGCCAATGGCCTGGAAGCCGAGGTCCTGACCGGTGACGGCATCGATGCCGCGCCCATGGGCTTGAACACCATCCTGACCAATCCGCCGTTCCATGTCGGGGTCCACACGGACTACCAGGCAACAGAGAACCTGCTGCGAAAAGCAGCCAAACATCTGAAAACGGGTGGCGAACTTCGACTGGTGGCCAACAGTTTCCTGCGTTATCAACCGCTGATCGAAGAGCATCTCGGCCCTTGTTCGATCAAGGCCGAAGGCCAGGGTTTTCGCATCTACAGCGCCAAGCGCGGCTGAAAACCTTTTTGCAAAAGAACGCTTGCCGAATGGATTTTGCCTAGGCAGAATCCGCTCCGTCCTAGGGGAGTAGTCTCCCGCGAGCGCCACGCTCGCCCGGCATGCGTCAACATACTTGATCCTCAGATCATGGCGCATGCGACCCAAGAGTCCGCACAGACGGACCGCAGGGTTTGACAAGACCTATGACACGCACACCTTACCCGGGGCGGGAAGGCTGTACGTGTCATAGCCGTGTCGACCCGCCCCTTAGGAATGCCCTGATGCTGGATTCTCTACTGGTTCCCACCGCGATCGTTGCCTTGGCCGAAATCGGCGACAAGACGCAACTGCTTGCCCTCATTCTCGCCGCGCGCTTTCGCAAACCCTGGCCGATCATCGCCGGCATCGTCGCCGCGACCCTGGCCAACCATGCGGCAGCCGGTGCGGTAGGCGCCTGGTTCGGCAGCTTCTTCTCGGACGCGACCTTGCACTGGATACTCGCCGCGAGCTTTACCGCGACCGCGCTCTGGACCCTGGTGCCGGACAAGATGGACGACGACGAAGCCAGCACCGCCCGCAAGTTCGGCCCCTTCCTGACCACGCTGATCGCGTTCTTCCTCGCTGAAATCGGCGACAAGACCCAGATCGCCACCGTCATGCTCGCGGCGCAATACCCGGAACTGTGGCTGGTCATCATCGGCACCACCGCCGGCATGCTGATCGCCAACGTCCCGGTGGTACTGGCCGGCAACTTCGCGGCGGAGAAACTGCCCCTGACCCTGATCCGTCGCCTCGCGGCTTCGGCGTTCTTCATCCTGGCCATTGTCGCGGTGTACAAGGCCATGCAGAGCAGCGGCTGGTTGTAAGCGCACCCTCAGCAGGCACGCCTCCAGGCAAACCTGCGAACACAAAAAAGCCCCGAACCAGTCGGGGCTTTCTTTTGCAGGGGGCCGGCTTGTTCACGACCCTGTCGTCAACAACGACGCCAGGCGATCAGGGCCTCTTGGCCTGCTGGTACAACGGCATCACCTTCGGAATCGCCGCTTCCAACGAGGAAATACGACTGCCGGACGCCGGGTGAGTACTGAGGAATTCAGGTGGCGCACCTTCCGAAGCCTTGCTCATCTTGTTCCACAGGGTAATGGCCGCGTTCGGGTTGTAGCCGGCGCGGGCCGCCAGTTCCAGGCCGATCAGGTCGGCTTCGTTTTCATTGCCGCGACTGTTGGGCAGGGTCATCAACAGGTTGACCCCGTTGTCGCCCACGGCGACCGCTTCCTGAGGCGCGCCGGCGATCAGGGCGATCTGCTTCAGCGCGCTGACACCGTAGGCCTTGGACATCGCTTCACGACCGTGCTCGCGCAAGGCGTGAGCGATTTCATGCCCCATGACCGCGGCGATTTCATCGTCGGTCAGCTGCAACTTGTCGATGATCCCAGTGTAGAAAATGATCTTGCCGCCAGGGCCGCAGTTGGCGTTGAGCTCATCGTTCTTGATCAGGTTGACTTCCCAATTCCACTGCGCGGAATCCGGGCGGAACACCGGGGCCTGGGCAATCAGCCGGTTAGCGATCGCCTGGAGGCGCCTGGCATTGGCACTGGACTTGTCCAGCACGTTCTTGCTGCTCGCCTCGCCGATCGTCTGTTGATAGGACTGCGCGTAGGACTGGTTGACCTCATCGGTCGACAGCATGCTGAACATGTACTGCTTGCGATCGACGCCGACAGCGCCACCGCTGGTGGTGTTGACCGACTGGCAACCCGACAGCAGCAACGCAGCGGTGAGTGCACCCAAAACCTGCTTCTTACTCATGAAAACGCTCCCTGAAAACATGGCGCGTATCCTAGGCTCAGTTGTGTATCGACGCCAGATACAACGGACGTGTAGCACGCTGTTTTCAGATACCGCGCCGTAGGAAAAAATTCACAGAGCCTTCCCCTCCGCGCCCGACAACGGCCGGCAGCTGCCCATTTGCGACATGCCAGCCTACAAAACGGTCATTTTTCCGATCCTCGCTCATGGTCGGCGAGGGCCTTGCCGATACAACGGGGCAGACGTCATTCCTGCGTCCGGAGCCCTTATGAAATTCAAGTCGATCCAGTTTTCCGTGGCCGCCCTGGCCGGTGCCATCGTCCTCAGTGTGGTCGTTGCCCTGGTGCTGTACGCCCTGTTCGCCGGCGCCCGGACCCAGGAGATGGTCCAGCAGCAAACCCAGGCTCAGTTCGAGCAAGTCATCGAGCAGCGACTGGTCGGCCTGGCGCAGACCCAGGTCAGCCAGATCCAGCGTGAACTCGAGGCGCCCCTGCTGATCGCCGGCGGGCTGGTGCGGGTCAACGCGCTGATCGGCAGCAAGGGCGCGGACGGCAATCCACAGCTCAATCTCAGCCGCGAGCAGCTGATCAACCTGATCAAGGAAAACGTCGCGCAGAACCCGAAGATTCTCGGTGCCTATATAGGCTGGGAAAAGAACGCCATCGACCATAACGACAGCGCCTATGTCGACACCAAGGTGGTGGGTATCGATGCCAGCAACGGACGCTTCCTGCCGTGGTGGTTCCGCAACGAAGACGGCAGCCTGGGCCTGGACAAACTGGTGGACGTGGACGACCAGAAAGTCCTGTCCACCGGCGTGCGTGCCAGCGAGTACTACCTGTGCTCCAAGGAAAGCAGGAAATCCTGCGTGATCGACCCGGCGCCGTACAAGGTCGGCGACAAGATCGTCATGCTCGCCTCCTTTATTGAACCCATCCTGCTCGACGGGGCCTTCCAGGGCATAGTCGGCGCCGACCTGTCGGTGAACTTCATCCAGGACATGCTCCTGGGCGCCAACCGGCAACTCTATAACGGCGTGGGCGAAATGGCCCTGATCGGTGGCAATGGCCGGCTGGTGGCCTACACCAAGGACCCGAGCAAGTTCGGCGAAAAAGTCAGCGACATTCTCGACAGCGAGGAAGTCGCCAAGCTGGGCAACCTCAAGCGCGGCGAAGTGAACTACAACGTCGATCAAGCCAACGGACGGATCGAGCTGTACCTGCCGTTCGGCATTGGCCAGACCGACGCCCGCTGGACCCTGATGCTGCAACTGCCGCTGGACGCTGTCATGGCCGACCTGCAGAAACTGCAGAGCGACCTGGCCGAACAACGCAAGGCCGACACCTTCGGCATGGCCATGGTCGGCCTGGTCATCGCCGGCCTCGGCCTGCTGGTGATCTGGCTGGTGGGCCACGGCATCGCCCGTCCGCTCAAGCAAATGGTGGCCATGCTCGACGATATCGCCCAGGGCGAAGGCGACCTGACCCGCCGCCTGAGCAGCGACCGCGCCGACGAACTGGGCTCGATCGCCAAGGGCTTCAATACCTTCCTGGCCAAGCTGCAGGCAATGATCAGCCAGGTGGTGACCTCGGTGCAGAGCGTCAGCGACTCCTCCGAACACACCGCCGATATCGCCATTCGCACCAACCAGGGCGTGCACAAGCAGATGGCCGAGATCGACCAGGTGGCCACCGCCGTGCATGAAATGACCGCCACCGCCCAGGACGTGGCCCGCAACGCGACCCAGGCCGCGCAAGCCGCCAACCATGCCGACCAGGCCGCCAGCCAGGGCATGCGGATCGTGCGCGACACCTCGACCGCCATCGGCGCCCTGGCCGTGGAAATCGGCCGGGCGGTGGGCGTCGTGCAGACCCTGGCCAAGGACAGCGAGAACATCAACGCAATCCTGATCGCCATTCGCGGTATCGCCGAGCAGACCAACCTGCTGGCCCTCAACGCCGCCATCGAAGCCGCCCGCGCCGGCGAACAGGGCCGCGGCTTTGCCGTGGTGGCCGACGAAGTGCGCAACCTGGCGCAGAAGACCCAGCAGGCGACCGAAGAAATCCAGTCGATGATCCAGCAACTGCAGCAAGGCACCCGCGATGTGGTGCGGGTCATGGAGGACAGCCAGAACCGCACCGACGAAAGCGTGCAGCACGCGGCGAAAGCGGCCGAAGCCCTGGAAACCATCACTCAGGCGGTGTCGGTGATCAATGACATGAACACCCAGATCGCCAGCGCCGCCGAAGAGCAAAGTGCGGTCGCCGAGGACATCAACCGCAACGTGATCAATATCGGCCAGGTGGCCAACGAAGTGGCGGGCGGCGCCGACGAGTCCAGCGCGGCCAGCGCCGGCCTGACCAAGCTGGCCGAGCAGCAGCGGCGCCTGATCAATCAGTTCAAGGTGTAAAAAAGGTCCTGTGGACCTTGCGCAGCCTTCGGTAGCGGCTACAGGGATTGCGGCGCGATTCAACAGCCCGACACGGGCTCTGTAGCCGCTGCCGCAGGCTGCGATCGAGCTGGACGGCACTCCGTGCGAAGCGCTCACCGAATCAGGCCACGCGATTCAGGGACGGCGTCAACCCGGGGTCAGGCATTCCGGGGCGTTGAGCTTCGGATCGTTCACCAGGTTGGCCAGCACCCGCTCGCGCAAGGCCGCCGGTGGACTGGCCAGCAAGGCTTGCAGCACCGGCAACGGTGTATCGGGGTCGAGCCAGGCTTCCTGGCCCTGGGCATCGAGAATCAATGGCCGACGCTGGCTGGCCGCCGGCTGGGTGACCACCGCGGTGCTCAGCCAGACCTGTTCCTGCACCGGATAGGCTTCCCAGATCGCCGCGAAGAACAGCGACGAACCCTCCCCCGGCGTCAGCCAGTACGGGCGTTTGCGGGTGCCGCCGCGCCATTCGTAAAAACCGTTGGCCGGCAGCAGGCAGCGGCGTTGGCGAAAGGCTTCGCGGAACATCGGCTGTTCGGCCAGGGTTTCGGCGCGGGCATGGGCCGGGGTGCGCGACAGATCGGTCAGCCAGGGCGGCGTCAGGCCCCAGCGGGCACGGGCAAGGTTGCGCTGGCCGTCGCTGCTGCGCAGGATCAGCACCGAATCGTTGGGCGAAATGTTCCACTGCGCCTGCTGGTCCGCCGGAAATCCGGGCAAGGCGGCAAACGCTTGGTTCCAGCGAAACAGGGCATAACGTCCACACATGGGGCAAACAACTCTCGGAAAATCGGCGGCCAGCCTAACAGATCAGCACGCCGGCATGATTGGCCGGCTCGTCGCCGGGCATCGGCAGCGCGGCATTGTACGCGGCGATCAGCTCTCGAGCGTATTGCGCCTGGTCGTTATCCACCGCCAGCCCAAGGAGGCCGAACATGGGCAACTCCCCGGTACCGCCAAGCAAATCCCGCCCCACCAGATGCGCCTCGACCCCCTCGCTGGCCAGCATGCCCTGGAGCAACTCCGCCTCCAGCAGGTTTTCCGGTTCGTAGATTCGCTGCATAAAGCCCCCCGTCACTCGTTTTCGCTGCGCACGTCGAGCATCCATTCCTGACCGTCGGTCTGCAGGGTGAACACAATGGGCCGACAACAGACCGGACAATCCTCGATGTACTGCTGATCGCCCCCGGACAGGTCCAGTACAGCCTCGGCCTCTTCACCACAGTAGGGACATTGATAGCGCTCGGTTTCCAGCATCGCGGCCTCCGAAGTGACTTGTGCGTATAATCGCCGGTCTATTTGCAGGGCTATTGAGATCTGAGCTTACTTTTCAGACCGCGCCCGGCTATTTTTCGATCCAAACCTTTTCTTACCTAGCCGTTTCCAACAAGAGAGCATGATGGGCGAATTCGATGCCATCCGACCTTACGACGACAGTGAAGTACCAGCGGTGCTGGCTCGACTGCTCGGCGACAAGGCGTTTCTAGATATCCTCACCCACTTCCGCTTCCCGCGCTTTGCCGGCGCTTTCGGCTGGCTGCTCAAACCCCTTATAGCTCATCGGCTGCGCCGTGAGTTCGCCGCGGTCACGTCGGTGGCGACCCTGCAGGACAAGGTCGAGTTCTACGTCGACCACACCATCGAGCGGGCCACCGACGGCGTGACCTACACCGGTGTCGAGCAGTTCAAGTCCGGCAGCGCTTACCTGTTCATCGCCAACCACCGCGACATCGTGATGGACCCGGCCTTCGTCAATTACGCGGTGTACCACGCCGGATTGCCGACCCCGCGCATCGCCATCGGCGACAACCTGCTGCAGAAGCCTTTCGTCAGCGACCTGATGCGCCTGAACAAGAGCTTCATCGTGCACCGTTCGATCACCGGTCGCCGGGAAAAGATGGCCGCCTACCAGCTGCTGTCGGCCTACATCAACCACTCGATCCGCAACGATTGCGCGTCGATCTGGATCGCCCAGGCCGAAGGCCGGGCCAAGGACGGCGACGACCGTACCGAGTCGGCGATCCTCAAGATGTTCCACATGAGCCGCAAGGACGAGCCGTTCGGCGAAGTCATCCAGTCGCTGAACCTGACCCCGGTGTCGATCAGCTACGAATACGACCCTTGCGATCAGGCCAAGGCCCGCGAGCTGTATATCCGCGCCACCACCGGCAGCTACACCAAGGCCCCGGGCGAGGACGACATCAGCATCGCCAAGGGCATCACCGGCTATAAAGGCCGGGTCCACGTGAACTTCGCCGCGCCGATCAGCGAGTTGTTCGAGGACACCAAGCAATTGGCGGTGGAGATGGACCGGCAGATTCTCGGCGGTTATCGCCTGTTCCCGGTGCATTACCTGGCCTACGCCCAGTGGAGCGATGCCGACCCGGCGCTGCAGGTGCCGAGCGCGGCCCAGGTGTTCCCGGCGGACGAACTGGCCAAGGCCCAGGAAGAGTGGCAACGGCGCCTGGACGCCTGCCCGGAGGAACATCGCCCGTACCTGGTGCTGCAATATGCGACACCAGTGCGCAATCAGTATCGGGTCAAGGCGGGACTGGCATTGCCATAACGCTCACCGCACACGACAACGGCGCCAGAAGGCGCCGTTGTCGTTTGTGCAATATGTGCCGGGAAACGCTGCCGCTCGCGCGAGCGGCCTCGGCTTTCAGAATCGGGTGCTGATCCAGGACACCAGCAACGCCAGCCCCAGGCAGGCAAAACCGAAGCGGTAGAAGAACCGGTTCATGCGCAAGGTCGCATCGTCCAACGCCTGCGCCGGCAGATCCTGGGAGCGGGATTGGCCCTGGGCGGCCAGATTGGCCAGCGCACGCTGCTCACGACGTCGGGTGGCGTGCAACAACCAGCTACCGGGAAAGGCGAACAGCAAGGCAAGAATATTGATCAGCTTGGCGGGGTGGGCGCTGAACAGCGACCAGATCAGTTGCAGCGACATCACGAACCTCGAATGAAACCGGATAACGAGCCCTGGCGGCTCGCGGCGCGGATTTTACCCAAAGGCTCACTTTCTGCCTGGGCTTTCCGACAGATAACAAGCCGCCTGCCGGTTAATTCGCCCTGTCATACGTTCGTCATACAAACAGGCCAGTCTGGCGCCCCTCGAAACCGACACGGAGCTTGTCATGCTGCACGCAGAAAACCAGGACCGCCTCTACCTGATCGCCCCCAGCGACGAACAGGAAGCCTTGGTCGGCGCCCTGGCCTTCAACGTCCAGGACCGCCACTGGCTGGTGTATTGCGCCCTCGGCGGGCACCAGCATGCCGACCTGCCGGAAACCGACCTGCTGACAGGCGTCAGCGTGCTGGATTTTTACGTCGAGGCGGCGTGAGGCCGGACTCGAAACAAATCGACAGCCAATAAAAAGCCCGGCTTCTGTGGAAGCCGGGCTTTTTTGTGTACAGCGCCGAAGCCGTCAAGCAAGGCCCTTCGGGCCTTATCGTCCGAACGCGGCCCGAGCCTGCGGCAGCGGCTACCATTATTCGCCGAGAATCTGGCCGATGCTCGGGTCCTTGAACAGACGGGTCAAGGCGTCGCTGAGTACGTCGCTGACCAGCTTGGTATTGGTTTCCTGGTTCGGCGCCATGCCGAAACGCTGGTCCAGGGACGCACCGTAGCGACCGCTGTAGCGGCGGTTGGCGTTCTGCACATCGGAACGGAAGGTCGCGCCGATGGTGGCCTCGGTCACGTACAGGCCTTCCTTGGGCGACTGATACTTCAGCTCGGCCAGGGTCACGGTCAGTTGCGGAGCGTTCAGCGCGTTGGCGGTCGGGGTAAAGCCCAGCAGGCGTACCGCGGCTTCGGCCTGGGCCTGCAGCTTCGGCAGGATCTGCGCGCCCTGGACGGTAATCGCGCTGGTTTCAGGGTACAGCCCGCCACGGGTACCCAGGGTTGGCGACGGACGGCCATCGACCACTTTCACGACCACCGGCTGGCCATGGCCGACCGGCGCGAGCTGAGTGGTGAGTTTCGGTTCCGGGCTGAGTTGTTGCGGGCTATGGGCGCAACCAGCCAGCGTCAAACTGGTCACAGTGATCAAACCGAACAACAGGCGTTGCAACATGCTCATTTCTCCAGAAATCAGGCACAGACAGGCGCGCAGTATAGCGGGGGTCAGCGGCCGCTAACCAGCGGCCCGGCGCGAGTCAGTCAGCTCTCATACAGGTTCGGTACCAGGCGCTTGCTGTAACCTCCCCGTCACGAGCGTTACATGGCCATGTAACGCCCGGGCGGCATTCTTCATCGCAATTGCCCAACAGGTACATCGCCATGCATTTCCTCTGGTCCTTGTTCGCTCCGCGCCAGAAATACCGCAGCTTCGCCAAGCTCGACCCGCAGGGCCGCTGCCAGGCTTTCAAGCACTGCAAAGTGCCGCCAATGGGCGACGGCTGGGTAGAAATCGAGGAAATCCGTCTCAACTGGTTGCACCAGCCGCTACCCGCCAGCGCCCGCGTCAGCCCACGCATTGCCCGCACCCGGGTGCAACCGATGATGGCCACCTGACCAAAAGCCTAATAAAAGTCATTAAACAGGATCATTTCTGCGCGTTTCTTCGTTACAATCTCCCCCCGATTATAAGGACGTCTCCTGATCGGGCCTCGCAGCATCGCTGATGCATCAGCTTCAGCTCCCCCGCATTGCCCACAGAGAGCCGCCCACACAGATCGAGTGAAGCCGGCGTGCTTGCTGTTCATCTTGCAAACCACCGCTTTTCGCGCATCTGCAGAGCTGCCATTGCTCGGCCACTAAGCTGTTCGCCCGTTAATGCCACGTGCTCCATGTCGGCATTCACCCCTCGGGCCGGTGCCAGGCTTGGACAGCCCTTTTTTGAGGTTCACGTCTTCAAAAGAGCGTGAAAAAACGGGTTTTCACAACTTCACAAGAGTGTGGCGAGCAAATGAATAGTTTTGCGTCTGTACTGGCACCATTAGCGTCTACAACAGCCCGATTACACAGGACCGAGCACGCCTCAGATACTTGCGCTTGAAGCCTGTCCGCTACGGATTTGGTTGCACAAACGGACTCTTGACCATAAGTCGAATTGCCCGCCCTGCCCTGAAATGCGTTCATACGCGGATCAGGCCCGGTTGGTAGCGTCCGTCGAAGTTGCGAAAAATTGCGAAGATTCGGACATGGCGATCCTGGCCATGAGTGACCCGGGGCATAACGTGAACCGCCCCTTACTCCTGGCAGCTATGCCGTCAATTTGGTGCTGCAGATTTTGGAGACGCGTTAATGGCGCATAACGAAGCAGTAGACGTCGTATTGGTTGGGGCCGGCATCATGAGTGCCACCCTTGCTGTACTGCTCAAGGAGCTCGACCCCGCGATCAAGCTGGAAGTCGTCGAGCTGATGGATTCGGGGGCCGCGGAAAGTTCCAACCCGTGGAACAACGCCGGTACCGGCCACGCCGGCCTCTGTGAGCTGAACTACACGCCACAGGCCGCCGACGGTTCCGTCGATATCAAGAAAGCCGTGCATATCAACACCCAGTTCGAGGTGTCGAAGCAGTTCTGGTCCTACCTGACCAAGAAAGGCACCTTCGGCTCGTCCAAGTCCTTTATCAGCCCGGTGCCGCACCTGAGCTTCGTCCAGGGCGACAGCGGTGTGTCCTTCCTGAAGAAGCGCTTTGAAGTGCTGAGCAAGCACCACGCTTTCGCGGACATGGAATACACCGAAGACAAGGCCAAGATGGCCGAGTGGATGCCGCTGATGATGCCGGGACGCGCGGCTGACGAAGTCCTCGCCGCCACCCGCGTGATCAACGGCACCGACGTCAACTTCGGCGCCCTGACCAACCAGTTGCTCAAGCACCTGACCAGCGCACCCGATGCCCAGGTCAAGTACTGCAAGCGCGTCACCGGCCTGAAACGCAACAAGGACAACGGCTGGACCGTCAGCATCAAGGATGTCAACAGCGGCAACACCCGTGAAGTCGACGCCAAGTTTGTGTTCCTCGGCGCTGGTGGCGCGGCACTGCCGCTGCTGCAGGCCTCGGGCATCGAGGAAAGCAAAGGCTTCGGCGGCTTCCCGATCAGCGGCCAGTGGCTGCGTTGCGATAACCCGGAAGTGGTCAAGCATCACCAGGCCAAGGTCTACAGCCAGGCCGCGGTCGGTTCGCCACCGATGTCCGTGCCGCACCTGGACACCCGCGTGGTCGATGGCAAGAAATCCCTGCTGTTCGGGCCATACGCCGGCTTCACCACCAAGTTCCTCAAGCACGGTTCGTTCATGGACCTGCCGATGTCGGTTCGCGCCGGCAATATCGGCCCGATGCTGGCCGTGGCCAAGAACAACATGGACCTGACCAAGTACCTGGTCAGCGAAGTGATGCAATCCATGGAGCAGCGCCTGGAATCCCTGCGCCGCTTCTACCCGGAAGCCAAGGCCGAAGACTGGCGCCTGGAAGTGGCCGGCCAGCGGGTGCAGATCATCAAGAAGGATCCGAAGAAAGGCGGCGTGCTGCAGTTTGGTACCGAGCTGGTCGCAGCCAAGGACGGCTCCCTCGCCGCCCTGCTCGGCGCTTCGCCAGGCGCTTCGGTGACCGTCTCGATCATGCTGGAACTGATCGAGCGCTGCTTCCCGGCCAAGGCCAGCGGCGAGTGGGCCAGCAAGCTCAAGGAAATCTTCCCGGCCCGTGAAAAGGCCCTGGAAACCGACGCCGCGCTGTACCGCAAGATCAACAGCGAGAACAACGTCAGCCTGGAGCTGGTCGAACAGAGCAGCGAAGCCGAAAGCTACGCTTAAGCCGCGCCCATGAAAAACGCCCCGCTCTCTTGGAGAACGGGGCGTTTTTTTATGGCCGCTTACCCACAGCCACAACCGGGGCGGTGAGTTTTCAGCCGCGGGCTTTTTCGATCAGTTCGATGTAGTCGGCGGCATTGCGCTGGTCCTGGATCAGGGCCACAAAGTCCTTGCCATGTTCGTCCTTGCCGTCCAGGTCGTAGCCGGCCTCGACGAAGAACACCAGGAAACGCTCGAAATCGTCGATACGCAGGCCACGATAGGCCTTGATCAGCTTGTGCAGGGACGGCGAAGTGGCGTCGGCCGGCTCGAAATCGAGGAACAGTTTGATCTGCGCATCGCCGATCTCGTCACCAATCACTTGTTTCTTATCTTTACGCATTGCCGACTCCAGCTCGCAGACATTTCACGGGGCAGGCAGTTTACCCCCAGGCCGCGTCGGGCCTCAACGCGAGCGTACGGCGCCGGTGTGCAGATCGGCCCAGATGTGGCCGTTGGCGTAGCTGAGGAACTGGCAATACACCGTATCGTTGCGCAACAGGTCCATCACCACCCGATACTGGGCCAATGGATAGAACAGGGTGAGGGTCTTGCTCTTGGCGTCGAACTGGGGCTTTTTCAGGCTTTTGCTCTCGCCGTCAAAATTCACCAGCACCTGGCTGATGGTCGCGCCCTTGTTCAACGGCTTGCCCTTGAGCCGGACCAGCAGCGGCGAAGTGACCGGGATCGGTTGCTGGTTGGATTGGCGCTGGCTGCCGATGACCACCGAGTATTCGGTGACCTGCAACAACTGTTGCTGCTCGGGAGCGACGTCACGCAGGGTCAGGTCATCGGGGGGCAGGAACTGCGCGTGCATGGGCGTCGGGGCAGCGGCCAGGGGCAGGCTCAGGATCAGAACAAAGGCCGCGCAACTGCGAATCAAAAGGCTCATGACAGGCTCCGGACACAAGGCCTGGCACTCTAGCATGGGTCAGCGCAGATTTTTGCAGGCGCGGCTACAGCTCCAGCGCAAGGATGGCGCTCAGTCGAACTGGGCGCGCATCCAGGCCTGGTATTCGGCCACACCCGGCTCGCCTTCGCGGGGCGCCCAAGCGGCCAGTTCACCTTCGCCGACCGGACGATAAGGCCCGGCCTTGCATTCGAACATCAAGCTATCGGGCTCAAGCACCACCAGGCCGTGGTAGACGCCGACCGGCAGGTCGACGCCCATGCAATCGCCACCCGCCTGCAGCACACGTTTTTCCAGCACCTGACCGGCGTCGTCGAAAATCAGCAGGCCCAGGGCCCCCTTGAGCACCAGCAGGGTCTCGGCCTTGTCGTCACCTAGATGACGATGGGGCGGGATATAGGTGGATGGCTGCAGCCCCACCGCCATGCGGTGACAAGGCTCTTGCATCTGATGGAAATTGTGGTGATGGCGACCACGGGTGCTGGCCGAGGCTTTTTCGGCCAGCTCGGCAAACAGCGACTGATCCAGATAGCTCGGCTCGCTCATGGCTTACATCCCCTTGACGGCAAAGATGCCGGCAGCGTTGCGCCAGTAACCCTTGTAGTCCATGCCGTAACCGAAGATGTAGCGGTCCACGCAGGGCAGGCCGACATAGTCGGCTTTCAGGTCGGGACGGGCCTTGCGGTCGTGGTCCTTGTCGATCAGCACAGCGGTGTGTACCGCGCGGGCACCGGCGTGTTTGCAGAAGTCGATGATCGCACCCAGGGTATGACCCTCGTCGAGGATGTCGTCGATGATCAGCACGTCACGGTCGATGAAGGACACTTCCGGCTTGGACTTCCAGAACAGCTCGCCGCCGCTGGTTTCGTTGCGATAGCGGGTGGCATGCAGGTAGGAAGCTTCCAGCGGGAATTTCAGGTGGGTCAGCAGCTTGCCGGAGAAGATCAGGCCACCGTTCATCACGCAGAAAACCACCGGATTGCGCTCCGCCAGTTGTTCATTGATTTGTGCACCGACTCGGGCGATGGCCGCCTCGACCTCAGCTTCGGTGTACAGGCAGTCAGCCTCGCGCATGATTTGACGGATATGCTCGAGATCAGCGGACATGGCGCTCTCCAGGGGGGTGGCAGTTTCGGAAAAGCGAGCAAAGGTACGCATCCGGCCCGGTCAGATCAAGCGTTTCTGGACTAACGTACTTAGATGTCTATAGGACAACACCCTCGGATAGATTAATCTAGGCCGGTTTTTTTGCCCGCCGCCGGAGCCTTTCCCTATGCCCATCCGTGAGATCCGCCATCCGCTGATCCGACACAAACTTGGCCTTATGCGCCGCGCCGACATTAGCACGAAGAACTTCCGCGAGCTCGCTCAGGAAGTCGGTGCCCTGCTGACGTACGAAGCCACCAAAGACTTGCCGCTCGAATCCTATGAGATTCCGGGCTGGTGCGGCCCCGTCCAGGTCGAGAAGATCGCCGGCAAGAAGATTACCGTGGTGCCGATCCTGCGCGCCGGTATCGGCATGCTCGAAGGCGTGCTCAGCCTGATCCCGGGCGCCAAGGTCAGCGCCGTGGGCGTGGCCCGCAACGAGGAAACCCTGCAGGCGCACACCTACCTGGAAAAACTGGTTCCGGAAATCGACGAACGCCTGGCCATGATCATCGACCCGATGCTCGCCACCGGCAGCTCCATGGTCGCGACCATCGACCTGCTGAAAAAGGCTGGCTGCAAGGACATCCGCGCCATGGTGCTGGTCGCCGCCCCCGAAGGCATCGAAGCCGTCGAGAAAGCGCACCCGGACGTGACCATCTACACCGCTTCCATCGATCAGAAACTCAACGAGCACGGCTACATCATCCCGGGCCTGGGCGATGCCGGCGACAAGATCTTCGGCACCAAGCAGAAGGACGCCTGAGCATGCGGGATGAGTTCAACGATCCGCTCTGGCGCCAGGTGCTGTCTGGCGCGCAGATGCTCTTCGTGGCCTTTGGCGCGTTGGTGTTGATGCCGCTGATTACCGGTCTCGACCCCAACGTGGCGCTGTTCACGGCGGGTCTCGGGACTCTGTTGTTCCAGCTCGTGACCGGGCGCCAGGTACCGGTATTCCTGGCCTCCAGCTTTGCCTTCATCACCCCGATCATTCTTGCCAAGGGCCAGTTCGGCCTGGCCGCGACCATGGGCGGCGTGATGGCGGCCGGTTTCGTTTATACCTTCCTGGGCCTGGCGGTGAAGATCAAGGGCACCGGTTTCATCGACCGACTGCTGCCGCCGGTGGTGATCGGCCCGGTGATCATTTCCATCGGCCTGGCCATGGCCCCGATCGCCGCCAACATGGCGATGGGCAAGGCCGGCGACGGCAGCGAGCTGATTCATTACCAGACGGCGATGATGATCTCGATGCCGGCGCTGCTGACCACCCTGATCGTCGCGGTGTTCGGCAAAGGCATCTTCCGCCTGGTGCCGATCATCTCCGGGGTGCTGGTGGGCTTTGCCCTGTCGTTCTACTTCGGCGTGGTCGATACCGCGAAGATCGCCGCGGCCCCCTGGCTGGCCCTACCGCACTTCACCGCGCCGGAGTTCAACTGGCAGGCGATCCTGTTCATTGTCCCCGTGGCCCTGGCACCTGCCATCGAGCACATCGGCGGAGTGATCGCGGTCGGCAGCGTGACCGGTCGCGACTACCTGAAGAAGCCCGGCCTGCATCGCACCCTGTTCGGTGACGGCATCGCCACCACCGCCGCCGGCCTGTTCGGCGGTCCGCCCAATACCACCTACGCCGAAGTGACTGGCGCGGTCATGCTGACCAAGAACTACAACCCGAAAATCATGACCTGGGCGGCGGTCTTTGCCATCAGCCTGGCGTTTATCGGCAAGTTCGGCGCGCTGCTGCAAAGCATTCCGGTACCGGTGATGGGCGGGATTCTCTGCCTGTTGTTCGGTTCGATCGCGGCGGTGGGCATGAACACCCTGATCCGTCACAAGATCGACCTGGGCGAAGCCCGCAATCTGGTGATCGTTTCGGTGACCCTGGTGTTCGGCATTGGCGGGGTGTTGATCGGTACCGGGACCGGTCCGGACGACTTCGGTCTGAAAGGGATCGCCCTGTGCGCCGTCGTCGCGATTGCGCTGAACCTGATCCTGCCGGGCAACGATGGCTGGAAGAACAAGAAGGCTGAGGAACCGCTGATCTGAGGATCTCTGTAGCCGCTGCCGCAGGTTCGGGCCGCGTTCGGACGATAAGGTTCGAAGAGCCTTCCTGCGGCAGCTGCGCTGCCGATCGCAGCCTTCGGCAGCGGCTACAGGGTTGCGTTACAACGCCAAAGGCGCACGCTCGCACAAGGTGTTCAATGCCTTGGCCCATTGCGGGTCGTCGTTCAGGCACGGCACCAGCACCAACTCCTCCCCTCCCGCTTCGCGGAACTGTTCGCGACCGCGATCACCGATCTCTTCCAGGGTCTCGATGCAGTCGGCGACAAACGCCGGGCACATCACCAGGATCTTCTTCACGCCCTGTCGGGCCAATTCATCCAGGCGCGCCTCGGTGTAGGGCTCGATCCATTTGGCACGCCCCAGACGGGACTGGAACGACACCGACCACTTGCCGTCCGCCAGCCCCATGCGCTCGGCGAACGCCCGGGCCGTGCTCAGGCACTGGCCGCGGTAACAGGTGGCGGCCACCTCGGGGGTCGCGTCGCGGCAGCAATCACCTTCCAGGCTATGGCCGGGATTGAGCTTTTTCAGGTGCCGCTCGGGCAAGCCATGGAAGCTCAGCAGCAGATGATCGAAGTCCTGTTGCAGGTGCGGCCTGGCACTGGCCACCAGCGCGTCGAGGTACTCCGGCTGATCGTAAAACGGCTGCAGCACCGAAAGCTGCACATCCAGCTTCTTGTCCCGAATCACCCGCCGGGCTTCCTCCACCACCGTGGTCACGGTGCTGTCGGCGAATTGTGGATAGAGCGGCGCCAGGGTGATCTTCTTCTGCCCCTGGGCCACCAGGCGCAGCAACGCCGACTCGATGGACGGCTCGCCATAACGCATCGCCAGCTCCACCGGGCCGTGCTTCCACTCCCGCGTCATGGCTTCCTGCAAGCGGCGGCTGAGCACCACCAGCGGCGAACCCTGCTCCCACCAGATCGAAGCGTAGGCATGGGCCGATTGCTCCGGACGCTTGATCAGGATCAGCGACACCAGCAAGCGCCGAACCGGCCACGGCAGATCGATCACGTAAGGGTCCATCAGGAATTGATTGAGGTAGCTGCGCACATCCGCCACCGAGGTGGAGGCCGGCGAACCCAGGTTGACCAGGAGCAACGCGTGATCGGTCATGCAACGTCCTATTTCAGAGGCGGCTGGACAGGTCGTCCAGGGCCGCGCGCAAATCAGTAAACTGGAAAGTGAATCCGGCGGCCAGCAACCGCGCGGGGACCGCGCGCTGACCACCCAGCAGCAGCAACGACAATTCCCCCAGGCCGACACGCAAGACAAAGGCCGGCACCGGCACTACCGCCGGCCGGTGCAAGACGCTGCCCAGGGTCTTGGCGAACTCGCGATTGCGCACCGGCTTGGGCGCGCAGGCATTATAAGGACCGCTGGCATCACTGCGGTGCAGAAGAAAATCAATCAGGGCGATTTGATCCTTGATATGAATCCACGGCATCCACTGCCGACCGTTGCCGATCGGCCCGCCCAGCGCCAGTTTGAAGGGCAGCAGCAAGCGCGACAAAAAGCCGCCCTCGGCCGCCAGCACCAGGCCCGTGCGAATCAGCACCACACGCAGGCCCATGGCCTCGGCACGCTGCGCGGTCTCCTCCCAGGCGATACACAACTGGCTGGCGAAATCCTCACTGACCGGGGGCGAATCCTCGTTCAGCTCGCGCTCCCCGCCATCGCCATACCAGCCCACGGCCGACCCGGAGATCAGCAACCCGGGTTTCTGCCTCCGGCTTTCCAGCCAGGCCAACAACTTTTCCGTCAGGGTAATGCGGCTGCTCCAGAGCAACGCCTTGCGCTTGTGAGTCCAGGGCCGATCGGCGATCGGTGCTCCCGCCAGGTTGATGATGGCGTCGACCGGTTCCTCTGCCAGTTCGTCCAGGCGGGCGATGCCGCGAACCTGAGCGCCACAGAGTTTGGGCACCTCGGTGGGCCGACGACTCCATACGGTCAACTGATGGCCTTGGGTCAGCCAGTGACGGCAGAGCTGACGTCCTATCAAACCAGTACCGCCGGTCAGCAATATGTGCATGACATCTTCCTCGCGTGGCGTTTTACCCGGATCACTAGTCTATTTTTATAAGCAGGGATCTTTTCAATCGGGCAGGCTCTGTGTTTAACAATAGGACACCCTGTAAAACCGATAACGCCGAAAGTTATACCAAAAAACAAAATTGTACAGATTTTAACAACGGCGTAGTCTGCACAGAAAGGTAAACGAGGCCCCTATGACCGTACCCATCGCAATCATTGGTACCGGCATCGCCGGACTCTCCGCCACCCAGGCGCTGAGAGACGCCGGGCATGTCGTGCAACTCTTCGACAAGAGCCGCGGCAGCGGCGGGCGTATGTCCAGCAAGCGCAGCGACGCCGGCGCGCTGGACATGGGCGCGCAATATTTCACCGCTCGCGACCGGCGCTTCGTCACCGAAGTCCAGCGCTGGCAAGCCAATGGCTGGGCCGCCGAATGGACGCCGCAGCTGTACAACTTCCATGGCGGCCAGCTCACCCCCTCGCCGGACGAACAGACCCGCTGGGTCGGCACCCCGCGCATGAGTGCCATTACCCGTGGCCTGCTGGGCGAAACGGAGGTGCATTTCGCCTGCCGCATCACCGAGGTCTACCGCGGCGAACAGCATTGGCACCTGCAGGATGCCGAAGGTTTCACCCACGGCCCGTTCAGCCACGTGATCATCGCCACGCCGGCCCCCCAGGCCACCGCCCTGCTGGCCGCCGCACCGAAACTGGCGAGTGCCGCCGCCGGGGTGAAAATGGACCCGACCTGGGCTGTCGCCCTGGCATTCGAGACCGCGCTGGAAACCCCGGTGGAAGGCTGCTTCGTACAGGACAGCCCGCTGGACTGGCTGGCCCGCAACCGCAGCAAGCCAGGGCGCGACAACAGCCTCGACACCTGGGTCCTGCATGCCAGCAGCACCTGGAGCCGCCAGCACATCGATCTGCCGAAAGAAGCAGTGATCGAACAGTTGCACGGCGCTTTCGCCGAACTGCTGCACAGCGCCATGCCCGCCCCGACCTTCAGCCTCGCCCACCGCTGGCTCTACGCTCGCCCGGCCAGCAGCCATGAGTGGGGAGCCCTGGCGGATGTCGACCTGGGGCTCTATGTGTGCGGCGACTGGTGCCTGTCCGGTCGCGTCGAAGGAGCCTGGCTCAGCGGGCAGGAGGCCGCCCGCCGGTTGCACGAAAACCTGTAAGCGCATCACCCCGCGTAACGTTTTGCTGCTGTCGCAATGGACAGCAGCCCGTCTCCTCCGCTCAAGACTCGAACACACTTCTGCCGATCGGACCGTTCCGAGACGAAGAAAAACGCGCGCCAACAATCTCATGCGTTAGCCAGCCAGCAATCGAACGGGGACGGCCCAGCGACCGCCAGATGATCAGGAAATGACCCGAAAGGCTTCGCGGCGCAAACCTGTACAAAATATTTGACTTGCACACCTTTGATCCTATGATGAGGCAAAGTTGTACAAGATCTTATTTTTGTACATGAAACCCGGAGCCTCTCACATGCCCGACAATCCGACCCAGGCCGACAAGCCGAGAATCGCCATCAGCGCCTGCCTGTTGGGGGCGCCTGTGCGCTACAACGGCGGGCATAAGGAATCGCGCCTGTGCAGCCAGGCCCTCGCTGAGTTTTTCGAGTTTGTCCCGCTGTGTCCGGAAGTCGCCATTGGCCTGGCTACACCCCGCGAACCGATCCGCCTGATGGGCGATCCACGGCAACCGCGGGCCGTTGGCAGCGTCGACCAAACCATGGATGTCACCCGGGCACTCACCGATTACGGCCAGCGCATGGCCGCTGAACTGGACAGCCTCTGCGGCTACATCTTCATGCAGAAATCTCCGTCCTGCGGCCTGGAGCGGGTCAAGGTCTACCAGGACCAGGGCCGCCCCGCCGCGCTCAGCGGACGCGGTATCCATGCCCAGGCTTTCTGCAGCCGCCATCCGGACCTGCCGGTGGAAGAAGACGGCCGGCTCAACGATCCGGTGCTGCGGGAAAACTTCCTGACCCGGGTGTTCGCCTACAGCGCCTGGCAGGACATGCTCAGGCAAGGCCTGAGCCGTCGCCGCCTGACCGACTTTCACGCGCGCTACAAATACCTGCTGATGGCCCACAACCCGGAGCAATACAAGGCCCTCGGCACCCTGCTGGGCAGCATGGGCCAAAGCGATCCGGCGCAAATCGGCCCACGTTATTTCAGCCAGCTGATGGCGGCCCTGAAAAAGTGCGCCACCCGCCGTACCCACAGCAACGTACTGCAACACATCAGCGGCTATTTCAAGCAAGCCATCAGCCGCGACGACAAACAGGAAATGCAGCACCTCATCACCCAGTACCGCCACGGCATCGTGCCGCTGGTGGTGCCGCTGACCCTGCTCAAGCATCACCTGCGCCGGCACCCCGATCCCTACATCGCGCAACAGGTGTACCTGCAGCCCCACCCGGAAAGCCTCAGCCTGCGCAACGCGCTCTGAACCATGAACGATTCGAGGCTCGACCCGGATGCATCCGCCAGCGAATCCGATGGCGCCCATGAGCAAGGCTGGCTGCCGATTCGCGAGGTGACCCGCCAGACCGGGGTCAACGCCGTCACCCTGCGCGCCTGGGAACGCCGTTACGGGCTGATCGTGCCGCAACGCACCGCCAAGGGTCACCGGCTGTTTTCCAACGAACACGTGCAGCGCATCCTGAAGATCCTGACCTGGCTCGATCGCGGGGTGGCGGTCAGCCAGGTCAAGCACTTGCTGGACGCCGAGCCGGCGCCCAGCGAACCGGCCCAAAACGACTGGCACCTGCAACGCCAGCGCCTGATCCAGGCCATCAGCCAACTGGCCGAGCGCCAGGTCGACGAAAGCTTCAACCAGGCCATGGCACTCTATCCGCCACGAACCTTGTGCGAGCACCTGCTGCTACCGCTGCTGGGCGAACTCGAACAGCGCTGGCAGGGCCGCTTCGGCATGCGGATGGAGCGGGTGTTTTTCCATTCCTGGCTGCGCAGCAAATTCGCGGTGCGGGTCTATCACAACAATCGCCAGCTACAAGGCGCCCCGCTGCTGCTGATCAATCACTCGGACCTGCCGCTGGAGCCACACCTGTGGCTCTGCGCCTGGCTGATCAGCAATGCCGACTGCCCCGTGGAAGTCTTCGACTGGCCGCTGCCCCCCGGTGAACTGGCCCTGGCCGCCGAACACTTGAAAGCGCGAGGCGTGCTGTTGTACTCGAGCCAGTCGATCAACCTGCGGCAACTGCCACGCCTGCTCGGCGGCCTCGACTGCCCGGTACTCATCGTCGGCCCAGCAGTAAGCATCCACCCCGCCGAACTGGCCATCTGCACTACCGAGATCGCCAATCTGCACCTCGCCGCAGACCCGCTCTCCGCGCACCAGGCCCTGATCGGGCTAAGGCTTCTCTAATGCAGGAATTCCCATGCAACTGATCTGGCTACGCAGCGACCTGCGCCTGCATGACAACACCGCGCTGAGCGCCGCAACCCAGCGCGGGCCGACGGTGGCCCTGTACCTGCTGAGCCCGCGGCAGTGGCAGGCGCATGACGATGCGCCGTGCAAGGTCGACTTCTGGCTGCGTAACCTTGAACAACTGAGCGGCGACCTGGCGCGGCTGAATATCCCGCTGCTGATCCGCCAAGCGCCAAGCTGGGAGCAGGCACCCCAGGTGCTATTGCAGCTGTGCCGGGAACTGGCCATCGAGGCGCTGCACGTCAACGAGGAATACGGCATCCACGAAAGTCGCCGCGATACGGCGGTGGCCAGCCTGCTGAAGAGCCAGGGCGTGGGCTTCCACAGTTACCTCGACCAACTGCTGTTCCGGCCCGGCAGTGTGCTGACCAGGAGCGGCGGCTACTTCCAGGTCTTCAGCCAGTTTCGCAAGGTCTGCTACAACCGGCTGCACAGCGCCCTGCCGCCACAGCTGGCGGCTCCCAGGGCGCAAGCCGCGCTGAGGATAAAGGCCGATGCGCTGCCCCGGCAGATCGAGGGCTTCCCGACACCCGGCCCGCACCTGCAAGCGCTCTGGCCGGCCGGAGAAACCGCGGCGCAACAACGCCTGGCGCGCTTTGCCGAGGCACAGCTCGACCACTACCAGGCCGAGCGCGACTTGCCGGCCAGGCCCGGCACCAGCCAGCTTTCGCCCTACCTCGCCGCCGGCGTGCTGTCGCCACGCCAATGCCTGCACGCGGCGCTGCAGAACAACCGGGGCGAGTTCGCCAGCGGCAGCCCCGGCGCCGTCACCTGGATCAACGAACTGCTCTGGCGCGAGTTCTACAAACACATCCTGGTGGGTTATCCGCGGGTATCCCGGCACCGGGCCTTCCGCCCGGAAACCGAAGCCGTGGCCTGGCGCGATGCCCCCGATGAGCTGGCGGCCTGGCAGCAGGCCCGCACCGGCCTGCCGATCATCGATGCAGCCATGCGCCAGTTGCTGGAAACCGGCTGGATGCACAACCGTTTGCGGATGATCGTGGCGATGTTCCTGACCAAGAACCTGCTGATCGACTGGCGCCAGGGCGAGCGCTTTTTCATGCGCCACCTGATCGACGGCGATCTGGCGGCAAATAACGGTGGCTGGCAGTGGAGTTCATCCACCGGCACCGATTCGGCGCCCTACTTCCGCATCTTCAACCCCTTGAGCCAGTCGCAGAGGTTCGACAGCCAAGGGGCTTTCATCAAGCACTGGCTGCCAGAGCTGGCGGGGTTGAATGCAAAAGATATCCACAACCCGGCCGCCATGGGCGGCCTGTTCGGCGTGGCCGATTACCCGCCGCCGATGGTCGATCTGTCGATGTCCCGCGAGCGCGCCCTGGCGGCCTTCAAGAACCTGCCGTCACGAGTGGCGGCCGAGGAGTATCGGGAGTAAGGGGCGGCAGGCGTCTGTCAGTGGTTTCACACAGCCTGCGGCCACTGCCTTACACTGCGCGCCTATGACCACTATTCCTGTCACCCAGATCGCCGAAACGGCGGTCACCTGCTCGAGCTGCGCGGCCTGCTGCTGCCAACTGGAAGTGATGCTGATCACCGAAACCGGGGTGCCCGAACGTTTTATCGACACCGACGAGTGGGGCGGCGAAGTCATGTTGCGACTGGATGATGGTTGGTGTGCCGCGCTGGATCGCAACAGCATGCTGTGCAGCATCTACGAACAACGGCCACTGATCTGCCGGGAGTTCGAGATGGGGGAAGTGGACTGCCTCAACGAACGCCGCGGCATCGCCACGGCGTATCGCTGAAAGGGTCTTACAACGGCATGGTGTAATGCAGCGAGTAGCTCTCTACACCGTCGTTGGGCGTCGCGATGCCAGCGTTGGAATAGTGCGTGGCACGGAGACCGACTTCATGCCCGCCGTTGAAACGCAGGCCGAAACCGAAGCGGTCCTCGAACTGGAATGCCGAACCCAGCTTGTTGTCCTCAACCTCAGTGTTGGCGAACACCGCCACACCGATCCCCGCCTCGATGTAAGGCTTGATGTTCTGCCCGGCAAATTCGTACACCAGCACCGGCGAGAACGACAGGCTGTGGTTGCTGGACTTCTCGTCGCCATCCCAGAAGGTATAGGCGCCGCTCCAGTAGCCGGTCAGGCGACCGACATCGCTTTGCAGCCAGCTCTTGTCCCAATCGAATTGCATGCCCAGGCGATAGGTCTGGGTCGAATCGCCGGTCTGCCCCACCGAAAACTCGACGCCGGCCGCTTGTGCCGAAAAACTTTGCCCCAGTAGTGCAGCTGCAAGCGCAGCCAAACAAAACATTCGTCTCATCAGGAACATCCTTTTCAAACGATTTGTATGGTGTTGTACAGATTCCGCAGACACGTTAATAGAAATCTGTGCTTGAACAGAAGTTCAGCGCAAATCAGCGCTTCTGCAGGATTTTTTATAAAGCGAAGCTTTGCACCGCTCCCGCCTCTTTCCAGAGCAACGGCAGAATATGTCTGAAGTGACACGGATCGCCACTGGTCCAGAACCGGGCCTGGCGTGCGGGCCCCGCGGCCAAGAAC
This sequence comes from Pseudomonas sp. NFPP07, assembly GCF_900115645.1. Lineage (NCBI taxonomy): Bacteria > Pseudomonadati > Pseudomonadota > Gammaproteobacteria > Pseudomonadales > Pseudomonadaceae > Pseudomonas > Pseudomonas sp. NFPP07. The sequence continues at coordinate 943,386 of NZ_FOXG01000001.1, forward strand.
TCGCGCTCGCCGAGCAGGCGCTCCAGCTGGCGGGCAACCGCGGCCCCGGTATCGATCAGGCTGATGTCCTCGGGGATCATCGACTTGAGCAACGGCTTGAGAAACGGATAGTGGGTGCAGCCGAGGATGAGGGTGTCACAGCCGGCCGCCAGCAGCGGTTCGACATAACCCTGCAGCAGTTGGCGCAACGCGGGGCTGTGCAGGTCCCCGGCTTCGATCCGTTCCACCAGGCCCGGGCATGGCCGGGTGATGACCTTGATATCGGTGGCGAAACGATCGAGCAAGGCGGCGAACTTGGCACTCTGCAAGGTACCGGTGGTGGCCAGCACGCCGACCACGCCACTGCGGGTGGCGGCGGCAGCCGGCTTGACCGCAGGCTCCATGCCGATGATAGGCCAGTCCGGGTAGTCCCGACGCAGGTCGGCGACAGCGGCCACGGTCGCGGTGTTGCAGGCCAGCACCAGCGCCTTGGCGCCCTGCTCGCGGAAAAACCCGGCGACCAGGCTGCAACGCTGACGGATGAATTCGGGGGTTTTCTCGCCATAGGGAATGTTGCCGCAATCGGCCACATACAGCAGCGATTCATGGGGCAGGCGCTGCTGGATCTCCGCCAGCACCGACAGGCCGCCGACGCCGGAGTCGAAGACGCCGATCGGCGCTTCACGCATGCTGGCCTCCACAGACGCTGCAGCCCGGGTCGCGCTTGACCCGCAGTTCGCGAAAGCGCGTGCCCAGGGCATCGATCAACAACAGGCGGCCCACCAGCGGCTCGCCGAACCCCACCAGCAGCTTCAAGGCCTCGAGGGCCTGCAGGCTGCCCACCAGCCCCACCAGCGGCCCGAGCACACCGGCCTCGCTGCAGGTCAGTTCGGCTTCGCTGCCATGCCCATATAAACAGTGGTAGCACGGGCTCTCGGGACGCCGTGGGTCGAACACCGACAGTTGCCCCTCCAGGCGAATCGCCGCGCCGCTGACCAGCGGCTTGCCGGCGGCGACACAGGCGGCATTCACTGCCTCGCGGGTCGAGAAGTTGTCGGTGCAATCGAGTACCAGATCCACCGCCGTGACCGCGGCCGCCAGGGAGTCGGCATCCAGCGCGGCACGATGGGGCACCAGCTGGATCTCGGGATTGATCGCGGACAAGCGCCCCATCGCCGAATCGACCTTGCTCAGGCCGACGCTGTCGGTGTCGTGAATGATCTGGCGTTGCAGGTTGGTCAGGTCGACCGTATCGAAGTCGGCCAGGTGCAGTTCGCCGACACCCGCGGCGGCCAGGTACAAGGCCACCGGAGCGCCCAGGCCACCCAGGCCGACGATCAATACGCGGCTGGCCTTGAGTCGCAACTGGCCGTCGATGTCGACGTGCTGCAACAGAATCTGCCGGCTGTAGCGCAGCAATTCCTGATCGTTCAGCACGGCAGGCTTCCTAAGCTGATGCGTTCATGACCGCCCAGGTCGACACGGCTGTGTACCTCGGCGAACCCTTGGCTGAGTAACAGGTCGCGTACGGCCGGCGCCTGGTCGTAGCCATGCTCGAGCATCAACCAGCCGCCAGCCTCGAGGTGCTCTGGCGCCTGGGCGATGATCAGGCGCAGGTCGTCCAGCCCGTCCTTGCCCGCGACCAGGGCGCTCTCCGGCTCGAAACGCACATCGCCGGCCGCCAGGTGCGGGTCGGTGTCGGCGATATAGGGCGGGTTGCTGATGATCAGTTGATAACGCTCGCCTTGCAGGGCGCTGAACCAATGGCTGCTCAGCACTGTGACATTGTCCAGTTGCAGGCGCTGGCGGTTGCGTTCGGCCAGGGCCACGGCTTCCAGCACCCGGTCGACCGCGGTGACCCGCCACGCCGGGCGCTCGCTGGCCAGGGCCAGGGCGATGGCGCCGCTGCCGGTGCCCAGGTCGAGCACTTTGGCCGGGGTGGCGGGCAGCAGCTCCAGCGCCGCCTCCACCAGCAATTCGGTGTCGGGACGCGGAATCAGGGTGTGTGGCGCCACTTCCAGGTCGAGCTTCCAGAAGCCCTGCTGGCCAAGGATATAAGCCACCGGTTCGCCGGAACGGCGCCGCTGCAGGTAACTGGAGAAGGTCAGCGCCGCTTCGCTGGGCACGATCCGCTCGGGCCAGGTGTGCAGGAAGCTGCGCGGCTTGCCCAGGGCGGCGGCCAGCAGCAACTCGGCATCCAGGCGGGCCGTGGGCGAATCGGGCAATTGGGCGGCGCGCAACAGGCTGGCGATGATGGTCATTTATGTTTACTCGCCCAGTGCCGCAAGTTGATCGGCCTGGTATTCGGCCAGAAGCGGTTCGATCACGGCCTCGACGCCACCGGCGAGGATTTCATCGAGGGAATAGAGGGTCAGGTTGACGCGGTGATCGGTCACTCGGCCCTGGGGAAAGTTGTAGGTGCGAATGCGCTCGGAGCGGTCGCCCGACCCCACCAGCAGCTTGCGTTCGCTGGCAATCGCGTTGGCCGCGGCGCTGGTCTGCTGGTCGTTGAGCTTGGCCGACAGCCAGGACATGGCCCGCGCCCGGTTCTTGTGCTGGGAGCGTTCTTCCTGGCACTCGACCACGATTCCCGACGGGATGTGGGTGATGCGGATCGCCGAGTCGGTCTTGTTGACGTGCTGGCCACCGGCACCGGAGGAGCGGTAGGTATCGATCCGCAGGTCCGCAGGGTTGATCTCGATGGCTTCCTGTTCGTCCGGCTCGGGCAATACCGCCACGGTGCAGGCCGAAGTATGGATGCGGCCCTGGGACTCGGTGGCCGGCACCCGCTGCACGCGGTGGGCGCCGGACTCGAATTTCAGCTTGCCGTAGACGTTCTCGCCTTCGACCCGGGCGATGACTTCTTTATAGCCGCCGTGCTCGCCCTCGTTTTCCGAGAGGATCTCCAGCCGCCAGCCACGCCGCTCGGCATAACGCGAATACATGCGGAACAGGTCGCCGGAGAAGATCGCCGCCTCGTCGCCACCGGTGCCGGCGCGGATTTCCAGGAACACGTTGCGCCCGTCGTTGGGGTCCTTGGGCAGCAGCATGCGTTGCAGGGTGCTTTCCAGTTCGACCAGTTGTTCCTTGGCCTCGCGGACTTCTTCCACCGCCATTTCGCGCATATCCGGGTCGCTGTCCTTGAGCAGCGCCTGGGCGCCCTCGAGGTCGGCCTGGACCTTGAGCACCTGTTTATAGGTCTCGACGATCGGCTCGACTTCGGCGTACTCCTTGGAATAGGCGCGGAACTTGGCCTGATCGGAAATGACTTCGCCGTCGCCAAGCAACGCGGTCAGTTCTTCGAAACGGTCCTGGAGGACATCCAGCTTATTGAGCAGTGACGCTTTCATTGCGGTTTTTTATCCGAAGAGTCCGAAGCGCCCTCACCGAGGGCAAAGAGTTCCTGGGCCATGGCCAGCGCATCCAGGCGGCCTTCAGCGGTCAGTTTTTTCAACTGGACGCTGGGCGCATGCAGCAGTTTGTTGGTCAGGCCGCGAGCCAGTTGCATCAGGACGTCTTCGGCGCTGCTGCCGTTGCTCAGCATGCGCAGGGCCTTTTGCAGTTCTTCATCGCGCAGGCGCTCGCTCTGCTGACGATACGCCTTGAGCACGTCCACCGCAGCCAGCTCGCGCAGGCGCACCATGAAGTCCTCGGCGCCGATGTTCACCAGCTCTTCCGCCGCCTGCGCCGCGCCTTGGCGGCTCTTGAGGTTTTCGGCGACCACTTCGTGGAGATCGTCGACGGTATAGAGGTAAACGTCGTCCAACTCGCCGACTTCCGGCTCGATATCCCGCGGCACGGCAATATCCACCATGAAGATCGGCTTGTGCTTGCGCAGCTTCAGCGCGCTTTCCACCGCGCCCTTGCCAAGGATCGGCAACTGGCTGGCGGTGGAACTGATGACGATATCGCTGTGCACCAGCTCCTGAGGAATATCCGACAGCAGCACGGCATGGGCTCCAAACTGTTCGGCCAGGGTGCTGGCGCGCTCCAGCGTGCGGTTGGCGACCACGATGCGCTTGACCCCCAGGTCATGCAGGTGGCGGGCGACCAGGGTAATGGTCTCGCCGGCGCCGATCAGCAGCGCCTGACTGCGCTGCAGATCGCTGAAAATCTGTTTCGCCAGGCTCACCGCGGCAAAGGCCACGGAAACCGGGTTTTCGCCGATGGCGGTGTCGGTACGTACCTGCTTGGCGGCACTGAAGGTGGCCTGGAACAGCCGCCCCAGCAGCGGGCCTATGGTTCCGGCCTCACGCGCCACTGCGTAGGCGGACTTCATCTGCCCGAGGATCTGCGGTTCGCCCAGCACCAGCGAGTCCAGCCCCGAGGCGACGCGCATCATGTGACGAACGGCCGCATCGTCTTCGTGCACATAGGCACTGGCGCGCAGGTCTTCGAGGCTCAGATGGTGATACTCGGCCAGCCAGCGCAGCACGACATCCGCCGAAAGGTGATCCTGTTCTATATAGAGTTCACTGCGATTGCAGGTGGAGAGGATCGCAGCTTCGCGGCTGTCGGTGAGGCGGCAGAGCTGCTGCAAGGCCTCAACCAACTGCTCAGGGGTAAAGGCCACGCGCTCGCGGACGTCTACTGAAGCAGTCTTGTGGTTAATACCGAGTGCGAGGAAGGCCATTCAAGGTCGCTGATGATGTCGAGAAGCCGACAATTGTCCTACTTCGAAAGATTCAGAACAACCACTGCCGACTATTGTCCCAATAGACTGCCTCTGTAAGGCATCCGCTGAGTCTCGGTTATGTTTGGCCGAAGGCTTGTGTCATGATGATCCGACCGCAGGTTAGTCGTCCTCTTCCTATATGAATAGATCTTCCGCGTTGCTCCTCGCTTTTGTCTTCCTCAGCGGCTGCCAGGCCTTGGCGCCCGTTTCACCGGACAGTACGCCGCCGGTCGAAGACAGTACCCCGGCTCCTGAAAAGCCCAAGGTTTACTCCTCGTTCAGCGAAGACACGGTCTTCAGCCTGCTGAGCGCGGAGCTGGCTGGCCAACGCAATCGTTTCGACATTGCCCTGGACAACTATGTCACCCAGGCCATCAATACCCAGGACCCGGGCATCTCCGAGCGGGCGTTTCGCATCGCCGAATACCTGGGCGCCGACCAGGCCGCGCTGGACACTGCGCTGATCTGGGCGAAAAACGCCCCGGACGACCTGGAAGCCCAGCGTGCCGCCGCCATCCAGTTGGCCCGCACCGGGCGTTACGACGAATCCATGGTCTATATGGAAAAAGTCCTGCAGGGCAAGGGCGATACCCATTTCGATTTCCTCGCGCTGTCGGCCGCCGACACCGACCAGGACACCCGCAACGGTCTGATGAAGAGTTTCGACCGCCTGCTGCAAAAACACCCGAACAACGGCCAACTGGTGTTCGGCAAGGCGCTGCTGCTGCAACAGGACGGCGATACCCGCGAAGCCCTGAAGCTGCTGGAGCAGAACCCGCCGGAAGAAGGCGAGATCGCGCCGATCCTCCTGCGCGCCCGCCTGCTGCAGAGCCTCAGCCGCGCCGACGAAGCCCTGCCGCTGCTGGAAAAAAGCATTCGCAAGTACCCGGACGACAAGCGCCTGCGCCTGACTTACGCGCGCATGCTGGTCGAGCAGGATCGCATGGACGACGCCAAGGCCCAGTTCTCCAGCCTGGTCCAGCAGTATCCGGAAGACGACGAGCTGCGCTACTCCCTGGCGCTGGTCTGCCTGGAAGCCAAGGACTGGGAAGAGGCCAAGGGTTACCTGGAAGACCTGATCGCCCGGGAAAGCCACGTCGATTCGGCGCACCTGAACCTGGGCCGCATCGCCGAAGAGCTCAACGACCCGCAAGGCGCGCTGGCGGAATACGGCCAGGTCGGCCCAGGTACCGACTACCTGCCGGCACAATTGCGCCAGGCCGACATCCTGATGAACAACGGCCGTACCGCCGAAGCCGAAAAACGCCTGGCCGCCGCCCGCGACACCCAGCCGGACTACGCCATCCAGCTGTACCTGATCGAAGCCGAAACCCTGTCCGCCAACAAACAGGGCGACAAGGCCTGGAAGATTCTCCAGCAAGCCCTGCAGCAATACCCGGACGATGTGAACCTGCTCTACACCCGTGCGATGCAGGCCGAGAAGCGCAACGACCTGGCCCAGATGGAAAAGGACCTGCGCCTGATCATCAAGCGCGAGCCGGACAACGCCATGGCATTGAACGCCCTCGGCTACACCCTGTCGGATCGCACGACCCGCTACGCCGAAGCCAAGGCCCTGATCGAACAGGCCCACCAGCTGACCCCGGACGATCCGGCGGTACTCGACAGCCTGGGCTGGGTGAACTATCGCCTGGGCAACCTCGCGGAAGCCGAACGCCTGCTGCGCCAGGCGCTGGAACGCTTTCCCGACCAGGAAGTCGCCGCGCACCTGGGCGAAGTGCTCTGGGCCAATGGCAAGCAACGCGAAGCCAAGCAGATCTGGAGCAAGTTCCTCAAGGACCAGCCCGACAGCCCTATCCTGCGCAGCACCATCAAGCGCCTGACCGGATCAGAGACCCTTTAAGACTATGTTTTTGCGCCACCTTATCGTTTTCAGCTTTATCGCCCTGCTCGCCGGCTGCTCGGGTTTCGGCACCCGCGAATCCGTCGAGGGTCACGGCAGCCCCGCGCTATGGCGCGAGCACAAACAGCAACTGAGCGGCCTCGACGGCTGGCAGATCAACGGCAAGATCGGCATTCGCGCCCCCAAGGATTCGGGCAGCGGCACGCTGTTCTGGCTGCAGCGCCAGGATTACTACGATATCCGCCTGTCCGGCCCGCTGGGTCGCGGCGCCGCCCGCCTGACCGGACGTCCCGGCAAGGTCGCGCTGGAAGTCGCCAACCAGGGACGTTACGAAGCCCCGACTCCGGAAGCCCTGCTCGAAGAACAGCTGGGCTGGAACCTGCCGGTCTCGCATCTGGCCTGGTGGGTTCGCGGGCTGCCCGCCCCCGACAGCAAGAGTCGCCTGACCCTGGACGGCGACAGCCGCCTGTCCAATCTCGAACAGGACAACTGGCAGGTCGAATACCTGAGTTATGCACAACAGAGCGGTTACTGGCTGCCCGAGCGGATCAAGCTGCATGGCCGCGACCTTGACGTCACGCTGGTGATCAAGGAATGGCAACCACGCAAGCTGGGGCAGTAAGCATGAACGCGCCACGACTGACCCTGCCCTCCCCGGCAAAGCTCAATCTGATGCTGCACATCCTCGGCCGCCGTGAAGACGGCTATCACGAACTGCAGACAATTTTTCAGTTTCTCGATTACGGCGATGAAATCACCTTTGCCGTGCGTGATGACGGCGTCATTCGCCTGCATACGGAGTTCGCCGGCGTCCCCCACGACAGCAACCTGATCGTGCGCGCGGCCAAACAGCTTCAGGAACAGTCCGCATGCCCGTTGGGCATCGATATCTGGATCGAGAAAGTCCTGCCCATGGGCGGCGGCATCGGTGGCGGCAGTTCCAATGCGGCGACCACTCTGCTGGGCCTGAATCACCTCTGGCAACTGGGCTGGAACGAAGATCGCCTGGCCGCGCTGGGCCTTTCCCTGGGCGCCGACGTGCCGGTTTTCGTGCGTGGGCATGCGGCTTTCGCCGAGGGCGTGGGAGAAAAACTCACCCCGGTAGACCCCGAGGAACCTTGGTATCTCGTGCTGGTGCCGCAAGTCTCTGTAAGTACAGCAGAAATTTTTTCAGATCCGCTGTTGACACGTGACACTCCGCCCATTAAAGTGCGCCCCGTTCCCAAGGGAAACGGCAGAAATGACTGTTTGCCGGTGGTTGCAAGGCGTTATCCAGATGTACGTAACGCATTGAATTTGCTAGGTAAATTTACCGAAGCAAAACTGACCGGAACTGGAAGTTGTGTGTTTGGGGGCTTCCCAAGCAAAGCTGAAGCTGATAAAGTCTCGGCCCTTCTTACAGAGACCCTTACAGGGTTTGTAGCAAAAGGAAGCAACGTTTCGATGTTGCATCGCAAGCTGCAAAGTCTGCTCTAAAAGGAACCAAGTGCCAGGCACTTGATGCAACAGATACAGGGGCGTCGCCAAGCGGTAAGGCAGCAGGTTTTGATCCTGCCATGCGTTGGTTCGAATCCAGCCGCCCCTGCCATTTTCCTTATACTCATCCAGGTATACCCTCAGCCTTCAGGTACTGCGCGTGTCCAAGATGATGGTCTTTACGGGGAACGCTAACCCCGATCTGGCTCGGCGTGTCGTACGTCAGCTGCATATCCCTCTCGGTGACATCTCTGTCGGTAAATTTTCCGACGGCGAAATTACCGCTGAGATCAATGAAAATGTCCGCGGTAAAGACGTCTTCATTATTCAGCCGACTTGCGCTCCGACCAACGATAACCTGATGGAACTCGTCGTGATGGCTGATGCCTTCCGCCGCTCCTCAGCGACTCGAATCACTGCTGTAATTCCTTACTTTGGTTATGCCCGTCAGGATCGCCGTCCGCGTTCCGCACGTGTAGCTATCAGCGCGAAAGTCGTGGCTGACATGCTTACCGTAGTCGGCATCGACCGTGTTCTCACGGTTGATCTGCATGCTGACCAGATTCAGGGCTTCTTCGATATTCCGGTAGATAACATCTACGGCTCCCCGGTTCTGGTGGATGACATCGAAGACCAACGTTTCGAAAACCTGATGATCGTCTCCCCGGACATTGGCGGCGTCGTGCGTGCACGTGCCGTGGCCAAATCCCTGGGCGTGGATCTCGGGATCATCGACAAGCGCCGCGAGAAAGCCAATCACTCTGAAGTGATGCATATCATCGGTGACGTTGAAGGCCGTACCTGCATCCTGGTTGACGACATGGTCGATACCGCCGGCACCCTGTGCCACGCGGCCAAGGCCCTGAAAGAGCATGGCGCTGCCAAGGTCTTTGCCTACTGCACACACCCCGTGCTGTCGGGTCGAGCAATCGAGAACATTGAAAATTCCGTGCTGGACGAGCTGGTGGTGACCAACACCATCCCGCTGTCCGCTGCAGCACAAGCCTGTGCGCGTATCCGTCAACTGGATATCGCACCGGTTGTTGCCGAAGCGGTTCGCCGTATCAGCAACGAAGAATCGATCAGCGCGATGTTCCGCTAGGGCCCTGCCCTAGCCTTACATCTCGATGACGAAAAGCGCCCCGCCCCAGCATTCCTGTTGGGGCGGGGCTTTTTTGCCCATATCGCCTTTAGCGCTGGTCGCAAACGCTGGGGCGAGTGTGGTTATTTTGGAGATACAACATGAACGATTTTACTCTGAATGCTGAACTGCGTTCCGACCTGGGGAAAGGTGCGAGCCGCCGCCTGCGTCGTCTCGCAAGCCTGGTTCCAGCTGTAGTTTACGGTGGCGACAAAGCCCCTGAATCCATCAGCATGCTGGCCAAAGAAGTTGCCAAACTGCTCGAAAACGAAGCGGCTTTCAGCCACGTTATCGAACTGAACGTTGGCGGCACCAAGCAAAACGTCGTGATCAAGGCGCTGCAACGTCACCCGGCCAAAGGCCACGTGATGCACGCTGACTTCGTACGCGTTGTTGCTGGTCAGAAACTGACCGCTATCGTTCCAGTGCACTTCATCAACGAAGCTGCTCCGGTCAAGAAAGGCGGCGAGATTTCGCACGTTATCGCTGAAATCGAAGTGTCCTGCCTGCCGAAAGACCTGCCTGAGTTCATCGAAGTCGACCTGGGCGACGCTGAAATCGGCACCATCGTTCACCTGTCGAACATCAAGGCCCCTAAAGGCGTTGAGTTCGTTGCTCTGGCTCACGGTAACGACCTGGCTGTTGCCAACGTTCACGCTCCACGTGTTGCTCCAGAAGCTGCAGAAGGCGCTGCAGAGTAATTCACTCTGCTTGCCGGAGTTACCGGAAACATCGCGGACTGGAACGTAGCGAGAAAGCGGGCGGGAACGCGGAGTTTACATAATGGTAAATGAGCACTTGTCGTCCACTTTCGCCGCACGTTCCAGTCGCGGCGATGTTATCCACAACTCCAAGGAAGGGCCCCTATCGTGACTGCCATCAAACTGATCGTTGGCCTGGGTAATCCAGGCGCCGAATACGAACAGACCCGGCATAACGCAGGGGCCCTTTTTGTTGAGCGTATCGCCGAGAAACAAGGCGTCAGCCTTGTGGCCGATCGCAAATATTTCGGCCTGACCGGGCGCTTTTCGCACCAGGGTCAGGACATTCGTCTGCTGATACCCACCACCTACATGAACCGCAGCGGCCAGGCCGTGGCGGCATTGGCCGGTTTCTTCCGCATCAAGCCCGAAGAAATCCTGGTGGCGCATGACGAACTCGACCTGCCACCCGGCGTCGCCAAGCTCAAACAGGGCGGCGGGCATGGCGGGCACAACGGGTTGCGCGACATCATCGCGCAACTGGGCAACCAGAATACCTTTCACCGCTTGCGGCTTGGCATCGGCCACCCAGGCGTCGCCAGCATGGTCTCGAACTTTGTCCTGGGTCGTGCGCCGCGCGCCGAACAGGAAAAGCTCGATGCCAGCATCGATTTTGCCCTCGGCGTGCTGCCGGATATCTTCGCCGGTGAATGGAACCGTGCGATGAAAAACCTGCACAGCCAGAAGGCCTGACTCTTATCCGAGGGGAAACACCATGGGATTCAACTGCGGCATCGTCGGCCTGCCTAACGTCGGCAAGTCCACCCTGTTCAACGCCCTGACCAAATCCGGTATCGCGGCCGAGAACTTCCCCTTCTGCACCATCGAGCCGAACAGCGGCATCGTGCCGATGCCGGATCCGCGTCTGGACGCCCTGGCCGCCATCGTGGTGCCCGAGCGCGTGCTGCCGACCACCATGGAGTTCGTCGACATCGCCGGCCTGGTGGCGGGTGCCTCGAAAGGTGAAGGCCTGGGTAACAAGTTCCTGGCCAACATCCGCGAAACCGATGCCATCGCCCACGTGGTCCGCTGCTTCGAAGACGACAACGTGATCCACGTGTCCAACAGCGTCGACCCGAAACGCGACATCGAGATCATCGACCTGGAACTGATCTTCGCCGACCTCGACAGCTGCGAAAAGCAACTGCAGAAAGTCGCGCGCAACGCCAAGGGCGGTGACAAGGACGCCGTGGCGCAGAAAGCCCTGCTCGAGCAACTGATCGCGCACTTCACCGAAGGCAAGCCAGCGCGCAGCCTGATGAAGAACATGAGCGCCGAGGAGAAGCTGGTGATCCGCGGCTTCCACCTGCTGACCACCAAGCCGGTGATGTACATCGCCAACGTCGCCGAAGACGGTTTCGAGAACAACCCGCTGCTGGACGTGGTCAAGGCCATCGCCGAAGAAGAAGGCGCCATGGTGGTTCCGGTCTGCAACAAGATCGAAGCGGAAATCGCCGAGCTGGACGACGGTGAAGAGAAAGACATGTTCCTCGAGGCCCTGGGCCTGGAAGAGCCGGGCTTGAACCGCGTGATCCGCGCCGGTTACGAAATGCTCAACCTGCAGACCTACTTCACCGCGGGTGTAAAGGAAGTGCGCGCCTGGACCGTTCGCGTCGGCGCCACCGCCCCGCAGGCCGCCGCCGTGATCCACACCGACTTCGAAAAAGGCTTCATCCGCGCCGAAGTGATTGCCTACGACGACTTCATCCAGTTCAAGGGTGAAGCCGGTGCCAAGGAAGCCGGCAAATGGCGCCTGGAAGGCAAGGACTACATCGTCAAGGACGGCGACGTGATGCACTTCCGCTTCAACGTCTGACGCGTTTTTGCCGGTGTTCAGTGGCGCTCATTAGAACACCACTGACAATAGATCTCTTTAAAATAGGGCCCCATATGGGGCCCTATTGTTTTCAGCCACAAAAAACTGGGGGATCCGAGCTCAAGATCAAGTCAGGTCTCATCACCGATCCCCCTTCCAAGCTCTTGCAGATGTGATTGTTCCTTCTGGCTCAGTCTTCTGGAAATTATCTACACGCCTTTAGCTCACTGATAACTCATCGTGAAAGTCGCCAATCCGTTTGCACTACCAGGCGATACATTTGGCGCAATCTGCACATAACGCGCACTGAGTGGAATCTGAAATACCGACACGCCTTGCGCGATTGTGCCCGCCTTCCATTGATTGATATTCCCAGCAGAACTGGAGTCAGGCCCATAACCGAGCACGACATCCTCTTTGAGGATATGAATGCCCAGCCCGGATGCGGTCGATGCAGAAGTGAGCGACAACGTGGTGGAGGTATTGTCTGGGCGGGACACGTCCGTCAGCGTGACATAGGAACTGATCGCAGTACCCTGCTCCCCCCCCGAGCAAGCCAAGGTAATGGTAAAAGGGCGAGGAGGAGATGTAGTGCCCATGCCCGTAAAAATCGTGGTCGCAATGTTGCCCATCGATACCGGAATCGCCGGTGTAGAAACGGTACAGGTTGGCCCAGCCAATACGGTGCTGGTATTCGAAACGCTGACCCCCCAGTTCTGACAACCTCCCAACTGGCAGTTAAATCTCATTGTAGTGGTGGTTTGGACCGATAACGTCCCTTTTTCAATCGGACCTATTTTTATTAGCTCTACCCAGATGGTTTGTGGATAGGTGTCACCATTCTTCCAGCCAGTCGGGCCAGGGCTGAAGGTGCTTGGATCAACTATGGGCATGGTGAGACCACCCGGAAAGTTCCGAGCCTTCCATGTGCCCCACCATTTGATTCCCAAACCAGAAATGTTGGTCTGGAAAACATCGGTAAAGCCTGGAGCCAATGTTCCATTATTTACAGAGGCCCAAATCGTATTGTTATCGTCAAGCACTGCTCCATCCCGCAGTTGCGAAGTTACTGGACTGGAGGTCCATAGTATTGACCCTACGACAGCATTTCCTGGTACGACAAGGCTAGTAGGTAATGAAATAGCCGAAGCTGTCGGCCTGAACCATCCAGCGGCAAACACATAACTCGGTACAAATGCAGAGAAGATGAAAAACAGAATAAATATCGAGATAAAAATATTTCGCTTCATATAAAGGTCATCAGTATTGTCAGGGGGGGGAAACTTGAAGCAATCATCATTGCAGGCAGGCTTCTTCATCTAAACAGAAGGATTTTTTGTCGTCCGATGACGGGAGATGGTGCACTCAACGCAGCCGTTATTGTCCGTAAGAAAATGCGGCCTTCTCAATGAGACAATTCTTATATTCCTAATTTCAGAAAGGAAAAATCCTAAAGTGACCTCATGCGACCGAGGACTATCTCTATGTAGATAGGGGTTGGCTGCCGTCATTACACAGCGGCAACTCCGGGTCTCTCTATTCCCCCTTGCGGGCCAAGCTTTGACGCGCATCAAATCGCCAACCAGCCCCATCCTCTTCTCGATACAAAACCGGAGGCTTGGGTAACTCCAAGTATGAAAGTCACGGACACTTCATCGCGCCACGCGACAGGAGTACCCTGCACACCACTGACACTGCCAGATACTTGCATGCGTTCTGCTTAACTCTATGCACTCGCTCACGCTACGCACGGACAGGAACCCGCCACAGATGCAAAGGAAAGTAATAGTCGCCGATGATCACCTGCTCACGCTCATTGGCATCCGCGCCTCGCTCAGCAGCGACAGCACACTGCAGATCGTCGGCGAGGCCCAGAATGTCGAAGGGCTGTTCCAGCTGTTGGCCGAACAGCCCTGCGATCTGGTCGTCACCGATCTGATGATGCCCCACAGCGAACAGGCCGACGGCCTCCGTCTGATCGAACAGTTGCGCCGCCGTTACCCCCAGATCGCGGTCATCGTGGTGACCATGCTCAACAACCCGGCGCTGCTGGCCTCGATCCTCAAGCTGGGGGTCCAGGGGTTGATCAGCAAGCGCGGGGTACAAGGCGACCTGCAAAAGGCCATTCGCGCCAGCCAGGCCAAACCCTTCGTCTCCCCGTCCATCCGGCATCTGTTCGACCCCATGGAGCCTCTGGCCGAGGTCGAACAACTGTCCCCTCGCGAAGTCGAGGTGCTACGCCTCTACGGCGCCGGGCTGTCGGTCAATGAAATAGCCACGCACCTCAATCGTTCCAAGCAGACCATCAGCAGCCAGAAGAGCAGTGCCATGCGCAAGCTGGGCCTGGACAGCAACGCCAGCCTCTACCTGTACATCCAGGAAGTCGGGCTGGCCTGAGACTATGCCGAACCCTCCAGCCGGACTGCCGCGCCTGATCCTCTGGATCATGCTCTTGCTGACCAGTGTCGCGTCCCTGCGCGCCGCCGAGCCTGAGCCTGCTCCGCTGTCCCTGGCCACGCTGATGGCCATGCGTCAGACGCTGCCCCCTCGCCCGCTACGGGTCGCCGAAGTGAGCGCCTCCAACGAGCAACCCGAGCCTCGTGGCAACGATGTGCTCAACCAGATCACCAACGATTACCTGGAACACATCAGCCAGTTTCTCGAACTGCCGATCCAGCGCGTGCCCTACCCTTCGGTGGACAGTGCCATCGCCGGCCTGACAAACGGGGACATCGATCTGATGCCCCGCGCCACCGAGTACGAAAGAAAACAATCTGGGTTCGTCTACAGCCAGCCCTACCTGGACAACGAGCCGATCATCGTCGGGCGCATCACCGACAAGGACCTGTCCCCTGACCTGGCGGGCAAACGCGTGCTGGTTCCGGCCTACTATGTGCAGGCTGAAACAGTCGGCAAGGCCTATCCCAAGGCTGAATTGATCGTGATCAACAGCATTGTCGAAGGCCTGCAGCGCCTGTCCGACGGCGAAGCCGACGCCCTGATCGGCGATCAGCTGCGCACCAATTTCTACATGCGCAGCCTGGCCAACCTCAAGTTGCAGAACAAGTACGTCGCCAGTCTGCCGGCCATGGGTTTCAGCTTCGCTGCCCGCGGGCATGAGGACAATCTGGTGCCCCTGATCAACGCCGCGCTGAAGACGGTTTCCCGGGAGCGCAAGCAGGAGATATTGCAGCACTGGGAACGCTCGCCCTGGCTGTTCGCGCCGACCGACTCCTTCGCCCTCAACAGCGCGGAAGACAACTGGCTCAAGCATCTTCCTTCGCTGAACCTGATCGCCCACGAAATCCCCAATTACCTGTACCGCAAGGCCGACGGCCAATGGGCCGGACTGGCGTTCAATGTGCTGCGCAGCCTGGCCGACGACTATCAACTGCAACTGAACATCATCGACAGCCAGTCCCCGGACATCGACCGCCAGCGCCTGGAACGGGATGAGGCGCAAATCGCCCTGTCGCTGGCACCGGCTCCGGTCCGGCAGAAGCGCCTGTTATTCAGCGATGGCTTCGGCACCGACTACTGGGCCTTCATTACCCGCGAAGGCGCCAGTTCCCCCAGCTCGCTGGCGGCCCTGGGGGGCAGGCGCCTGGCGATCGCCGCCGGGCATCCCCTGCAGCCTCTGCTCCAGAGTCGCTACCCGAGCATCGAACTGGTACTCACCGACCACTACTCCCAGTCCCTGCATCTGGTCGAACAGGGCATGGTCGACGCCACGCTGAACAGCGCCGCCGATGCCCAACTGCTAGACAATCCCCGGCTCCGGGCCGGCAAGCAGTTCCAGGCCCAGGCCGAGCCCCTGGTGTTCGCCGTATCGGCCAAGCACCCCGAACTCCTGAGTATTCTCAACAAGCTCCTGTATTCGTTGAAAACTTCGGACGGCAATCAGCACCGCATCAGCATCCTGGCGCGGCCCGCCACCAAGGGTTCGCTCTGGGCCTATCTGCCGAGCTGGGTCTGGCAAAGCGCCGCGCTGGTCCTGGTGCTGGTACTGCTGTCGTTTTACTGGAACTGGCGCCTGCGGATTCAGATCCGCCAGCGGCGCGTCGCGCAGAATCAGCTCAAGGACCAACTGGCCTTCCAGTTCGCCTTGCTCAACGGCTTGCCCATCCCGCTTTACGTGCGTGACTTGCAAGGGCGCCTGAGCACCTGCAACCACGCTTATGAGCAGTTCTTCGGCCGGTCCCTGGACGAGATGCGCGGCACCACGCCGCAAGAACAAGGCATCGCCCCACGCGCCCTGGCCCTGGATCTGGAAGAGCAGCACCAACGGCTGCTGGATAACCGCCAGTCACAATTCCTCGACAGCGTGATCGAGGTCGATGGCCAGGCCCATCATATCTACCAATGGCTGGTGCCCTTCTACACCGCACTCGGCAAGCAGCAGGGCCTGCTGGGCGGCTGGATCGACATCAGCGTGCGCAAGCACCTGGAACACAAGCTGCTCGAAGCCCAACAGCAGGCAGTCGACGCCAGCGCCGCGAAAAGCCAGTTCCTCGCGACCATGAGCCATGAACTGCGCACCCCGCTGAACGCCATGGTCGGCCTGCTGGAGCTGGAAACCAGCGGCGCGTCCACCCCTTCGCAAAACCTCAGCATCGCCCAGCAGTCGGCGCAATCGATGATCGACCTGATCGGCAACATTCTCGATCTGGACAAGGTCGAGACCGGCCAGATGGAGCTGGTGCCCGGCCCCACCGACCTCGATCAACTATTGGCCAACTGCCTTGAGCTGTTCGCCGCGCAGGCCCGGGAAAAACACCTGGAGCTGAAGCTGCAACACCGCCTGCCCCCCGAGCGGCGCTACCAGGTGGACGCCCTGCGCCTGACGCAGATCCTTCACAACCTGTTGTCCAACGCCTTGAAGTTCACGAACCAGGGCTGGGTCGAACTGTCGGTCCAGGAGCTGGACTCGGGGCCTCGGCAAAGCCGCCTGATGTTCCATGTCAGCGACACCGGCATCGGCATCGCCGAGGATCAGCAGCCGCAGATTTTCGCGCCTTACCAGCAAGCCCACGCCGAGATCGCCCACCTGCACGGCGGCTCCGGCCTGGGCCTGAGCATCTGCAAACAGCTGGTCGAACTCATGGGCGGCAGCATCCGCCTCGCCAGTGCAGCGGGCCAGGGTTGCCGGGTCAGCTTCGAACTGACCCTGCCCTGGCAACCGGACGAGGACGAGCCGCAGCATGCCCTTCAAGGTGCTACGGCGGTGGCCGGGTTGAATGTACTGATCGTCGACGACGTTTCCACCAACGGCCTGGTGCTCGAACAGCAACTGCTCAGGCTCGGCCATCGCGGGACCTACGTCAGCAATGGCAAGGCGGCGTTGCAAGCCTGGGAACAGGGCCAGTTCGATGTGCTGGTCACCGATTGCAACATGCCGCACATGGACGGCTACGCCCTGGCCCGCAATGTCCGTGCCGCAGAACAGTCGCGCGGGCTGCCCAGGATCCCGATCATCGGCTACACCGCCCGCGCCCTGGCAGACGAAAATCAGCGTTGCCAGGCGGCCGGCATGGACGACCTGATGATCAAACCCATCGTCCTCGAGCGTCTGCGGGAAATACTCGGCAAGCTGAAAGCGCCCGGGCTATCCAGTTCATCCCTCAACGCCCCCCTCACCCCGCCCCCCGCCCCAGCGCCTGACGAGGAGGCTGCCGCGACGTTCGACCTGTCCTACCTGGAGGGTTTCCAGAACGATCCGCCGCTCAAGGAGCGCTTGCTCCAGGAGCTGCGTCGGAACCTGGAACAGGAGCGCGAGCTGCTGAGCGCCCCGCTGCCCGACACACCGGAGTTCCTCGAACAGTGGGTCCACCGGGTCAGCGGCCTGGCCTGCACGGTCGATTCGCCGGCGTTGATGCGGGCCTGCCTCGACCTGCAACGTGCGACTCATGAAGGCGAGCAGGCCCTGGAGGTGCAACGCCACGCGGTGCTGTCGGTCATCGAACGCATGCTGGGCGATATCGAACGCCACGCCTGACCCACCCCGGACAGCCCTAAGTAACAATTCCGACCCTGGGTAACCCCAGGCTGCCCTCCTGAAACATTTTGTTCCATTCCCTGGCTCGCCGTTTCGTACTCGTCTCATACAAGGCAAAAGCCCCGCTCGGCATCCTAGGCCCCCTTCGAAACCGGGCGCCGCGGACCAGGAACATTCCAGGTCGACCCATTGGGCGGCCGGCATCGAAGAACTCAAAAAAGACTCTTTCACATCCCTAACTCAAGGTGATTCGATGCTTCATAACACCCGCGCCAGCGCCATGCGCAAGCTTCCGTTGGCCATCACCCTCGGCCTGGCTTCACTGGCCAGCCAGCAAGCCTTCGCCCACGGTTATGTCGAAAGTCCGAAGTCCCGTGCCTTCATGTGCTCCGCCACCGGCGGTAACCTCAACCGCGATTGCGGCCCTGTCACTTACGAACCGCAGAGTGTCGAGTACTCGCCATCGGTTCAGCATCACTACCCCAAGGATTACTGCTCGGGCGACTTCACCAAATGCGGTCCGGCGAACGGCACCATCCCGGCGGGCGGTATCACCAGCTTCTCGCAGCTCAACGAGCAGACGGCGACCCGCTGGCAGAAAACCACGATCAAGCCGGGCATGAATGAATTCACCTGGCACTACTCCGCCGGTCACGCCAGCGCCTACTACCAGTTCTACATCACCAAGAAAGACTGGAACCCGAACCAGCCGCTGACCCGCGACTCCTTCGAGATGACCCCGCTGCTCAATGAAAACGCCGGTGGCGTGCGTCCGCCGGCCGGTGGCAAGACCAAGCACAAGGTCAACATTCCTGCTGACCGCAGCGGTTACCACGTGATCCTGGCGACCTGGAAAATCGCCGACACCGCCGCCACCTTCTACCAGGCCATCGACGTCAACATCGACAACGATGGCGCGCCGATTCCTGACTGGAAAATCCTCGGTGCCGTACAGCCGGAACAACTGCAAGTCGGCGACAAGGTCAGCACTCGCGTGTTCACCAATGCCGGCGAACAGCAGAACCGCCAGACCCGCCTGAACATCGAGACCGCCGAGCAGGCCCAGGCCAACACCTGGCCGTTCCTGTTGGCGGAAAAGGTCAACAAGGCCAATGCCGGTTATGTGATGGGCGAGCTCAACGCCAACAACGAAGTCGTGCCCAACTACGGCAAGAACACCATGTACGCCAAGAACAACAGCGACGTGGTGCGTGTGGAAATCCAGAAAGAGCAGCCGAGCATTCCTGGCGAGCTGAAACTTTCCGGCCTGCAGGCCGAGTACACCTTGAAGGACAACGCCACCGACCTGCACTTCAACGCCATTGCCCAGGGCGGCAAGTACACCATCAGCTCGACGGTCTTCAACGGCAAGAACGAGAGCATTGCTCACGTACAAGCCGAGCCTGGCAACAACACCCCGCACTTCTCCATCCCGCTGCGTAACGTCAGCGAAGGTGAGTACGACGTGGTAGTCGTGGCCAAGCCGGAGAAAGGCGAGCAGCTGCAACAAAGCCAGCGCATCACCCTCAAAGCCGAAGAAGTGGGCGGCGGCGGTGATTACGACTTCGTCTTCCCCAAAGGCCTGACCGGCTACAAGGCCGGCACCAAGGTCCTGGCCAAGGACGGCAACGTCTATGAGTGCAAGCCGTTCCCTTACAGCGGCTACTGCATCCAGTGGAACGCGGGCGCCACGCAGTTCGAGCCTGGCGTGGGCAGCAACTGGAAAGACGCCTGGATTCGCAAGTAATCCATAACCTGACCAACCGCAGCGTGGTGCCCCGGCACCGCGTTGCGGACCTTGGGAATCGACATGAATCACCCTCACTACTCAAAACCGCGCAGGCTGCTGCACTGGTTGTTCGCCGCCGTTGTGCTGTGGGCCACGATCAGCGGCTATACCAGCGCCCTGTTGCAGCCTTCGCCGTCGGTCCAACAGGCGATCGCCTTTATCAATGTCTCGCTGACCACCCTGCTGGTGCCGCTGTTCGTCCTGCGGCTGTTCTACCTGGTGCGCCATCCCGCTCCGGCGGCGCCCGCCCATCAGAGCGCGGCTGAGCGCAAGCTGGTGCATGCCGGGCACGCTGCCCTGCTGGTCACCCTCGGTACCGTGCTGTTCAGCGGCGTGCTGATGATGTCGCGCCCGATCGACCTGTTCGGTCTGCGGCTCCCGCAACCCTTGCAGGACCCGGCGGCCATCACCTTTTTCGAAGAGCTTCACCACTACAGCTGCATGGCCCTGGCCCTGCTGGTGGCCGGCCATATCGCCGCGGTGATCCTCCACCAATGGCGCGGGCATGGCGTGCTCAGACGCATGCTGCCGAAACGCCCATGAAAATGCTGCTCTCATGGCGCCCGCGCGGCTCCGGCCAACGCTACCTGCTGCCCGCCAGCCTGGTCGTCCTGGGCCTGTGGCTGGCCTGGCTCGGCCTCGACAGCTGGACCTACCGGCAAGTCGTGGCGGGCCAGCCGGTACCGAGCGCGGTACCGAGCGCCAGCGCCGAAAAACCGCTGCCCGCGCCCCTGGACGATCGCAACATCGCCAGGGTGTTCGGCGCCGTGCCGGTCGAATTCGACAGCGCTCAGGCCAGCCTGCCGCTGGTCCTGCTCGCCAGCCTGCTGGGCAGCCAGCCCGAACAATCCAGGGCCCTGATCCAGTACGCCGACAGCCGGGCCTTCTACTCCCCGGGCGAACGCCTGCCCGACGGCACGCTGCTCAAGAGCGTCAGCGCCGATCAGGTGGTGGTGCTGCGCAACGGCCGTGAACAGAACCTGCTGCTACCCGGGCGCCAGCTGCGCCTGCTCAGCCCCCAGACAACCCCACCGGAGGTCGCCGACCGAAAAGCCACGGCCCTTCTGCGAGCGATAGAGAACACACCATGAAACTGTCCAAGATTGCAGGCGCCGTGCTCAGCCTCGGCCTTCTTTTGAGTGCCATGCCCAGCAGTGCTGCCCTCACCACCCAGCGCCTGTGGACGCTGAACATGAAGGACGCCGAACTGCGCGACCTGGCCAGCGAAGTCGGTGAAATCACCGGCAAGACCCTGGTGGTCGATGCCCGGCTGCAAGGCAAGGTCAGCGTGCAATCGTCCAATGCACTGGACAAGGACGGTATCTACTCGCTGTTCCTCAGCGTGCTGCGCAGCCAGGGTTTCGTCGCCCTGGACCAGGGCGACCGGGTGCTGATCGTGCCGGCGGTGGAAGCCAAGACCAAATCCAGCGAGCAATCGGGCGATGAGTTCGTGACCCGGGTCCTGGACCTGCGCAACGCCAACGCCGCGGAAATCTCCGGGGTGGTGCGCCCGCTGGTGAGCGACGACGCCTATGTCGCGCCCTCGGCCAGCTCCAATGCCCTGGTGGTTTCCGACAGCGCCAGCAACGTCGAGCGCATCCGCCAGGTGGTCAGCGAACTGGACCAGGCCGGCAACCGCTCGTTCAGCACCGTGGCGCTCAAGCACGCCTGGGCCAGCGATGTGGCCCGGACCCTGAACGAAAGCATCAGCCAGACGGGCAACGGCCCCAGCGACGCCAAGGCCGTGGGCGACGCCCGTAGCAACCGGGTGATCCTCGCGGGCTCCGCCCAGGCCCGCCAGCGCATGGCCGATCTGGTCAAGGCCATCGACGTGCCGAGCAATGCCAATGACAGCGCGCGGGTGGTACGCCTGCACCACAGCGATGCGAAAAAACTCTCGAAGCTGCTCGACGGCATCGGCAAGCGCCTGGAAGACGGCAATCGCGGTGGCGGCGAAGGCAAGGGCAGCGGCAACTCGATACTGGTGAGCGCCGACGAAAGCCAGAACGCCCTGGTGCTGATGGCCGACCCGGCGCAACTGAGCATGCTCGACAAAGTCATCACCCAGCTGGACCAGCCACGGGCCCAGGTGCTGGTGGAAGCGGCCATCGTCGAAGTCAGCGGCGACATCAACGAAGCCCTCGGCGTGCAATGGGCGGCGCGCGCCGGCAACGTCGCCGGCGGCACCAATTTCAGCGGCACCGGCCTGTCGATCGGTACCCTGCTGGGGAATGGCAAGGACAAGAACATCACCCTGCCGGACGGCGCCATCATCGGCATCGGCACCAGCAATTTCGGCGCGCTGGTCACCGCCCTGTCCAGCGACTCGAAGAACAACCTGCTGTCCACCCCGAGCCTGCTGACCCTGGACAACGAAGCGGCGGAAATCCTCGTCGGCCAGAACGTGCCTTTCCAGACCGGCTCGTACACCACCGACACCGCCGGCGCCAGCAACCCCTTCACCACCGTGGAACGCCAGGACGTCGGCGTGACCCTCAAGGTGACGCCGCACATCAACGAGGGCAACACCCTGCGCCTGAAGGTCGAGCAGGAAAGCTCGGAACTGGCCAGCGCCCCGCCCGGCATCACCACCAGCGACGTGATCACCAACAAGCGCTCGGTGAAAAGCACGATCCTCGCCGACGACGGGCAGATCATCGTGCTCGGCGGCCTGATCAAGGACAACGTCAAGACCCAGGTCAGCAAGGTGCCGGTGCTGGGCAGCATTCCCCTGCTCGGCCGGCTGTTCACCAGCACCAAGGACGTCACCGAAAAGACCAACCTGATGGTCTTCCTGCGGCCGACCCTGGTGCGCGGCAGCGCCGATGCCGTCAACGTCAGCCAGCGCAAGTACGACGACCTGCGCAAGCTGCGCGCCAACGGCGACAGCCGCAGCGGCCTGGCCCTGCCCGCCGACTCGCGCCAGCTGTTCGATGCCGCCCCGCAGGATGGGACCCTCGACATTCGCGCCAGAGAGCCACGCCGATGAACCCGGTCGCGCGCCTGCCCTTTGGCTTCGCCAAGCGTCATGGGGTCCTGCTGGAATCCCTGGAAAACGGCCTGCGGCTTTATTGCCGGGCCGACACGCCGGTGGAAATCCTCGCCGAGGTCCGCCGTTGCCATGGCCCGTTGCGGGGCCAGCGGATACTCGACGCCGCACAGTTCGCCGAGTTGCTGGCCGAGCACTATCGCGATGGCCGCGACGACGCCATGCAAATGGCCGAGGGCCTGGGCGACCAGATCGCCGGCCAGGACGACCTGGCCAGCCTGGCCGAGCAACTGCCGCAGATCACCGACCTGCTGGAGCAGGAAGACGACGCGCCGATCATTCGCCTGATCAACGCGATCCTCGGCGAGGCGGTGAAGGTCAAGGCTTCGGATATCCACCTGGAAACCTTCGAGCAGCACCTGTCCGTGCGCCTGCGGGTCGACGGCCTGCTGCGCGAAGTGCTGCGCCCGCGCCGGGAACTGGCGGGCCTGCTGGTGTCGCGGATCAAGGTCATGTCCAAGCTCGACATCGCCGAGAAGCGCATCCCCCAGGACGGCCGCATCGCCCTGCGCATCGGCGGCCATGAAGTGGACGTGCGGGTCTCCACCCTGCCTTCGGCCTACGGCGAGCGGGTGGTCATGCGCCTGCTCGACAAACAGGCCGGGCGCCTGAACCTGGGGCGGCTGGGCATGGCCGAGGCGATCCGCGACAAGCTGGAAGACGCCCTGCTGCGCCCCCACGGCATCCTGCTGGTCACCGGCCCTACCGGCTCCGGCAAGACCACCACGCTGTATGCCGGGCTCAGCAGCCTGAACAACCAGACGCGCAACATCCTGACCATCGAAGACCCGGTGGAATACCACCTGGCCGGCATCGGCCAGACCCAGGTCAACACCAAGGTCGACATGACCTTCGCCCGTGGCCTGCGCGCCATTCTGCGCCAGGACCCGGATGTGGTCATGGTCGGCGAGATCCGTGACCGGGAAACCGCCGACATCGCCGTGCAGGCCTCCCTCACCGGCCACCTGGTGCTGTCCACCCTGCACACCAACAGCGCCATCGGCGCCGTCACCCGCCTGCTGGACATGGGCATCGAGCCCTTCCTGCTGTGCACCTCGCTGCTCGGCGTGGTCGCCCAGCGCCTGGTGCGGGTGCTCTGCGGCGATTGCAAGAGCGCCGCGCCGGCCGACGCCGCGGCCTGCCACCAGTTGCACCTCGACCCGCAACAGGCCCCGGTGCTCTATCACCCGGTCGGCTGCCCGGCCTGCCAGCACAGCGGCTATCGCGGCCGCCAGGGCATCTACGAACTGGTGCTGTTCGACGAACCGCTGCGCCAGTTGATCCATGAAGGGGCTGGCGAGGCCGCCTTGACCCAGTACGCGCGCCAGCATGCCCACAGCCTGTTCGCCGACGGTCGGGACAAGGTGCTGCAAGGCGTCACCAGCGTCGAAGAACTGCTACGTGTAACCCGGGAGCACTGACCGTGGCCGCCTACGAATACCTCGCCATGTGCAACGCCGGGCGCAAGACCCGTGGCGTGCAGGAAGCCGACAGCGAGCGGCAGGTCCGCCAGCTGCTGCGTGAACGCAACCTGATCGCCCTGCAGGTCAAGCCGGCCCGCGGGCAAAAGGACCGCTCCGGCGCCACGCTGACCAGCAGCCAACGCCTCAGCCCGGCGCAACTGGCCTTGCTCACCCGCCAGCTGGCGACCCTGGTCCAGGCCGCTCTGCCCCTGGAAGAAGTGCTGGCCGCGGTCGCCGCGCAATGCAGCAAGCGCGCGCAGCAAAGCATGATGCTGGCGATCCGCGCACGGGTGCTGGAAGGCCATGACCTGGCCCGAGCCATGGGCGAATACCCGCGCGCCTTCACCTCGATGTACCGGGCCACGGTGGCCGCCGGCGAACGCGCCGGCCACCTGGCCCAGGTACTGATGCAACTGGCCGACTACACCGAGGCCCGGCATGCCGCCCGCCAGCAGCTGCAGCTAGCCATGTTGTATCCGAGCATCCTGCTGCTGGCGGCCTTCGGCATCGTCGGCTTCCTGCTCAGTTTCGTGGTGCCGGATGTGGTCAAGGTGTTCATCGACAGTGGCCAGCAACTGCCGGTGCTGACCCGCGGCCTGATCGCCACCAGCGACTTCGCCCGGGACTACGGCCTGCTCCTGCTGCTGATGCTCGGCAGCCTCGCCGCCGGCCTGCGCGTGGCCCTGCGCAAGCCCGCCCTGGCCATGCGCTGGCATCAGGCCCAGCTGCGCTTGCCGGTGATCGGGCGGGTCATCCAGGCCAGCAACAGCACCCGTTTTGTCAGCACCCTGGCAATTCTCGGACGCAGCGGCGTGCCGCTGGTGGATGCCCTGGAAATCTCCGCCGAAGTGGTCGCCAACCAGCAGATTCGTACTCGTATGAAAGACGTGGCGCGTGCCGTGCGCGAAGGTAGCGGGCTGACCCGGGCCCTGGAACAGAGCGGCGATTTCCCGCCGATGATGCTGTACATGATCGCCAGCGGCGAACGCTCGGGGGAACTGGACGGCATGCTCGAACGTGCCGCCCACCAGCAGCAGACCCAGCTGTCCAACGGCATCGCCATGCTGGTCGGGCTGTTCGAGCCGGCGATGCTGGTGTTCATGGGCGCCAGCGTGCTGGTGATCGTCCTGGCGATCCTGATGCCCATTCTCAACCTCAACCAACTCATCACCTGAAGAGCACACAACATGCGCAACCCTTCCCGCCAACGCGGCTTCACCCTGATCGAGATCATGGTGGTCGTGGTGATTCTCGGTGTCCTGGCCGCCCTGGTGGTCCCGCAGATCATGAGCCGCCCGGACCAGGCCAAGGTCACCGCCGCCCGCAGCGACATCAAGGCCGTGGCCACCGCCCTGGAAATCTACAAGCTCGACAACCACCACTACCCCTCGACCCAGCAGGGCCTGGAAGCCCTGGTGAAGAAACCGGCAGGCATGCCGGCGGCCCTCAACTGGAACCCCGACGGCTACCTCAAGCGCCTGCCCAAGGACCCCTGGGGCAACCCTTACCAGTTCCTCGCCCCGGGTCGCGAAGGCTCGGCCTACGACCTGTATTCCTTCGGTGCCGACGGCCGCAACGGCGGCGACGGCACCAACGCCGACATCGGCAACTGGGAGCCTTGAAGTGCGCAAGCCAATGGCGGGTTTCACCCTGCTGGAGCTGCTGGTGGTCATGGTGATCATCGGCTTGCTGGCCGGCATGGTCGGGCTGGTCCAGAGCGACTCGGGCGGGCAGAAGGCCCGGCGCGAGGCCGAGCGCCTGCAAAACCTCATTGGCCTGCTGCGCGAAGACGCGGTGTTGAACAACCTCAATCACGGCCTGCGCCTGGAGCCGGACCACTACACAGTGCTGAGCCTCGACCGTGGCGGCCAGTGGCAGGCCGACAAACGCTTCAAGGAACACCGGCTGCCCGGCGAGCTGCGCCTGAATCTGCAGGAGCCACGAGGCCCAAATAAAGGCCTGGGCCAGGGCAAGGAGCCGCAACTCTGGGTGCTGGCCAACGACCAGATCTCACCCTTCAATCTGCTGCTGGAATACCGCCAGCAACCGCTGCTGTCGCTGTCCAGCGACGGTGTCGAGGAGGTGCGTCTTGCCCCGGTGCAATAAACAGGCGGGCTTCACCCTGCTGGAAGTGATGGTCGCCCTGGCCATTTTCGCCGTGCTGTCGCTGTCGCTCTACAGCGCCACCGAACACCTGATCGGCAACAACGGCGGCCTCAGCGAACGGACCCTGGCGCAGTGGCTGGCGGACAACCGCCTGAACGAGCTGCGCGCCGGCATGCGCCAACCCCAGAGCCAGCGCCAGGAACCGGTGCGCTTCGCCGGGCGCGACTGGCTGCTGACCAGCGAAACCGCCGCCGCGCCCGACCCGCGCCTGCTGAAGATCGTGCTCGAAGTCTCCACCGACGCCCCCATGCCGCGGCAGCGCGCGCGCCTGGCTGGTTATCTGGAGGCCCGCCCATGAAACGCCGGCAACAGGGTTTCACCCTGCTCGAAGTGCTGATCGCCATGGCCCTGTTCAGCCTGCTCGGCCTGGCCTGCTATCAGTTGCTCGAACGCATGATGCACACCGACCAGCGGATTCATCAGCACGAACTGCAACTGCGGCGCCTGCAACGCGCGGTGGGTATCTTCGAGCGCGACCTGACCCAGGCCATCGCCTACCCGGTCAACGGCAGCTCGGCGCGCCAGGCCCTGATCGGCGAACCGGGGCGCATCCAGCTGGTACGCGGCGGCTGGAGCAATCCGTTGCAACAGGCGCGCAACGACCTGCTGCTGGTCACCTATCGCTGGAGCGACAGCCAATGGCTGCGCGAGTACCGCAGCCCGGTGGACGGTCCCGACCTGTCCGGCACTGCCGCGCAACAACTGCTGCTCGATGGCGTCCGCCTCGAACGCCTGCGCTACATCGACGACCAGGGTCAGGCCCACCCCAACTGGCCTGTGGGTCAGGCGCCATTGAGCCTGCCCCAGGCCATCGAACTGGAACTCGACGCCCCCGGTTATCCCGGCCTGCGGCGGGTGATCCTGCTGCCGGGCTTCAAGGGGCTGGACCATGGTTAAGGCCTGTAGACAACGGGGCATCGCGCTGATCAGCGTGCTGTTGATCACCTCCCTGGCGACCCTGATCGTCAGTGACATGCTGGCCCGCCAGCGCCTGAGCCTGATCGGCAGTTCCAACCAGCTGTTGCAGCAGCAACTGTGGCAACTGGCGCTCAGCGGCGAAGCCTGGGCCCGTGGCCAACTGCGCGACGACTGGCGCGACGAGCCGGAGCCCAAGCGCGTACACCTGGGCCAACGCTGGGCCCACAGCACGCCGACCTTCGACATCGACGGCGGGCGTATCCGCATCCAGCTGCAAGACCTCGGCGCGCGTTTCAACCTCGGCACCCTGCGCACGCCCAACGACCGCATCAGTCGCCTGCGTTATCAACGCCTGTTGCAAGTGCTCGGCCTGCCGCCCCACGACCCCAGGCGCCTGCCGCCGGTGCGTGGTTTCGACGGCAAGCCGCTGGCCTGGAACGACAGCAGCGAATTGATGCGCCTGGAAGGCGTCGACACAGCGGTCATGGAACGCCTGCGACCCTGGGTCAGAACCACGCCGGGAGCCCTGAACCTCAACACCGCCCCGGCCGAACAACTGGCCAGCCTGGGCAAGCTCGACCTGGCCCAGGCCATCGCCCTGGTGCAGGCGCGTCCCGCCGATGGCTACAAGACGGTGCAGGAGTTTCTCGACGCCCCCGTGCTGAAACAGCACGAGATCAACAGCCAGGGGCTCGATGTCAGCAGCCGCTATTTCCAGGCGGTGCTGGATGTCGAACTGGGCGACCGCCAATTGCGCCTGATCAGCCGCCTGCGCATCGAGCCGGACGGTCAGGTCAGCGTACTGCAGCGCACCCTCGCCGCCCCTTCCCGTTTTCCGGAGTAACCCCATGCAAGCCTGGCTTTACCTCACCACCGTGACCGTGGACGACGACTCGCCCGTCACCTGGTGGCAAACCGACGGCGAGCCGGTGCACGGCACGCTGCAACAGGCGGCGGTGCTGGCCGGCCAGCGCCTGACCCTGCTGCTGCCGGCGGAAATCGCCAGCCATCACCGCTTCGACGTACCGCCGCGCAGCGGCCGCTGGTTGCAGCAAGCCATCCATTCGGTACTGGAAGAACGGTTGCTGGACGACCCCGAGCAATTGCACCTGGCCCGTGGGCCGTTGCAGGCGCGCCGGCACTGCCGGCTGTTCGTCCTGCAACGCCAGTGGCTGGAGCAACTGCTGGAGCGCCTGGCCAGCCATGGCCTGACGGCCGAGCGCATTCATGTCGATGCCGACTGCCTGCCGGACAGCCAGGCCCTGGCCCTGCGCTGCCACGACCGCTGGCTGATCGGCGGGGCCTGCCAGCAACGCCTGGCGCTCGACGACCAGGCCCTCGAAGAGCTGGCCCCGCTGCTGCCCGACAACCTGCAACGCAGCGAGGAAACGCCCTGGCCGCTGTTGGCCCGGGGCAGCGCGCAGGCCATCGATCTGCGCCAAGGGGCATTCGCCCCGCGCAGCCCGTCGCGTACGCCATGGCGGGCGCTGCTGGCAATCCTGGTCATCGCCTGCGGCGCTCAAGTGGCCCAGGACGTGGGTCATCGCTGGTTGCTGCAACACAAGGCCGCCGAGGTGACCGAGGCCAGCCTGGAACTCTGGCGCCAGCGCTTCCCCGACGAGCCCCGGGTGATCGACCTCGCCCGCCAGGTCCAGGCCCGTGCCCAACAGGCCGGCCAGCCCCAGCAAAGCCTGGCGCGCCGGCTCGACAGCCTGGCCAGCCAATGGACCGGCAGCGATGGCGGCGATACGCGGGTTCGCCGGCTGGACTACCAACAGGCGCAAGGCTGGACCCTGCAAGTCAACGCGCCGGATTTCTCCACCCTCGAACGCCTGCGCGAAGCCCTCGCGCAGCAGGGCGCGAATGTGCAGGCCGACTCGGCCGTGCTCGCTCCCGACGGGGTCAGCGCCCGCCTGAAAATCACGGACTAACCCATGACCACCCTTTTCAATCGTTACTCGAACCGCTGGCAGCAGCTACCGGCCCGCGATCGCCTGGCCCTGAAGTTGCTCAGCCTGTTTCTGGCCGTGACGCTGTTCTGGACCCTGCTCTGGAATCCGCAGCGCCAGGCCCTGCAACAGGCTGAACAGCAGTTCCAGGAGGCCCTACAGTTGCAAACCGATCTGCTCAAGCTCCCTTCGTCCACCCAGGCTCGCGGCCCGCAGGCCAACGGCCGGACCCTGGCCGGCCTGATCACCGCCAGCACGGCCGCGGCCAACCTGAGCATCGAACGCATGGACAGCGAAGAATCCGGACGCCTCAATCTCAACCTGGGCGGCGCGCTGCAAGACCTGCTGACCTGGCTGGACGAGGTGGAAAACCAGGGCGTCAACCTGGTGTCGCTGCAGTTGGAGGTCGACCCTCAGGCCATGGTCCAGGCGCGCCTGACCCTGGAGGCGAACTGATCGCGCCCGCCGCTCAGCGGGCCGACTCCTCATCGACCCGCTCAGTGCCCTGCAGGCGCGGGCCCCAATCCTCGACCGCCGCCTGCTCGACCCGGCGCTCCAGGATGCGGCGCCAGGAGGGCACCAGCGGTAGTTCCAGGCACAGGCGAATCTCCTCCAGTGCCACCTCGCGGGAAAACAGCACCGCGCTCAAGCGCGACAGCGGCCACTGCTCGAACGGGCGCTCGACCTGCTGCAACACGTCCCCGGCGCTCAGGCTGCCCGCCTCCAGCACCCGGTAATACCAGCCCGTGCGTCCGCTCTGCTGGACACGCAGCGACATGTCTTTCACGGCAAAGCGGTCATTGAGTTTCCAGCACGGCATGCGGCCCTGGGACACCTCCAGCAACACGCTGCCGACCCGGACCCGGTCGCCCAGGCAGACGTTCTGCTCGGTCCAGCCGTGGCTGCTGAAGTTCTCGCCAAAGGCGCCCGGCTGCTCCAGCAACGCATGCGGCCCCAGCTCGGCGGCCCAGGCGGCGTAATGCTCGCGGGGATAGTGATGAATGGCTTTCTCGGTGCCGCCATGCACCCGCCGGTCGCCCTGCTCGTCTTCCAGCAGGCCCTGCGGACCGACCTGCAGGCTGCCGGTGCGCGGGGTCTTGGCGATCGCGCTCATGGACCCCGGCCGGCTGTAGGCCACGGCGCGGCCAGTCAACAGGGCATCGAGGGTTATACGTTCAGGGGTCATGACCTTACTCCATGGTTTCAGCGGCGAACGGACGTTCCCGGCAGATCAACTCACTGTCGGCAGCTGCCAGCGACTCTTCGGCCAGGCCCAAGCTCGGCACATCCCGGGCCCTTTCGTTCAAGGCCTGCACTCAGGCTTTTCGGGTCCGCGGCAGGAAGATCGCCAGCAGGCCGAACAGCGGCAGGAACGAGCACAGGAAGTACACGTACTCGATGCCGTGGATGTCCGCCAGGTGGCCCAGCAATGCCGCGCCGATCCCGCCGAAGCCGAACATCAGGCCGAAGAACACCCCGGCGATCATGCCGACATTGCCCGGCACCAGCTCCTGGGCGTAGACCACGATGGCCGAGAACGCCGACGCCAGGATGAAGCCGATCACCACGCTGAGCACGCTGGTCCAGAACAGGTCGACATGGGGCAGCAGCAGGGTAAACGGCGCCACGCCGAGGATCGAGAACCAGATCACCGCCTTGCGCCCGATCTTGTCGCCGATCGGCCCGCCGAAGAAGGTCCCGGCCGCCACCGCACCGAGGAACAGGAACAGATGCAGCTGCGAGCTGGCCACCGACAGGTCGAACTTCTCGATCAGGTAGAAGGTGAAGTAGCTGGTCAGGCTGGCCATGTAGAAATACTTGGAGAACACCAGCAGCCCCAGCACCACCAGGGCGCTGAGCACCCGCCCCTTGGACAGGCCGTGGGTCGCCGCCTGGCCCTGCTTGAGCTTGAACAGCTTGAGGTGGTTGGCGTACCAGCGGCTGATGGCGTAGAGCAGCGCCACGGCGAACACCGCCAACAGGCCGAACCAGGCCACATTGCCCTGGCCGAAGGGAATGATGATGGCCGCCGCCAGCAGCGGGCCGAAGGCCGTGCCGGCATTGCCGCCGACCTGGAAGGTCGATTGCGCCAGGCCATAACGCCCGCCGGAGGCCAGCCGCGCCACCCGCGAGGCTTCCGGGTGGAAGGTCGAGGAGCCGACACCGATCAGCCCCGCCGCCAGCAGGATCAAGGCAAAGCTGCCGACCTGGGACATCATCAGAATGCCGATCAGGGTGCAGACCATGCCCACCGGCAACAGGTACGGCTTGGGATGGCGGTCGGTGTAATAACCGACCCACGGCTGCAGCAGCGAAGCCGTGAGCTGGAAGGTCAGGGTAATCAGGCCAACCTGGGTGAAGGTCAGGCCGTAGCTGGCCTTGAGCATCGGGTAGATCGCCGGCAGCACCGCCTGGATCAGGTCGTTGATCAAATGCGCCAGCGCCACCGCGCCAATGATGCGCAGCACCAGGGGGCTGCTGTGGGAAGGCGCGGGAGTCGCCACGGAGGCGGACTGAACATTGCTGATAGCCATGAGAGTTTCCGTACAGCAGATGGATGCGCAGTTGCAGGGGTGGCCAATGTGCCATTTTTCGGTGCACCGAGGCTATCCCCTTAGCTTGCTAACGACTTGAATATTTTTCTTGATGCGCGGCACGGTAAAACATCGAAGCCTGCGTTCAGCGGCACGGCCGACGCAAACCGGCCAATACGGTGTAGCGACTAAAACGCGGGCCAGGGTTCACGGCGCGTTGCGCGTGCAATCGCAGGATGCGCTAGCGGCTACAGGAGGGAATTGGATAAACGGTTGATAGCGTAGATAATTTTTTTATAAAAAGCGCTTGACGCCTTACCGTTCTACGCGAATAATGCGCGCCACTTGGCTACATAGCTCAGTTGGTTAGAGCATAGCATTCATAATGCTGGGGTCCGGGGTTCAAGTCCCTGTGTAGCCACCAAGTACCGATCCATAGATGGCTACAGCAGTCTATGAATCACCCCAAGAAGCCCGCCTAGTGCGGGCTTTCTTGTTTCTGGCTGTATCTCCTTGTCTCCCCCTATACCTTCCCGCTGTGTATCCTCGAAAAATAATCGAACCGAGGGAATAGGGAACGACAGGCGGCTCACATGCGTGAGCCACCTACCACTATTCATCAGATTGAATTGCGCGGTAACCACCAAAAGTAACCACCTCAGCCTGGTTACCTCCATAAAAGGAATCTGCGTTACGGAGTCATCCAGCGGCCTCTGACCTTGAGCTGGTCAATGTCAGGTTGCTGAAGCTGGCCAGATCGGCAGATATCCAGCTTAGGCCGAATTCAAGGGAGCTCTTCATGAAGAATGCGGTAGACATCCAAGTGGTACCGATTGGTGCTGACCAAATAGACGCTCTGCGCCTGTCTCTCGAACGTGCGGGCTTGCCTACCGCTGACTTGGTATTACCTGCGCGACGGTTCTTTCGCTTCGACTATGAGGGCGTGCCGCTTGGCTACGGAGGACTGGAAGGGCAAGGACAGGATGTGCTGCTTCGCTCGCTAGTCATTGAATCTGAAAAACGTGGCCAAGGCTGGGGAGCTGCAGTGCTTGAACAAATGGAAGCCATGGCAGCAACTTTTGGCGCGATAAAACTGCATCTGCTTACCAACACTGCCGCAAACTTCTTCAAGGCCCATGGCTACTCAGAGTGTCCTCGCGCCTTAGCTCCAGACCATATAAATCAATCAGAACAGTTCAAGTCGCTTTGCCCATCGACAGCGACGTATCTCGCTAAAACAATTGCCTAGGCATTGACCATCCGACCGGCTGGTATCCACGGTTGGGGATTGTCTTCGTAGGGTTGAGTACCGTTCCATAGATGGCTACAGCAGTCTATGAATCACCTCAAGAAGCCCGCCTAGTGCGGGCTTTCTTGTTTCTGGCTGTCTCTCTTCGTATCCCCCTATCCTCGCCAAACGAAGCCATCCGAGATAAAACGCCGCCTCCTTACCGCATGAGCGCACGAATCATTCTCTACGACTACCGGGCCAGACTGCCGCCTTCAATGCCGACGGCCGGATCAACGCCACTGTCGCCGCCGTTCGTTTCGGCAAAGTCCCCAGCGAAGGGCTTCACCTCGATGCCACCGATGCCCCTACCAGATCTTGCAGGTGCCAAGCCGGTACAAGTCCTCTATAAAACTGCACTCCCTTTATCCCTAAGGAAAACTTCAGTAATGCACATGGAAGAGCACACACTGAACCAAATGAGCGACGAGCTGAAACTCATGCTCGGCCGCTTTCGGCACGAACAGTTCGTCGAGAAACTCGGATGGCGGCTGCCGGCCCATCCGAGCCAGGCAGGTTGTGAATGGGATCAATACGACACCGAGCACGCCCGCTACCTCCTGGCGTTCAATGAAGACCGTGCCATCGTTGGCTGCGCCCGCCTGATTCCCACCACGTTCCCCAACCTGCTTGAAGGCGTGTTCGGCCATACCTGCGCCGGGGTCCCGCCCAAGCATCCAGCCATCTGGGAAATGACTCGCTTCACCACCCGCGAACCGCAACTGGCGATGCCGTTGTTCTGGAGAAGCCTCAAGACAGCCAGCCTGGCGGGCGCAGATGCCATCGTCGGGATCGTCAACAGCACCATGGAGCGCTATTACAAAATCAACGGCGTCCACTACGAACGACTGGGCCCGGTCACGGTGCACCAGAATGAAAAAATCCTCGCCATCAAACTCTCGGCCCACCGCGAGCATCACCGCAGCGCAGTCGCACCGTCAGCCTTCATGTCCGACACATTATTGAGAGAGACCGCTTGATACAGGCCGAGTCGTCCTTCTTGAATGACCCTCAGATATAGCCCATCGCGACGGCGTAAGAGACTGCCTGCACGCGGTTACTGGCGCCGATTTTGCGTTGGATGTTGCGGTGGTGGTAATTCACCGTATCGGTGCACACCCCCATGATCACGCCGATTTCCTCCGAGGTCTTGCCGTCGGCCGTCCAGCGCAGCACATCACATTCCCTACCGCTGAATTCCACATCCGTATTGAACACACGCACGTCGCTCTCCAGCTCGGAAATCTTCTCGTGGACCGCTGCGGCAAACGCCTTGGTCACCACCTTCAACGCCTCAAATTCCTGAAGACTGATGGGATTATCCTTGCGCGCCAGGCTTAACACCCCAACCCTCCCCTGGGTGTTGAACGAGGGTTGTGCCAGGCCGTGGCGTAAATTCGAGTCGTTGGCTTCGGACCACAGATCCGGGCACCCCCGGAACAACTCATTGCTCCACAAAATAGGGGACGACGAGACTTTGCTGTGCTTCACCGTGGGATCGATCACCGCGTAGTTAGCCGCCTGATATCGCTGCACCCAGTCCTCGGGATAATTGCCATACATATAAGTCCTGGGCCGCATGAACGGAGTCACGCTGCACATGCCGTAGGCAAAAAAATCAAACCGTAGTTCGCGCAAGGCCCTCAACGCGACAGCCGTAAACTCCTGCATATCCATGGTTCGCGCAAAGATACTATAAAAGTACGCATCCCATCCCAACTGCTGCCCTAATTCCATTTTGAGCACCACCAAAGTTGAAAACAGGCCGTTAGACTAGACCAACCTGAACCTCTGTCAACAAGCAAAATCACACCGTCATAGACGGCTTCGCGCTAGCACTAGATTCATTGTGCCTAATCCAACTAACTACTTAGAACATTGCATCCGGGCGATGTTAGTAAGCCATTACCGTCTCTCAGCCGACGAATGAACCCGCCTCTTCACAATAATGCAACAGTTCATCCGGCGGGCTGCAGCCAGCCCGCTCATGCCCCTAATCACTACAAGATCTGGTAGTTCCACCCCCAAGAAATGCAGGTGTATAAACAACACCCACTCAGCACCGCCACGCAGGAACAATAGTTAAACGCTGTAAATATTCACCCATGTCAGTTAACTAAATATTTACTTTCAACATTATCACCCCCAACTAAGGAGGATGCTGCCCATGCCTGCTTCGCTTTCCCCTAGCGGCTTTAATGATCACCTTGAACTTCGCCAGAAAAATCGCGCCACGGTCGAACAGTACATGCGCACTAACGGCAAAGATCGCCTGCGTCGACATGAACTGTTCACTCAGGATGGCAGTGGCGGTTCCTGGAACACCGAAACCGGTAAACCCCTTGTGTTTAAAGGCCACACGAAGCTGGCGGCCCTCGGCGTATGGCTGGAGAAGTGCTTTCCGGACTGGCAATGGCACAACGTCCGGGTGTTTGAAACCGATAACCCCAACCACTTCTGGGTGGAAAGCGACGGTCGCGGCAAGACTCTGGTTCCCGGTTATCCCGAAGGTTATTGCGAAAATCATTACATCCATTCTTTCGAACTGGATGACGGCAAGATCACGCAGAGCCGTGAGTTCATGAACCCCTTCGAACAACTTCGCGCCTTGGGCATCCCCGTTCCAAGAATCAAGCGTGAAGGTATCCCCGCCTCATAACCCCCTGATTCATTGGAGATTGAGCATGTCTAATAGTGCAGCGCAACAACTAACCGCTAACGACACCACTGAACTTCGCCGCAAGAACCGCGCCACGGTCGAGCAATATATGCGCACCAAAGGCCAGGACCGCCTGCGCCGCCATGAACTATTTACCGAAGATGGTACAGGCGGCTTATGGACCACCGACACTGGTGCGCCGATTGTAATCAGTGGCAAAGCCAAGTTGGCCGAACATGCTGTTTGGTCACTCAAGTGCTTCCCGGACTGGGAGTGGTACAACGTCAAAGTATTTGAAACCGATGACCCTAACCATATCTGGGTCGAGTGCGATGGCCACGGCAAGATCCTCTTTCCCGGCTATCCGGAAGGCTATTACGAGAACCACTTCCTGCACTCCTTCGAACTGGAAGACGGCAAAGTAAAACGCAATCGCGAATTCATGAACGTCTTTCAGCAACTGCGCGCCCTGGGTATTCCAGTACCGCAAATCAAGCGCGAAGGCATTCCAACTTAATCCCTCGTGAGAGTGATCGCATCATGGAAGACTTACTGAAACGGGTTTTAAGTTGTGAAGCGTTCCAGCAGCCTCAATGGAGCGAGCCCTCACAATTGCATGACGCGCAGGCCTACCTCAGGGACAGCGCCTCATTGATACGAGTGGAAGACATCCTGGTGCTGCGCGCCACGCTGGCGCGTGTAGCGGCCGGCGAAGCAATGGTCATCCAGTCCGGTGACTGCGCCGAGGACATGGATGAAAGCACTCCCGACCATGTGGCCCGCAAAGCTGCGG
This sequence comes from Pseudomonas sp. NFPP07, assembly GCF_900115645.1. NCBI lineage: Bacteria > Pseudomonadati > Pseudomonadota > Gammaproteobacteria > Pseudomonadales > Pseudomonadaceae > Pseudomonas > Pseudomonas sp. NFPP07. Next base: position 979,701 of record NZ_FOXG01000001.1, read on the forward strand.
TGCTGGACATCCTGGCCGGTACGTTCCGGCTGGTGACCCAACAACCGGTGGTACGGGTGGGACGGATTGCCGGGCAGTTTGCCAAGCCGCGTTCCAACAACAACGAACGCATCGGCGATGTCGAATTGCCGGTGTATCGCGGCGACATGGTCAACGGTCGCGAGGCCGTCTGCGGTCATCGCCAGCACGATGCGCAACGCCTGGTTCGAGGCTATAGCGCCGCGCGGGACATCATGCAACACCTGGGCTGGAAAGCCTCGGCAAGCCAGGAACAACTCAGCGGTTCACCGGCCTGGACCAGCCACGAAATGCTGGTACTCGACTACGAACTGCCACAACTGCGCCAGGACGAACAGGGCCGGGTATTTCTCGGTTCTACCCACTGGCCGTGGATCGGCGAGCGTACCCGTCAGTTAACGGGCGCTCACGTGACGCTGCTCAGCGAAGTGCTCAATCCGGTGGCCTGCAAGGTCGGCCCGGACATTACCCAAGACCAGCTGCTGAGCCTGTGCGAGCGCCTGGACGCCAAGCGCGAACCCGGCCGGCTGACCCTGATTGCCCGCATGGGCGCGCAAAAGGTCGCCGAGCGCCTGCCGCCGCTGGTTGAAGCGGTGCGCCAGGCCGGCCACAAGATCATCTGGCTGAGCGACCCGATGCACGGCAACACCATTGTCGCGCCCTGCGGCAACAAGACCCGCATGGTGCAGGCCATCACCGAGGAAATCGCCGCCTTCAAGCATGCCGTGACCTCCGCCGGTGGCGTGGCCGCCGGCCTGCACCTGGAAACCACCCCTGACGACGTCAGCGAGTGCGCTTCCGATGCCGCCGGCCTGCATCAGGTCGCCAGCCGCTACAAAAGCCTGTGCGACCCGCGCCTGAACCCCTGGCAAGCCATTACTGCGGTGATGGCCTGGAAAAACCAGCCCTCCTCAACCCTTGCCTCCTTTTGACTGGAGTTTGTCGTCATGACCGGCATTCCATCGATCGTCCCTTACGCCTTGCCTACCAACCGCGACCTGCCCGTCAACCTCGCGCAATGGAGCATCGACCCCGAGCGTGCCGTGCTGCTGGTGCATGACATGCAACGCTACTTCCTGCGGCCCTTGCCCGACGCCCTGCGTGACGAAGTCGTGAGCAATGCCGCGCGCATTCGCCAGTGGGCTGCCGACAACGGCGTTCCGGTGGCCTACACCGCCCAGCCCGGCAGCATGAGCGAGGAGCAACGCGGGCTGCTCAAGGACTTCTGGGGCCCGGGCATGAAGGCCAGCCCCGCCGACCGCGAGGTGGTCGGCGCCCTGACGCCCAAGCCCGGCGACTGGCTGCTGACCAAGTGGCGCTACAGCGCGTTCTTCAACTCCGACCTGCTGGAACGCATGCGCGCCAACGGGCGCGATCAGTTGATCCTGTGCGGGGTGTACGCCCATGTCGGGGTACTGATTTCCACCGTGGATGCCTACTCCAACGATATCCAGCCGTTCCTCGTTGCCGACGCGATCGCCGACTTCAGCAAGGAGCACCACTGGATGGCCATCGAATACGCCGCCAGCCGTTGCGCCATGGTCATCACCACCGACGAGGTGGTGCTATGAGCCAGACCGCAGCCCACCTCATGGAACGCATCCTGCAACCGGCTCCCGAGCCGTTTGCCCTGTTGTACCGCCCGGAATCCAGCGGCCCCGGCCTGCTGGACGTGCTGATCGGCGAAATGTCGGAACCGCAGGTCCTGGCCGATATCGACTTGCCTGCCACCTCGATCGGCGCGCCTCGCCTGGATGTACTGGCGCTGATCCCCTACCGCCAGATCGCCGAACGCGGTTTCGAGGCGGTGGACGATGAATCGCCGCTGCTGGCGATGAACATCACCGAGCAGCAATCCATCAGCATCGAGCGCTTGCTGGGAATGCTGCCCAACGTGCCGATCCAGTTGAACAGCGAACGCTTCGACCTCAGCGACGCGAGCTACGCCGAGATCGTCAGCCAGGTGATCGCCAATGAAATCGGCTCCGGGGAAGGCGCCAACTTCGTCATCAAGCGCACCTTCCTGGCCGAGATCAGCGAGTACGGCCCGGCCAGTGCGCTGTCGTTCTTTCGCCATCTGCTGGAACGGGAGAAAGGCGCCTACTGGACGTTCATCATCCACACCGGCAGCCGTACCTTCGTGGGTGCGTCCCCCGAGCGCCACATCAGCATCAAGGATGGGCTCGCGGTGATGAATCCCATCAGCGGCACTTACCGCTATCCGCCCGCCGGCCCCAACCTGACCGAAGTCATGGACTTCCTGGCGGATCGCAAGGAGGCCGACGAGCTCTACATGGTGGTGGATGAAGAGCTGAAAATGATGGCGCGCATTTGTGAGGACGGCGGCCACGTCCTCGGCCCTTACCTCAAGGAAATGGCGCACCTGGCCCACACCGAGTACTTCATCGAAGGCAGGACCCATCGCGATGTGCGGGAAATCCTGCGCGAAACCCTGTTTGCCCCGACCGTCACCGGCAGCCCATTGGAAAGCGCCTGCCGGGTCATCCAGCGCTATGAGCCGCAAGGCCGCGCGTACTACAGCGGCATGGCCGCGCTGATCGGCAGCGATGGCAAGGGCGGGCGTTCCCTGGACTCGGCGATCCTGATTCGCACCGCCGACATCGATAACAGCGGCGAGGTGCGGATCAGCGTGGGCTCGACCATCGTGCGCCATTCCGACCCGATGACCGAGGCTGCCGAAAGCCGGGCCAAGGCCACTGGCCTGATCAGCGCACTGAAAAACCAGGCGCCCTCGCGCTTCGGCAATCACCTGCAAGTGCGCGCCGCATTGGCCAGCCGCAATGCCTACGTCTCGGACTTCTGGCTGATGGACAGCCAGCAGCGGGAGCAGATCCAGGCCGACTTCAGTGGGCGCCAGGTGCTGATCGTCGACGCCGAAGACACCTTCACCTCGATGATCGCCAAGCAACTGCGGGCCCTGGGCCTGGTAGTGACGGTGTGCAGCTTCAGCGACGAATACAGCTTTGACGGCTACGACCTGGTCATCATGGGCCCCGGCCCCGGCAACCCGAGCGAAGTCCAACAGCCGAAAATCAACCACCTGCACGTGGCCATCCGCTCCTTGCTCAGCCAGCAGCGGCCATTCCTCGCGGTGTGCCTGAGCCATCAGGTGCTGAGCCTGTGCCTGGGCCTGGAACTGCAGCGCAAAGCCATTCCCAACCAGGGCGTGCAAAAACAGATCGACCTGTTTGGCAACGCCGAACGGGTGGGTTTCTACAACACCTTCGCCGCCCAGAGCTCGAGTGACCGCCTGGACATCGACGGCATCGGCACCGTCGAAATCAGCCGCGACAGCGAGACCGGCGAGGTGCATGCCCTGCGTGGACCCTCGTTCGCCTCCATGCAGTTTCATGCCGAGTCGCTGCTGACCCAGGAAGGTCCGCGCATCATCGCCGACCTGCTGCGGCACGCCCTGATCCACACACCTGTCGAGAACAACGCTTCGGCCGCCGGGAGATAACCATGCACCATTACGTCATCATCGACGCCTTTGCCAGCGTCCCGCTGGAAGGCAATCCGGTCGCGGTGTTCTTTGACGCCGATGACTTGTCGGCCGAGCAAATGCAACGCATTGCCCGGGAGATGAACCTGTCGGAAACCACTTTCGTGCTCAAGCCACGTAACTGTGGTGATGCGCTGATCCGGATCTTCACCCCGGTCAACGAACTGCCCTTCGCCGGGCACCCGTTGCTGGGCACGGCCATTGCCCTGGGTGCGCGCACCGACAATCACCGGCTGTTCCTGGAAACCCAGATGGGCACCATCGCCTTTGAGCTGGAGCGCCAGAATGGCAGCGTCATCGCCGCCAGCATGGACCAGCCGATACCGACCTGGACGGCCCTGGGGCGCGACGCCGAGTTGCTCAAGGCCCTGGGCATCAGCGACTCGACCTTTCCCATCGAGATCTATCACAACGGCCCGCGTCATGTGTTTGTCGGCCTGCCAAGCATCGCCGCGCTGTCGGCCCTGCACCCCGACCACCGTGCCCTGTGCAGCTTCCACGACATGGCCATCAACTGTTTTGCCGGTGCGGGACGGCGCTGGCGCAGCCGGATGTTCTCGCCGGCCTATGGGGTGGTCGAGGATGCGGCCACGGGCTCCGCTGCCGGGCCCTTGGCGATCCATCTGGCGCGGCATGGCCAGATCGAGTTCGGCCAGCAGATCGAAATTCTTCAGGGCGTGGAAATCGGCCGCCCTTCACTCATGTTCGCCCGGGCCGAGGGCCGCGCCGATCAACTGACGCGGGTCGAAGTATCAGGCAATGGCATCACCTTCGGACGGGGGACCATCGTTCTATGAACAGTTCAGTACTAGGCAAGCCGCTGTTGGGTAAAGGCATGTCGGAATCGCTGACCGGCACACTGGATGCGCCGTTCCCCGAGTACCAGAAGCCGCCTGCCGACCCCATGAGCGTGCTGCACAACTGGCTCGAACGCGCACGCCGCGTGGGCATCCGCGAACCCCGTGCGCTGGCGCTGGCCACGGCTGACAGCCAGGGCCGGCCTTCGACACGCATCGTGGTGATCAGTGAGATCAGCGACACCGGGGTGCTGTTCAGCACCCATGCCGGAAGCCAGAAAGGCCGCGAACTGACAGAGAACCCCTGGGCCTCGGGGACGCTGTATTGGCGCGAAACCAGCCAGCAGATCATCCTCAATGGCCAGGCCGTGCGCATGCCGGATGCCAAGGCTGACGAGGCCTGGTTGAAGCGCCCTTATGCCACGCATCCGATGTCATCGGTGTCTCGCCAGAGTGAAGAACTCAAGGATGTTCAAGCCATGCGCAACGCCGCCAGGGAACTGGCCGAGGTTCAAGGTCCGCTGCCGCGTCCCGAGGGTTATTGCGTGTTTGAGTTACGGCTTGAATCGCTGGAGTTCTGGGGTAACGGCGAGGAGCGCCTGCATGAACGCTTGCGCTATGACCGCAGCGCTGAAGGCTGGAAACATCGCCGGTTACAGCCATAGGGTCCCGCGATAAACATGCTTTGAAGTGCCTGGCTGCTCCAGCTTCGAACTCATTGCGCAAACTTCAACACTTATGACACCCGGTCAACATGAGAAAAGTCCAGATGCGAAAGAACGCGTATTCGAAATACCAAACAGAGAGTCCGGATCACCAAAGTGTGTAACGACATTAATTCCTATCTGAATTTTATAGTTGCTCTAGAACGTTGTCCTTGACCCAGCGATAGACATCGGGCCAGAACCTACATAAACAAAGTCAGACATTACTGAGGCTGCTACCATGCTAGATTTTCAAAACAAGCGTAAATATCTGAAAAGTGCAGAATCCTTCAAAGCTTCACTGCGTGATAACCGCACTGTTATTTATCAAGGCCAAGTTGTTGAGGATGTGACTACACACTTCTCTACGGCTGGAGGCATATCGCAAGTTGCAGAAATCTACGAAGAACAATTCAGCGGTGAACACGACGACATTCTGACTTACGTACGCCCCGACGGTTACCTGGCCTCTTCTGCCTATATGCCCCCTAGAAACAAAGAAGACTTGGCGTCGCGACGCCGCGCAATCATGTACGTCTCGCAAAAAACCTGGGGCACCCACTGCCGTAACCTGGACATGATCGCCAGCTTCACCGTCGGCATGATGGGATATCTGCCGACATTCAGGAAAAAATGCCCTGAGTACGCAGAAAACATTACCGAATACCATGACTACGCCGAGCGCAACAGCCTGTATTTGTCTGAGACCATTGTTGATCCACAGGGCTATCGGGCACGTACCCACGGCACCGACCTCAACCTGCCGCCGCCCGATCGTGCCGTGATGAGGATCAACAAGCAGAACGCCGAGGGCATCTGGATCAGCGGCGTCAAAGGCGTGGGCACGGCAGCACCGCAGTCCAATGAAATATTTGTTGGCAGCTTGTTCCCCGCAGCACCCGAGGAGTCATTCTGGGCTTACGTCCCTGTCGATGCGCCGGGGGTGAAGATTTTTTGCCGAGAGATTGTCTCCCAGCCTCACGCCAGCGCCTATGACCACCCGCTCATATCCAAAGGTGAAGAAGCCGAGGCGATGGTGGTATTCGATAACGTGTTCATTCCACGCTGGCGAATCATGGCGGCGAACGTGCCGGAACTGGCCAGCGCCGGCTTCTTCAGCCTGTGGACCTCATACAGCCATTGGTACACGCTCGTGCGCCTGGAAACCAAGGCTGACCTGTATGCCGGACTGGCCAAGGTGATCATGGAAGTCCTGGGCCTTGAGGGGATTGCGGTGGTTCGCCAGCGGGTCAGCGAAATAGTGCAGCTTGCGGAAATACTCAAAGGCATGTGCATCGCCTCCATCGAAACAGCCGAGATGTCCGACGGCGACATATTGCTGCCTGGCCACAACGCACTGGCCGCCGGAAGGGTTTTTGCCATGGAGAAATTGCCTCGGGTGCTGCATTTGCTCAGAGAGCTGTGCGGACAGGGCTTGATCCTCAGGTTCAACGAGAAAGACTTGGCCGCCGACGCCGCCTTTGGCCAGAAGTTCTCCTGGTTTCTTGACACGCAAAGCGTGGGCGCCAGAGAGAAGAACCTGCTGATGAACCTAGTGTGGGACGTGGCTGCCAGTGAGCACTCCACACGTGCATTGGTGTTTGAAGAACAGCACGCACTCAGCGAGCCCCTGCTGCGCGATAACCTGGTGCTGGACTACGACTACCGCGAAAGCACAAGCCTGATACGCCGCCTAGTGGGGCTCAACGCCAAATAGACCTGATTGCCGTGTAGGCGCCGCGCAACCCTTCATTCGTGCCGACTGAACTCGGCACGAATGAAGGGTTGTCCGCCTCCGGCCCCTGGCATCCCGTAAGCTTCCAACCTTCAACGGTAGTACACCGCCCCATTAGCATCCAAATGAATACAGCAGGAGCCCGTTACAGCGCTGGCGCTGGATGCCTGGCTACGCTTGCACGGGATCTCGGTCCGAGACGAGCCAGGTTTACCGGCCCCCCTTTGTTCGAGCCATGCCACTTGGCAGGCTCGTTCTGTTGTAGCGGTCAGCCTGTCGCCGGTTGGCTTGCCACCCGTACCGAACGTCAGTAGGGCGCTTGGTCCGGGTGGCATCCGGGAATGCAGTGAAACGCGTCGCCTGGTTCCAGGCCCAGGCGCCAGCCACCGGAGAAAACAAGGCGCTCACCAGCGCCCATGCACACAGGCGCGCCGCGCTTTCAATACCAAAGCCCAAGCCCCGTCACAGCCCCCCAAGCGCCACCTCCAGGCCAGCGTCCAGCATCGGCCCTCGCCCAGAAGCGCCAGCCATATCGGCACCGTAGCGACCAGCGAAAGGGTCAGCATGGGCCCGCTCACTGTTGTACATTCCTCCCCACGGACGACACATCATTTACCCAGTGAACGGAGTTCAACGCGTGTTCTCGACCCTCAATCCGCGTCACCGCCGGCTTGCCAGTTTCTCGTTGCTAGCCGTGGCCTTAAGCCTCGCCGCCTGCAACGCTTCCGCCCCTTCCCACACCGCCCTGCCCCCCGCCCCGGAAATCGCTTCGGGTTATCGCACCGACCTGCAAGTGCAGCACGCCGACCGGCATATGGCGGCCGCGGCCAACCCGTTGGCGGCCGAAGCCGGGCGCGAAATGTTGCGCAAGGGTGGTTCGGCCATCGATGCGGCGATTGCCATGCAAGCGGTGCTGACCCTGGTGGAGCCGCAGTCGTCGGGGATCGGCGGCGGCGCCTTGATCGTGCTCTGGGACGGCAAGGCGGTGCGCACGTACGACGGTCGCGAAACCGCGCCGGCCGGGGCCACCGAAAAGTTGTTCCTGCAAGCCGACGGCAAGCCCATGCCGTTCCCCCAGGCACAGATCGGCGGACGCTCGGTGGGCACCCCCGGTGTACTGCGCGCCCTGGAACTGGCCCATAAAAAACACGGCCGCCTGCCGTGGGCGCAGCTGTTCGAGCCGGCGATTCGCCTGGCGGACCAGGGTTTCCCGATCTCCCCGCGCCTGCACAGCATGATCGTCGCCGATCCGTACCTGGCGAAATCGCCGGACATGGCCGCCTACTTCCTGCAGGCCGATGGCACGCCGAAAGCCGTCGGCACCCTGCTGAAGAACCCGCAGCTGGCCGCCGTGCTCGAACGCATCGCCAAGGAAGGCCCGAACGCTCTGTACCAAGGGCCGGTCGCCCGGGAAATCGTCGCCAAGGTGCAGGGCCACGCCAACCCGGGCAGCCTGTCGCTCAACGACCTGCAAGGCTACCGCGCCAAGGAGCGCGAACCGCTGTGCACCGACTACAAGCGCTGGCAGGTCTGCGGCATGCCGCCGCCTTCGTCGGGCGGTATCGCCCTGGCGCAGATCCTCGGCACCCTGCAGGCGCTGGAAGCCCGCGACCCGCGTTATGCGCTGCCACCGTTGAAGCCGGCCAAGACCCATCTGCCGGCCGGCCTCGAACCGGCGCCTGAAGCCGTGCACCTGATCGCCGAAGCCGAACGCCTGGCCTACGCCGACCGCGCGTTGTACGTGGCGGACTCGGACTTCGCCCCGGTGCCGATCGCCGGCCTGGTCGCCCCGCGATACCTGGCCCAGCGCGCTGCCTTGATCGGCGAGCGCAGCATGGCCAAGGCCGAGCCCGGCAAGCCCCAGGGCATCCAGGTGGCCTACGCCCCGGACCGCTCGCCGATGCGCATCTCCACCTCGCAAGTGGTGGCGGTGGATGACCAGGGCGGCGCGGTGTCCATGACCACCACCGTGGAAGCCGCCTTCGGCTCGCACCTGATGGTCCAGGGCTTCATGCTCAACAACCAGATGACCGACTTCTCCTTCATCCCCGAAGAGAACGGCCAGCCGGTGGCCAACCGCGTGCAGCCGGGCAAGCGCCCACGCTCGTCCATGGCGCCGACCCTGGTCTTCGACCGCGACAGCGGTGAACTGCTGGCCACCGTCGGCTCGCCGGGCGGCTCGCAGATCATCGAGTACGTGGCCAAGTCAGTGATCGGCATGCTCGACTGGAACCTAGACCCGCAAGCCGCCATCAGCCTGCCCAACTTCGGCAGCCGCAACGGCCCGACCGAGCTGGAACAAGGCCAGTTCACCCCAGGGTTGAAAGCGGCGCTGAAAGCCAAGGGGCATGAGCTGAGCGACATCGACATGACCAGCGGCACCCAGGCGATCGTGCGGGTGCGCGATGCCCAGGGTAAAACTTCATGGGCCGGTGGCGCCGATCCACGCCGTGAAGGCGCAGCGCTGGGGGATTGAGGCCAACGCAGGAAAACCCAAAGGGCTTGCCGCGAGGTGGGCCCTTTTTATTTTTCACGCCGCGCAGCGCAGGCATGGGGGGTGAATGCTGTATGCCGATTTTTCCTGGGTTCTGTGTCTGACACAGTCTTTTGATCGCTCCTAGCATCAGTTTTTTTTTGGCCGAGGTGCAGGCGATGAAGCAGATTCCCGGCGGTATCGATTTTTCCGGCTTGACCGTGCGCCGACTGGTGGCCGACGACCTCGAACTGGTCTGCCGGCACCGCGAGGCGATGTTCCTCGAAGCGGGAGGCGAACCCGCGGCCCTGCAAGTGATGAGCGAACACTTCCGCCCCTGGCTGCGCGAGCGTTTGCCCGATGGCCGCTACTACGGCTTTGCCCTGCTGGACGGCCAGCAACCGGTGGCGGCCATTGGTTTGATGAGCATCGACTGGCCGCCCCACCCGGCCCATCCGACCCAGGACCAGCGCGGTTATGTGCTCAATGTGTACGTCGAACCCGCCTACCGGCGCCGAGGGCTGGCCTCGGCGCTGATGAAGCTGGCGGAAGCCGAATTCATCCAGCGCGGGCTAAGCTTTGCCGTGCTGCATGCGACCGAGGTGGGCAAGCCGGTGTATGCCGGATTGGGCTGGGCGGCCACCGCGGAAATGGCCAAGGCACTGAACACCGGCCTGTAGCCGCTGCCGAGCCCGCGAGGCTGCGAACGACCCCGCAGGGGGCGCAGGAATCTTGCGACCGCTGGAGGACCTTCGGTCCTATCGCAGCCTTCGGCAGCGGCTACAGGAACCAGTGGGCCTTCGACTGGTGCGTTAAGCCTTTTGGGTAGCCGCTGCCGAAGGCTGCGATCGACCGGAACGGGCGCTGCGATCTTACTGACGCCGAAGGCCCTTCGGGCCTTATCGCAGCCTTCGGCAGCGGCTACAGGGGCCAATGAGCTTTCACCTGATGCGCCACGCCATCTGCGCGGTCTGATTGTCGTCACAGAATGTCGCAGCAATGCCGTTGCGACGCTCTTCCCTCCCCGCTATCCTTCGCCCCGTCGCTGTCAGATCAGCGAACGGGCTTGGCGGCCCGAATCACGAAAGGCGCAATAGCGCCCAAACACGAATGCAGGCGCTTTTTTTGTGCCCGCATTTTTGTGTAATGGCGGATTGCGCAGGGACCCCTCCGGGGGTGCCGGTTCCTTTCGTGCCGGTCCGCCAACCTTGTGCAATTCGCCACCCTAATCTGCTTGGCGGCAGACGGTGGTGATCCCCTCAAACGAAAGGATTCGTCACCATGAAACACACCCTCAATCCGTCCCCTTCCTCCCTGCACACCCTCGGCGAAATAACCTTTGCCAATTGTGGCGAAGGCCAACGCCCGCTGCTGCGGGTCAACGCCGACGTGCCCCTGGCCGACGCCCTGGAACACGCTTCGTTGCTGCTACATCTGGCAAAACAGTTGACCCTGGACGCGGCCATGGAACCACAGGCGGACCGCTATGCTTGGGCGGCACATTACCTGGGTGAGATGGGTAAAGCGGTGATGGATGATGTGCACACCGCGATGACAGCAGGCGCTGATCGACACTAAGCAACACCTCTGGGACGGGTAGCCTCGATGACTATCCGTCCATCGCCTTCCTCTCTCACCCCATTGCTTAAGTCCCATGACGGGACTAGGATTTCGAGCCATGAGGATTATCGCCGTCAGTCATTTGAAGACGTTCTGGGAACAGCACCCGGATGTCGAACAACCGCTTCTGGCCTGGATCGATGAAGCGCGCAACGCCAACTGGTCCAACCCGGCACAGATCAAGGAGCAGTTTTGCAGCGCCAGCATTCTTAAAAGCCGTCGCGTGGTGTTCAACATCAAAGGCAATGACTACCGCTTGGTAGTCGCCGTGGCTTACCGCTTTGGCGCCCTCTACATCAAGTTCGTTGGCACTCACCAGCAGTACGATGCCATCGACGCCGACCGCGTTGAAATGGAGTAACGAGCATGCAGATTCGCCCCATCCACACCGACCAGGATTACCGCGCGGCGCTCAAGCAGGTGTCCGTACTGTTCGATAACGAGCCCGAACCCGGCACCGCAGAAGGCGACTACTTCGACGTGATGATCACCCTGATCGAAGCCTATGAAGCCAAGCACTTCCCGGTCGACCTGCCCAACCCGATCGATGCCATCAAATTCCGCATGGAGCAATCGGGCCTGTCGGCCGCCGACCTGGCTCCCGCCATCGGCCGAACCAACCGGGTCTACGAAGTGCTCAACGGCAAACGCGCCCTGACCCTGCCAATGATCTGGAAACTGCACCAACTGTTCGGCATCCCCGCCGAGAGCCTGATCAAGCCGGTGAAGTCGGTCTGAGCGGTTCTATCCTCGATCAGGCTCCAATGACTCAGGCCTTGCACCCTCGCCCTTAGCGGGGGTTATTCCTGATCGCGCATAAACTCCAGCCCTTGATGATTTCAGACAGCACAATCATCCCCAGCAGCATCAGCGGGTTGTAGTTCGGGAAAAGATACGCGCCGATCAGAAGCACGGAAAAAGACGGCACGACAAACACCAAACGCAAAGGGATTTGTGCAAGCCCCAGCCACTTGGCTTCTTTGCGCTGAAACAGAAACAGGAAAGCGCTGACGACTATCGATAGCTGCAAACCCCAATTGATCATCACCATAACCACAGCAGCGGTTCCATGATCCTTGAGCACTTCAGTCGCCACAGTCAGGTCATTCCAGAACGGAGTCTTGCCCAGCCGTACACTGCTCGTGACGTACCACAACAAATAGAGCACATCGAGCCCGCCCCAAAACTGCCAGATTCGGGTCCGGCTCAGCTTCCTGAAAAAAAACATTACCACTCCTTTTTGTACTCATAGACAACGTCAGCGGTCACTGGCTGCCAGTGCCAGGCACTCCCAGAGACAGGCCAGCTGTCTGCCCCTTCAATGAAGCGCTGACTGATATGACGCAACTCGCCATATCGATGAACAGAAGACTGATGTGAAAAATGACGCTCTTCCTCAGTGAGAGGTACCCACTCTTGAATCAAGGTTCGGGAAGTATTCATAAAATCCTTTCCCTCTCCCAAAAACATCCGCCCCTCCTCGCCAAATGAAGTCAGCCGGTTGGCAAAGACCACTAATGAATTCCTGACACCATCGTAATCAATTTTCTTGAGAACCCATTTGCCCGGACCGTCTACCTTCTGAGAATCTGTCGCCACCCTCTCCAGCGTGAGCACCTCACCCTGAACCAATGGCAAATCCGAGGCGGAAAGCTGGCGCAAGGTGTAACTCCCCAAAGAGAACGTCCTGCCCGAGAGGTTTGAGTATTTACCAAACGTATCAGCGCTCAGGGGGCTGAAGGGATCATCCGACACCATCAACCAATCACCCGATTCAACTTTTTCCAGAACCTTGCACCGGTCTTGCTCGGTGTAGTTTTGCCCAACTGACAATCCACAAGCCTCAAACAGATCGCGCAGTCCCGTTAACCCCTCTGGTTCTGCCAGTGCTCGCTTAACCTCATAAAGCGCAAAAAAAGGGCTTTCTATTTGCGTCAGGGAATACCCCCCAACATCTAGATGGCAAACCAGTCGTTTCATGTTCATACCCACATAGAAATACAAAGCGCCAATGCTCAGCACTTACGCGTTATAGGGTTATGAACAAAACCTGGCTGTCATCCCGCGCCTATTCACCCTCCAGACTTCTCTGAAAGATTCTCGGACACTTAAAAAACACCCTGGAACAGCCTTGAGTTTGCCCCTAGGTAAACCCCTAAAGTGCCGCTCGACCTTCACCACAAAAAAGGACGTTTGCATGCTCACCATCGGTCAAATGGCCCGCTGTCATGGCCTCACCACCAAGACCTTGCGCCACTACGACAGCATCGGTCTGTTCACCCCGTCGCTGACCGGGCAGGACAACGGTTATCGCTACTACAAGCCGGAGCAGATGGTCGAACGCTATATCCCGCTGAAAAACTGATGCCGCGATCGGACGAGCTGCCGACCAGTTGACAGGCCTCTGTCAGCAAAAGGACTCATGATCCCGCTATGCTCTGTAGCAGTCCAAGGCAACAGAGCGAAGGTCCGATGAGTTTCCAGGCGCCAGTGTTGAAGCAGATACCGGGCATCCGTCACGAGTTTTCGCGTATCGGGGCGACAAAGCCCGCCAACCTGTTCTTCTGCTCCCAGGCCCACACCGGCGAGGTGGTGGAGGCCAGCACCACCCTGCCGAGCGGCATCATCCGCGGCGACGCGGTGTTCACCCGCACCGGTCGCCCCATTGCGGTGATCACCGCCGACTGCCTGCCGCTGCTGATCAGCAGCGAGGACGCCTCGTGGGTCGCCGCGGTCCATGCCGGCTGGAAAGGCTTGCACGGCGGCATCATCGACAATGTGCTGCAGCACTTCGCCGCCAAGGGCATCGCCGCCCATCAGTTGCGGGTGGCGTTCGGCCCGTCGATCAAGCCTTGCTGCTACGAAGTCAGCCCGGATTTCATTAACACCCTGTCGGCCAGCCAAGGCCACCTGTGGTCGCCGGAGCAGACACCCTGGAGCCAGCAGCGCCCCGCGCCACTGCTGCCCCCGGAGATTGCCCCGCCAGCGCCGACCCGGCCGGACTCGCTGTGGTTCGACCTGAGCCTCTATGCCCTGAACCTGTTGCGCGCGGCGGGCATCGATGAGGAGCAGATCGAACACTGCGAGCACTGCACCTACTGCTCCAGCGCGACCCTGGCCAGCTATCGCCGCCGCGGCCACCGGGGCGAGGAAAAATCCTTCCAGTATTCCTGGATCGGGCGCGCCTGAAACCGCATCTTCAGATTTATCGCGATAGGTCCTTGGCGCCGCACCGGGTTAATCTTGCGCGCCCTGTAGACCCACAAAGGAATGATCGTGTCTGACAAGCTCTATGCCCCGCCTCAAGCCCAGCTGGCCACTGCCAGCGACGTGCAGCGCCCTTTCTACGTAGTGTCCAAGACCAAGTTCATGACCCTGTTCATGCTGACCTTCGGCCTCTACCTGCTGTACTGGGCCTATAAGAACTGGCAGCAGTTCAAGCAGGCCAGCGGACAACCCATGTGGCCCATTGCCCGGGCCATGCTCATGCTGTTCTACACCCACGCGCTGTACCGCGAAGCCAATACCCTGATCAAGAAAAACGGCCGTCGCCATGACTGGCTACCGTGGGACCTGGCTTCGCAGTTCGTAGTGATACTGCTGATCAGCCACGGCCTTGATGGCATGTCCAAAAGGCATCCCGACAATCTGTGGCTGGATATCGCCAGCCTGGTGCTGTTGCCGATCCAGGCGCTGGTGACCTTCAAGGGCCAGCGCGGCCTCAACGCCGCCGCTGGTGACCCGCTGGGCGAAAGCAACGCGCGGTTCACCCCGATCAACTATGTGTTCATGGCCCTCGGAGCAACGCTGTGGTGCACGATGCTGTACTACATGGCCACGACTGTGAACTGACCCCGGGCCTCAAACGCTCACATACACCCACGCCTCGATCCCGGACTGCAGCACCACACTCACGCGCTTGTAGTCCGCCACCTCGTAGCTGTCCGCCGCGGCCAGCTCCTGGGCAGTAATGCGAAACACCGTCCCCGGGATCGGCGCGCTGGCTGCGCTGCCCGGGCGCAGGATCGGGTGATGGGTCTTGCCGCTGGTGGCCAGCACCTGGGGGTCGGTGATCTGCACCCAGGCCTGTTCATACCCCGGCAGCGCGTCCGCGCTGCCCTCCAGTTCGCGACCGAAGTTGGCCAGTTGCACGGCCTTGTCCTGCAAGGTGCCGTAGGAAAACAGGTACTGCGACGCTTCAGTGGCAACGCTCATTGTTCACTCCGGAATTCAGCGGCTGATTTTCAACGCCTGGCGCGCCGCATGGCGTTCCAGCGCCAACTCGATCAGGCGGCTGACCAGTTCGCTGTAGGTCATGCCCGCGGCCTGCCACAGCTTCGGATACATGCTGATGCGGGTGAAGCCGGGCAGCGAATTGATCTCGTTGATCAGCACTTCGCCGCCCTGGGTCAGGAACACATCGACCCGCGCCAACCCCGAACAGCCCAGCACCTGGAACGCCTCGACAGCCAGGGTGCGAATGCGCTCGCTGACCTCTTCGCTGAGGTCCGCCGGCACCACCACCTGGGCCGCCTGGTCGTCGATGTACTTGCTGTCGTAGGAATAAAAACCGCTGCCGACCACGATTTCCCCACAACCGCTGGCAATCGGCTGATCGTTGCCCAGCACCGCGCATTCGATCTCGCGACCACTGACCGCCGACTCCACCAAGACCTTTTCATCGAAGCCCAGCGCCAGCTCGATGGCCGCGTGGTACTCCGCTGCGCTGGTGACCTTGCTCACGCCTACGGACGAACCCTGGTTCGCCGGTTTGACGAACATCGGCAGGCCCAGCTTGCCCTGCGCCAGGGCAAAGTCGGTACGCGCCGCGGTGGCCCGGTTCAGGGTGATAAAGGGCGTCACCGCCAGGCCGGCATCGCGCAGCAGGCGCTTGCTGATGTCCTTGTCCATGCACACCGCCGAACCCAGCACGTCGGAGCCCACGAACGGCAGGTCGGCCATGCGCAGCAGACCCTGCAGGCAACCGTCTTCGCCGAGGGTGCCGTGGACGATGGGGAAAATCACATCGACATGGCCCAGCAGTTCCTGGCTGGAGGTTTCCACCAGTTGCTGGCTGGCCTTGCCCGGCACCACCGCCAGTTCGCGGTTGGACCGGTTGAGGGCGATCAGCGCCGGGTTTTCCTGGTTGATCAGGAAGTTCGAGGTGTCGTTGAGGTGCCAGTGACCGTTCTTGTCAATGCCGATCAGCACCGGCTCGAAACGCTCGCGATCCAGCGCATCGACGATGTTGCGCGCCGATTGCAGCGACACTTCATGTTCGGCCGAACGGCCACCAAAAATAATCCCGACCCGCAGCTTGCTCATGGTTTGTTCCCGTTAAAAAAGTGGTTCAGCGCTTGTATCGGACCGCTCAAGCCGGCTGATGTCGCAGGTGGATCAGCGCCACCCGCTCATTTTGTTTGTTCCGGCGCTCTTCGATGGCGAACGGCACGAAACCGAGCTTGGGATACAGCAGCAGGCCCGCCACGTTGTCATTGAAGCAGGACAGGGTCACCTGCGCGGCCTGGTGCTTGTCCCGGGCGATGCGCAGCATCTCGCCGATCAACTGCCCGGCGACACCGGCGCCGCGGGCCTCGGGATCGACGATGAGATTGCCGATGGTGCAGGTGCCGTGGGCGCCCCATTGGTAGAAGTTGGCGAAACCCAGCACCTGGCCGTCCCGCTCGATCACTGTCGAATCGGAGCGCTGGGCAATGGAGTCGCGCAGTTGCTCGTGGGTCAGCGGCCAGGTGGCCGCCGGGAAAAAGAAAAACAACTCGCCGGGATCCCGGGCAAAACCGCAGATCCGTGGAATATCCCGATCCTGCACGGGGCGAAAAGTGAAGCTCATGTCCTGTCTCCTGACCCTGGAAATCCATGGCGTGCGCCCAGCCCCGGCTTCAGCGATTGGCCACCAGATGGGCGCCAAACAGCAGGTAGCAACTGCCGGCAAAGCGGTCCAGCCATTTGCGTGAACGACTATAGACGGCAGCCATGCGGCTGCTGGCGAAGAACAGCGCGACGCAGCAGTACCAGGTGAACGACAGCGAAGCCATGGTGAGCACGGCCAGGGCCAGCAGCAACGGCGGCGGTGACGCCGGCATCGAGGTGGCGAAAATGGTGGCGACGAACAGCGCCGACTTGGGGTTGGTCATATTGCCGAGAAAGCCCAGGCGATAGGCCGAGAACAGGCTACGGCCCGACTCGCCAGGCAAGCCATTGCCAGCCCCGGTCGGCGCCGGCTTGCGCCTGAACTGCTTGAGGCCAAGGTAAATCAGATAGCAGCCGCCGGCGATCTTGAAGGCCAGGTACAAGGCCGGGGCCGCGCTGAACAGCGACTTGATCCCCAGGCCGCCGGCCAGCCCCCACAGCACCGTGCCGGTGGCGACGCCCAGCGCCGCGGTCATGCCATGCCGGCGCGAACAGCTGGCGGCCAGTTGCGCCGTGGTAAAGAAATTCGGCCCCGGTGTGACCACGGCCACGGTCCAGAGCAACGCCAGCGACAGCAGCGGGCCGGCATACAGCCAATGTTCAAGCGCCATGACACAGACCGCCTTTTGTCACATGAGGGGGGGGACGCTGACGCTACTCCACCTCGGGCTCATGGATCAACAGGTCTCCCGGCTGACACTCCAGGTATTGGCAGATCGCGTCCAGGGTCGCGAGCCGCAGGCCCTTGACCTTGCCCTGCTTGAGCAGGGACAGGTTGGCCTCGGTGATGCCGATCGCCGCGGCGAGGTCCTTGGATTTGACCTTGCGCCGGGCCAGCATCACGTCCAGCTGAATGACAATTGACATACTGATCTCACACGAAGGCGCGGTTTTCCGAATCCACTTCACTGGCCTGCCAGAGGATACGCGCGATGATGGAAATGCACGCAGCCAAAAACAGCGCGACAAAGGTCGGGGCAGTGATGCTGAGACTGATCAGGCGTTCGCCCACTGGCGCGTTCAGGGTGACCCAGACACTGAGCAACGGCTCGCAGAGAAAATCCAGCAACACCCACAGCCCCACGCCCCGGCCGACCTTGCCCAGGTGCACCGCCGCGGCACAGGAAAAATACTCGCCACGGGCATAGCTCTGGAACAGCCGGCGCAGATGGCTCAAGCCATAGGCCAGCGCCAGCAGGGGGATGCTCGACAGCAAAATACCGCCCAGGGTTTGCCACCAGGGAAAAGCGGCACCGGCAGCCAGATGGCTCGACAGGCCATTGCTCAGGCCAAACCCGAACCCATAGCCATTTTCCGCGCTCAACTGCGGAAACAGCCACAGCGCCGCGTTGAGCAGCAGCATGGCAATGATCAGTAACAGGGTGACAGCCGACATGCGCTGGCTGAACCGGGCAAGACCTTGGGACGTCATGGGAAGGCTCCAGAGGAAGGAATGTGGGAGAAACCATAAAGAATTAATTATCGTAAAACAATAATTAATTTCTGTTTATCGATCATTCAATTCATAAGCCCAGCGATACCCCCGGGGCTATGCTGAAAGTAATGGAGGCCATTGGAGAACGCTCATGAACGGTTTCCTGGTGATTTTCTTCACCCAGCAAAACCGCCGCTACCACGGCAAAATGCTGGGTGACTGGCTCGTCGACCTGGCCAATGAACTGGGCCTGCGCGGCGCGACCATGAGCACCGCCATCGAAGGCTTCGGCCACACCGGCCGGCTGCACTCCGCACACTTTTTCGAACTGGCCGACCAGCCCATCGAGGTGCGCCTGGCACTCTCCGAAGAGGAGTCGGCCCGGCTGTTCGAACGCCTGGAGGACGAGGACATTGCGCTGTTCTACATCAAGACGCCGATCGAGTTCGGCACCCTCGGCAAAGAGGCCAGGAAAGCCGACGCGGGCGGATGACGCGCTGAAGACAGTCGCACGCGCCTGGGTTACCGTACGGGCCTGACGTTGTGTCGAGGACAGTTTCATGGGCAAGCCCGCCCCCCGAAAAGACTGGGTCCACCGCGCGCCTCCCGCCCGGGGGCTGGAGCGTATCGAGGCGTTTTTCGCCGGGCATGGCTACGACCTGCACCGTCACGACACCTACGCCATCGGCCGCACGCTGTCGGGGGTGCAGAGCTTCCAGTACCGCGGCGGCTGGCGCCATAACCTGCCGGGCGGGACCATGGTGCTGCATCCGGATGAAGTCCACGACGGCGAAGCCGGCACCCAGGACGGTTTCCATTACCGCATGTTGTATATCGAGCCGGCGCTGATCCAGCAGATCCTCGGCGGCCAGCCGCTGCCCTTCATCAAGAACGGCCTGTCCACCGACCCACGCTTGTTCGCCGCCACCGACACCTTGCTGCGCAGCATGGAAAGCCCGCTGGACCCGCTGGAACAGGAAGACGCGCTGTTCGACCTGGCCCATGCGCTGAATGCCGTGTCCGGCGTTTCCCGGCCGGCGCAGCGCTTCGACTATCAGGCCGCGGAGCGCGCGCGGGAATACATGCACAGCGTCCTGGACCAGAGCATCACCCTCGACGAACTGGCCACCCACAGCGGTCGCGACCGCTGGAGCCTGTCGCGGGACTTTCGCCTGCTGTTCGGCACCAGCCCCTATCGCTACCTGACCATGCGCCGCCTGGACCTGGTGCGGGCTCTGTTGCTGCAAGGCCAGTCGCTGGTCAGCGCGGCGCTGTTGGCCGGCTTCACCGACCAGAGCCACATGACCCGGCAATTCAGCAAGACCTACGGCCTGCCGCCGGCGCGCTGGCTGAAAATGCACGGCCGCTGAACGCCGCCCCGGCACGCACAATCGTACAAGAACTGCAGCACCGCGCTGATTACCGTAGAGGCCCGATCCCCTCTTTACGGAGCCGCAGCATGAACCCGGCCAACACCACGCCCATCACTTACCAGAGCCTGAATTTCGCCTACAAACTCAGCCTGTTCGACGACCACTGGCAAGCCCGCGTCATCGCCGAAATGAACGACTACCAGTTCAAACTGGTGAAGCTGCAAGGGGACTTCATCTGGCACGACCACCCGCACACCGACGAGACCTTTATCGTCCTCGAAGGCCAATTGCGCATCGACTTCGCCGACGGCCAGGTGACCATCAACCAGGGCGAGATGTTTGTCGTGCCCAAGGGCATGAAACATAAGCCGTACGCCGAACAGGAGGTCAAGCTGCTGCTGATCGAACCCAAGGGCGTGCGCAACACCGGTGAAGAAGGCGGCGAACGCACGGCCGCCAATGATGTGTGGATTTGAGCTCTCACGCTGACTCACCCTGTAGCCGCTGCCGAGCAACGCGAGGCTGCGATCGGCAGCGCAGCGGCCGTAAAGGCGGGCGATGCGTTCCTCTAAGGCAAACCGCATGCGCAGGTTTGGCGAGGACTGCGTCCTCGTTCGCAGCCTCGCGGTGCTCGGCAGCGGCTACAGCACCGTCATCGGCGGCCGCTCAACCGCGTTCGGCGGCTGCCGCCAGGCCTTGGCCTGTCGGCACTCGCAAACGCAGAGCCAGCAGCGCCCCCAACAGGGCGAGCAAGGCGCTGGCACCTACCGCCTGCTCGATGCCGACGGCCTGTGAGCCGCCCAGCCCGGCATTGGCCAGGGACACCAGCAGCGCCAGCCCCAGCGCCCCGCCGATCTGCTGGCTGGTGGAAGCAATGCCCGCCGCCACGCCCTGCTCGCCTGGCGCAATGCCCTGCCCGGCCGAAACCCACATGGCGGTCCAGGTCATGCCCTGGCCGATGCTCAGCACCACGATGCCCGGCATCAGGCTCCAGAACCCCGCCCCGTCGGGCAGCGCCACATACACCCCGCCAATGCCCAGCGCACCCAGGAGCAACCCGCTGACCAGGGTCGCCCGCAGCCCGAAGCGCAGCAACGAGCGTTCGGCCAGCCAGATGCCCACGGTGCACAGCAGCGTCGCCGGCAAAAACGCCACGCCGCTTTGCAGCACGCTGTAGCCGTAGACCTGCTGGAAGTACAACGCGAGGAAGTAGTACTGCACACCGAAGCTGCTCATGAACAAGGCGGTAAGGAACATCGCCAGGCGCAGCTCGCGATGGGCCAGCAGGCGCAGCGGCATCAGCGGGTCGTGGCCACGCCGTTCGATCCAGGCAAACACACCGAGCAGCAACAGCGCCAGCGCCCCGCAGCCCAGGGTCGCCGGTGCGCTCCAGCCCCATTCCGGGCCTTGGACGATGGCGAACACCAACAGCGTGCCGCCCACCGTCACGGTCAAGGCGCCGCTGAGATCGAAACGCCGGCCCCGCTCGCGCTGGCCATCGGCCGGAATCCAGCGCCGGGCCAACAGGGCACAGGCGCCAGCCAAGGGTACGTTGACCAGAAACACCGCCTCCCAGCCCCACCATTGGGTCAGCACGCCCCCCAGCAGCGCGCCCAGGGCCAGGCCCGCCGCCGAGGCTGCGCTCCACACCGCGAACGCCCGGTTGCGCGCCGGCCCTTCGGGGTAATGGCTGTTGATCAGCGCCAGCGTCGCCGGGAACAGCATCGCCCCGCCGACACCCTGCACCGCCCGCGCCAGCACCAGCAGCAGCGCACTACCACCCAGGCCGCCGGCCAGCGAAGCCAGCGCGTACAGGCTTTGCCCGACGATGTAGAAACGCCGTTTGCCCAGCAGGTCGGCCGCCCGACCGCCCAACAGCAGAAAGCCGCCGAAGGCCACGCTGTAGGCACTGACCACCCATTGCAGCTGTTGCGCGGAAAAACCCAGGTGGTTGCCGATTTCCGGCAAGGCAACGAAGACGATGGTCGCGTCCAGGGCAATGATCAGTTGCGCGCTGGCCAGCAGGAGCAGCATCCAGCCGGACGGCCTGGCTGTAGAGGTGGCGGGCATCGTGTCGAGTCCTTGCGTGAATAGAGGGCCCTCAGTTTCTTTGATGCCGATTAGATGATAAATACCGTCATTACTCTTTCAGTGATGACTTTAATCATGGATCTGAACGCCGTTCGTTTGCTGGTCCGGGTCGCCGAGACCCGCAGCTTTACCCGCGCCGCCGGCGATCTGCGGCTGACCCAGTCCGGCCTGTCGCGGGCCATTTCGCGCCTGGAGCAGCAACTGGGCGTGCGCCTGCTGCAACGCAACACCCGCAGCGTCAGCCTGACCCCGGACGGCCAGCTGCTGGTGGAGCGCGCCGCGCCGCTGCTGGCCGAACTGGCGCAGACCGAAAGCCTGCTGCTGGACCGTCGCGACTCGCCCACCGGGCTGCTGAAGATCAGCACGCCGTCGCTGTTCGGACGCAAGGTGGTGATGCCGTTGATCGGCCGCCTGACCGAGCAATACCCAGACCTGAGCATCGAGGCGGTGATGACCGATCGCCTGGTGGACATCGTCGACGAAGGCTTCGACGCCATCCTGCGCACCGGCGAGATCCAGGACCAACGCCTGATCGCCCGGCCCCTGGCGCCGCTGCGTTGGGTCACCGTGGCATCCCCGGCCTACCTGGCTCGCCATGGCACGCCGCAGACGGTGGAAGAGCTGCAACAGCACAACTGCCTGACCGTGCGTAACCTGCGCAGCGGGCGCCTGGTGGACTGGCAGTTCATGCGCGACGGCAAGGTGCGCGATGTCAGCGTGCCCAGCCGGCTGATCTTCGATATCGGCGACGCGCTGGTGGACGGTGTGCTGGGAGGCTTCGGCATCGCCCAGTTGATGAACTTCGCCGTCGAGGACGCCCTCGCCGACGGCCGCCTGGTGCCGATCCTGCAGGCCTTTTCCGGACGCAGCCGGGCACTGTCGCTGGTCTACCCGCCGTCGCGCCAGTACTCGCCCAAACTCAAGGTCTTCGCCGACGCCCTGAACACCGTCAGCTGGTAAGCCCGCCTGTAGCCGCTGTCGAGCGAAGCGAGGCTGCGTTCGAGGACGCAGTCCTCGCCAAACCTGCGCACGCGGTTTAGCTGGATGAATGCGGCGCCTGGTTGGCGACCGCTACGCGATCGATCGCAGCCTCGCGGGCTCGGCAGCGGCTACAGGAGAGTTCAGCGGTGTATTGCCGTTCACGACGCCAGGGTCTTGCCATCCAGCGCATCGCCAATCGTCAGGAAATGCCCGCCCGCCACATGGTGCAGGGTGCGCAAGGCATCGTGCCCGGTGAAATGCCAGCGGCCGTCGCTGAACACTCGCTCATCGGCCTGGGCGGCGATGACCTCGCCGAGGAACAAGTCGTAGCGTTCATGGTTGTGCGGTTCCGGCAGCAGCCGGCATTCGAGCCAGGCCACGCAACCCTCGAGCAGCGGCGCGTCGATCAGCTCACCGGCGAAGGTCGCCAGGCCATAGCACTCGAACTTGTCGCGGCCCTGGTCGCGGTTCAGTTCCAGGCCGGAAGTGGAGCCCACGGTCTGCACGATATCGACCTGGGCGGCGCACGGCACGTTGAGCACGAAGGTACCGGAGGCTTCCAGCAGTTGCCGGGTCCAGGTGGACTTGTCGAGCACCACGGCGACTTTCGGCGGCTCGAAATCCAGCGGCATGGCCCAGGCCGCGGCCATGATGTTGCGCTGGCCGCCATGGGTGGCGCTGACCAGCACGGTCGGCCCGTGGTTGAGCAGACGGTAGGCCTTGGCCAGCGGAACCGGACGACGATGGGATGGGCTCATGGGGAAGGCTCCAGGAGAAAAACGCCGATTGTAGCGGCATCCCGGTCCGGCACCGCAGTCGAGATTGGGCAATTTCCCTGGACAATCCATCCAGATTGACCGGGCTTATCCCTGACTCGCGGCTGCTTAGACTGGGCCTTCACCTCACAGGCTGAAGGAGCTTTTCCATGGCAGACCATTCCTTGAACAATAAAGTGGCGTTGATCGCCGGTGGCGCGAAGAACCTGGGCGGCCTGATCGCCCGGGACCTGGCCGCCCATGGCGTGAAGGCCATCGCCGTGCATTACAACAGCGCCGCCAGCAAGGCCGACGCCGACCGGACCGTGGCGGCGATCAAGAACCTGGATGTCGATGCCCATGCCTGGCAGGCCGACCTGACCGCCGCCGCGGCCGTGGAGCAACTCTTCAGCGACGCCAAGGCGCGTTTCGGCAAGATCGACATCGCCATCAACACCGTGGGCAAGGTCCTGAAAAAACCCATAGTCGAAATCAGCGAAGCCGAGTACGACGACCTGTTCGCGGTCAACTCCAAGAGCGCGTTCTTCTTTATCAAGGAAGCCGGCAAGCACCTGGAGGACCACGGCAAGCTGGTGTCGCTGGTGACCTCGCTGCTCGGCGCCTACACGCCCTTCTATGCCGCCTACGGCGGGGCCAAGGCTCCGGTGGAACACTTTACCCGCGCCGCCTCCAAGGAGTTCGGTGCCCGCGGTATCTCGGTGACCGCCGTGGGTCCTGGGCCGATGGACACGCCATTCTTCTACCCGGCCGAGGGCGCGGACGCCGTGGCTTACCACAAGACCGCCGCGGCGCTGTCCGGCTTCAGCAAGACCGGCCTGACCGACATCAAGGACGTGGTGCCCTTCATCCGTCATCTGGTCACCGACGGCTGGTGGATCACCGGCCAGACCCTGCTGATCAACGGTGGCTACACCACCAAGTGAGGCCCGTCCTTCTGATCGACGGTTGTCATCGACCCGAGTAATCCGCCAAGGGGCGAGGTAGATTGGCGTTTGCAAAAGATCGCCATCAGGTGCGACATGATCCCGTAGGAGCGAGCTTGCTCGCACCTACAACAGTACCCAGCGCACCACCCACAAGCTCCGGAACAATGCCCCATCCATGGATAAGCTCGAGCAGTACCGTGTATTCATCCAGGTGGCTGACATGGGCAGTTTCATCAAGGCCGCGCACGCCCTTGAACTGCCCCGGGCTACCGTCTCGGCAGCGGTGCAGCAACTGGAAACCGCCCTCGCCACGCGCCTGTTGCACCGCACCACGCGCCAGGTTCAGCTGACCGCCGACGGCGCGGTCCTGCTGGAGCGCGCGCGCCTGTTGCTGAGCGATGCGGTGGAACTCGAGCAGCTGTTTCACACCCGTCAACTGGACGTCTGTGGCCGGCTCAATGTCGACGTGCCCAGCCGCATTGCCCGGCGCCTCATCGCCCCCGCCCTGCCCGAGCTTTTCGCCCGCTACCCCAGCCTGAAGCTGGCGCTGGGTTCCACCGACCGTTCCATCGACCTGGTGCAGGAAGGCGTGGATTGCGCGATCCGCGTCGGCGCCCTGCGCGACAGTAGCCTGATCGTCCGGCGCCTGGGCCACCTGGCCCTGATCAATTGCGCCAGCCCCGCCTACCTGGCCCGGCACCGCCAGCCACAAACGCCGGGCGACCTGGCCGACAGTCACTGGATGGTCGGCTACGGCTCCCCCAGCACGGGCCGCGAACAGCCCTGGGAATACCTGGCCGAAGGTCACGAGCTGGAACTGAATTTGCCCAGCCGGGTGATCGTCAACAACGCCGAAAACTACATCGCCTGCTGCCGGGCCGGGCTGGGCCTGATCCAGATCCCGCGCTTCGACGTGCAGTACCTGCTCGAGCGGGGCGAACTGGTGGAAGTTCTGCCCGGTTTTCGCCCCGCGTCCATGGCGATCTCCGCGCTCTATCCCAATCGCAACCATCGCTCGCGCCGGCTGAACGCCTTTATCGAATGGTTCGAAACCCTGATCGCGCCCCATCTGGAAAACCACCGGCAGGACTGACAGCGGCCCCCTCCATGCCAGCCCATCAGCCGGACAACTGATGGGCGAACTGGCCGACGGCGCTTACCACCTTCTGCGCGCCGTCCTGGATCTCGACGATCACCGTGCCGGCTTCGGCGGCCAGGCCCAGGCCCTGCTCGGCCTGGGTCTTGCCGTCGGCCATGAGCACCACCGCGTCGCGGGCCATGTCCTGGTTGCGCCGGACCACGCCGACGATCTCGTCGGTGGCCTTGCTGGTGCGCGAGGCCAGTTGCCGGACCTCGTCCGCCACCACCGCGAAGCCGCGCCCCTGGTCACCCGCGCGGGCCGCTTCGATGGCCGCGTTGAGCGCCAGCAGGTTGGTCTGCTCGGCAATGTCGCTGATGGTCTTGACGATGCTGCCGATCACCCGCGACTGCTCGTTCAGCGCCTCGATGCTGTCGCTGGCCTGCTGCATGTGGGTCGCCAGGTCGCGCATCACCTGCACCGCCTCGGTCACCACCGAAGAGCCGCGCTGGGCGCTGCTGTCGGTCTGCTGCGAGATGGTGTAGGCGATCTCCGCGGCGTCGGCGACGGACTGCTCCTGCTTGACCTGCTCGGTGATCACCGTGGCGAATTTCACCACTTTGTAGAGCTTGCCGTTGGCATCGACCACCGGGTTGTACGAGGCATCGAGCCAGACCACGCGGCCGAGACTGTCGATACGCTTGAAGCGGTCGGCGACGTACTCGCCGGCATTCAGTCGCTCCCAGAACACCTTGTAGGCCGGACTGTTGTACTCCTGCGGCTCGCAGAACAGGCTGTGGTTCTGGCCCAGGATCTGCTCGAGGCTGTAGCCCATGCAGCTCAGGAACCGCTCGTTGGCGGTCAGTACCCTGCCCTTGAGGTCGAACTCGATCACCGCGGTCGAACGCAGCAGGGCCGCGATCAGGTTGTCGTGCTCGCAGGCGGTTTCCACGGTTTCGGTCAGGTCATTGGCGATCAGGGAAAAGGACCTGAGTTGCCGCTCGGTGCTGAAGATCGGCTGCAGGATTACCCTCAGCCAGGCGTCATGACCGTCGCCACGACGCAGGCGCAGGGTGTCGTCGAAAGGCTCGCTGCGTGCCAGCGCCGTCATGAAACGCGAGTGCGCCTCTTCGGGCCGGGCATCGTCCGGCAGCAGATTGTCGATGGGCCAGCCCAATAGCGCTTCGGGGGAATACTGCAGGCACTGAGTGAAGTTGCGGTTCGCCACCAGGATCCGGCGCTGCGGATCGAGATGGACACTGAGCAGGGTGCGCTCGAAACCTTCCTTGACCTGCTCGAGCGCGCGAAACTCCTCACCCAACGCGAGGAGCTTCTGATTCAAACGTTTATTGAACATGGATACACCGATAGCCTGTGATTGGAGACTGCAGCAGCCTCACCATCGGCGTTGGGAACGCGTTCTTGACGCGCTCAAGGCTCTTTAGGATTTATCTTCCATAGAGACAGGAAACTTCCTAACCGCCCGCGCAGGGCGCGCTGGCGTTGGAGCAGATCGTGGCCGTCGACCTGGCGGCCACTCGGCACCCGACGTCATGGCCTGGAAAAGGCCTGACGCCGGGTCCGGGACAGGACTCAGTTGGACAATTGGCTGGCGAACTGGCCGACGGCGTTCACCACCTTCTGCGCGCCGTCCTGGATCTCGACGATCACCGTACCGGCTTCGGCGGCCAGGGCCAGGCCCTGCTCGGCCTGGGCCTTGCCATCGGTCATCAGCGCCACGGCCTCGCGCGCCATGTCCTGGTTCTGCCGCACCACGCCGACGATTTCGTCGGTGGCCTTGCTGGTGCGCGAGGCCAGTTGCCGGACTTCGTCGGCCACCACGGCAAAGCCGCGTCCCTGTTCACCGGCCCGCGCCGCTTCGATCGCCGCGTTGAGCGCCAGCAGGTTGGTCTGCTCGGCGATGCCGCTGATGGTCTTGACGATGGTGCCGATCACCAGCGACTGCTCGTTCAGCGCCTCGATGCCTTCGCCGGCCTGCTGCATGTGCTTGGCCAGGTCGCGCATCACGCTCACCGCCTCGGTCACCACGGTGGTGCCGCGCTGGGCGCTGTTGTCGGTTTGCAAGGAGGTGCTGTAGGCGATGTTCGCCGCCTCGGCGACTGCCTGCTCCTGGTTCACCTGGTCGGTGATCACGGTGGCGAACTTGACCACCTTGTACAGCCGGTTGTTGGCATCGACCACCGGGTTGTAGGAAGCCTCGAGCCAGACCACGCGGCCGTAGCTGTCGATGCGCTTGAACCGCCCGGCGACGAACTCGCCGGCGTTCAGGCGCTTCCAGAACGCCTGGTACTGCGCGCTGTTGTATTCCTCGGGCTCGCAAAAGGTACGGTGATGCTTGCCCTGGATTTGCGCCAGGCTGTAGCCCATGGCGCTGAGGAAGCGCTCGTTGGCCGCCAGCACGTTGCCGTTGAGGTCGAACTCGATCACCGCGGTGGAGCGGACCAGCGCGCCGATCAGGTTCTCGTGCTCGCGAGAGGCTTCGATGGTGCGGGTCAGGTCGCTGGAGTAGATCGAGAACTGTTTGATCCGCCCCTGGGAATCGCGAACCGGCTGGGAGATCGAGCGCAGCCAGGCTTCCTGGCCGTTGCCGCGCAGCAGGCGTACCGCGCCGGCAAAATGCTCGCCACGGGTCAGCGTCGCCTTGAAACGGTGGTGGAATTCATCGGTCTTGACGTGGGCCGGCACGATGTCCTCGATGTGACGACCGACCAGCTCGCTGCCCCTGTAGAGCATTTCCTGGTTGAAGTTGTCGTTGGCCGACAAAATGCGTCCATCGGGATCGAGAATCAGCACCAGCATTTCGCTGTCGAGACTGTCCTTCACTTGCTGGAGGCTCGAGAGTTCTTCGCGTAGAGCCAACAGCTCTTGCTTCAAGCTTTTGTTGAACATGGGATGCACCGATGGGCAGTAATAGTGGGCAGCATTGTCTCTAGCCATCGGCGCTTGAGTATTTTTCTGAAGACCCCATAAGACATATCCGACCAAAAAACTTTGAAACGCCTCAGGCCCCGGCCCTGCGGGGCTACGAGCCATGCTCCGGAGCCCGGAAGAGGGGCTATAGTCGTGCTCTGGAAAATCAACGGCAATCGACGGAGTGCAATCTATGGAGGCTTCACGCAAGGCCCTGTTCGACCAGGTGGCAACGCGTCTGGGACACGCTTTCGACGGTGAAATGCGCATCGGCGGCAACTACGTGCCCGCGGTGCAGAACGGCGACGAGGTGTACGTCAGCGGGCAGATCCCACGCATCGACAACACCGTGAAGGTGGTCGGGCGGGTCGGTGGCGATGTTTCGCTGGAAGATGGCCGGTATGCCGCACGTATTTGCACCATGCGTGCCCTGGCGATCCTCGCCCAGTTGCTGGGCGATCTGCAGCGGGTGAAAAAAGTCCTGCGGCTCAACGTCTATGTGCAAAGCGCCGCCGACTTCACCCAGCAGAGCGAAGTCGCCGACGCCGCCTCCGAAGTGCTCTATTCGATCTTTGCCGAGGCCGGGGTGCACACCCGCACGTCCCTCGGGGTCTATCAGCTGCCGAAGAATGCCGCGGTGGAAATCGACATGATCGTGGCCCTCGAACCGCTTCCCGCGCCCCATGAAGACGTTGAGGATTAACTGCCATTGGTGCGGCACTGGCCCATCACCTGATACTCAACGGTCTTGAGCTGCCCGGCCGAATCCTCATAGGTCATGCGTGACGGCACCGGGTTGCAGCCCTTGGCCGGCGGCGTCACGCTGACCACCTTCTGGATGTCCAGGGGCATGCCGTAGCGATAGTTTTCCACCACCGGCGCCTCCTTGCCCTGCTTCGCCGCGTAGGCCGCCATGGCCCGCTCGTTCGCCTGCATGGCGCGGTCGAAGGTGCGGTCGCCGCCGCCTTCGGCCATGGCCAGGGATGACAAGGAAAGTACCAGGGCGGCGATACTCAATTTAAATAACTTCATGACTGTTTCCTCGTTCTGGTTAGTTGCAACGAGGATAACCAGCGGACCCTGTCGGGAAGATCACGGATACATTACTTATATGTAATAAACCCGAGACCGCTTCTTGCCCTTGAGAAAACCCCATATAAAACAAGGCCTCCAACTAAAAACAAATACAACTTACAACTTTTATCCTTGCAGAATTGTAATAACCGGGTCACCTCCGCGTTATCTGTTGTTTGCAACTATCGACGCTGACTCCAGCCGTTAACCAGACGGTTCGCGAGTACAACTAACAAGAACGCCCCAGGCGACATAACAGCTGATAGCTGCCCATATCCAGGAGCAAACAACATGCGCACTCAAACCCGCTGGTCCCTGTCCGTGTTTTGCGCGGTACTGGGGCTGAGCCCGTTGGCCGTGAACGCGGCAGACGACCAGCCCGAAGGTTTTATCGAAGGCAGCAGCCTCAACGTGCTGGCCCGCAACTACTACTTCAATCGCGACGATCGCAAGGGCCAGTCCAGCCCCACCGGCAACGGTTATTCGCAGGCCTGGGCCCAGGGGCTGATCGGCAAGTTCGAATCCGGCTTTACCCAGGGCACCGTCGGTTTCGGCCTCGATGCCTTTGCCATGTATGGCCTCAAGCTCGACTCCGGCGCCGGCCGCAGTGGCGGTCGCGGGTCGTTCGGCATGCTGCCGGTGGACAGCGACAACCAGCCGGCCGACAACTACAGCAAGGTCGGCGGCGCGGCGAAAATGCGCCTGCTCGACACCGTGATCAAGGTCGGCGACGTCTTCCCGAAAACCCCGGTGGTGCACTACGGCGACTCGCGCCTGCTGCCGGAAAGCTTTCGCGGCGCAACCTTCGAGAACACCAGCATCGACGGCCTGAGCCTCCAGGGCGGGCGCCTGCACAGCATGAGCCAGCCCGACAGCAGTAGCCTGCGCGACGGTTTCGCCACCTTCTATGCCGGCAAGGTCGACTCGCCCTGGGTCGCCTACTTCGGCGGCGACTACAGCCTGAACAAGCACCTCAGTTTCAGCCTCTACAGCAGCCGCCTGAAGGACGCCTGGGACCAGTACTACTTCGGCACCGCGGCGACCTGGCCGATCTCGGACCAGTTCTCGCTGTTCGCCGGGTTCAACTATTACAAGGCGGTGGACGAGGGCAAGAAGCTGCTCGGCGAGTTCGACAACGACATCTGGAGCGCCAAGATCGGCGCCACCTATGGCGCCCACACCCTGTCCCTGTCGCACCAGCGCAACAACGGCGACGACGACTTCGACTACTTGCGCCAGTCGGACTCGATCTTCCTCGACAACTCGATCCAGTACAGCGACTTCAACTCGCCGAAGGAACGCTCGTGGATGGTCCGCTACGACCTCGACATGCAACCCCTGGGTATCCCCGGCCTGTCGTTCATGACCCGCTACGGCAAAGGCAGCGACGCCGACTACAGCAATGCCAACGCGGTCTACATGCGTCGCGACGCGGACGGCAATCCGCTGACCGACCAGCGCCGCTGGGAACGCGATATCGAAGCCAAGTATGTGGTGCAGGGCGGCACCCTCAAGGACCTGTCGCTGCGCATCCGCCAGGCCACCGTGCGCTCCAGCAGCTTCGAATCCGACCTGGAGGAATTCCGCCTGATCGTCGAATACCCGCTGGCCATTCTCTGAGCCCTTGCGCCGGGCGGGTGAGAGGCCCGCCCGACGTTAAAACTTCTTCACAGACGCCTGTCTTTCAGAACTGTAATATCGCCCTCACCTTCTCGTCAGGTTGGCCTTCGTATACTTGCCCGCATGCCCGAGCCGACAGCGCTTCGCTGGCGGCCAGCCACTTGCGGGAGATCATGTCTTGAAGCCTGCCCACCTGACTCCGCCTGGCCAGCCCAGCGCGCTTCCCAGCGATAACAGCAGCGAACGCGCCCGGCATGCCCTGGAACAATTCTGGCTCGGCCAGCAACAGCACAACGGCGAAAACAACCACAACGACGCAACCGGCGCCGCCCCTCACAGAACCACAGGGCCCCAGGCATGCACAGCCTCCCGCTGACGCCGGCCCACCCCGAGCACATTCATCTCTGAAGCGTTTTTTCGAATGCTCCTTTGGAAAGAGATGAATTTTTAGCGTCCCGCATGGGACGCTTTTTTTTGCCCCCACGCCCCCTGTAGCCGCTGCCGAGCCCGCGAGGCTGCGATCGACCGCGAAGCGGGCGCAGCTCCTGAAATCGCAGGAGGTCCTACGGACCTTTCGCAGCCTTCGGCAGCGGCTACATCTGCCCCCGTAGCCGCTGCCGAGCTCGCGAGGCTGCGATCGACTGCGAAGCAGGCGCCGCTCTTGGAATCGCAGGAGGTCCTGCGGACCTATCGCAACCTTCGGCAGCGGCTACATCTGCCCCCGTAGCCGCTGCCGAGCCCGCGAGGCTGCGATCGACCGCGAAGCAAGCGCCGCTTCTGAAATCGCAGGAGGTCCTGCGGACCTTTCGCAGCCTTCGGCAGCGGCTACATCAAAGCCAGATGGAGTCCCAGAGGGGATAGTCGCCGGGACGTTGAACGAGCCCTGCTCGCACCGGATTGAGAATGATGTAGCGGGCGATGGCCTTCAGGTCTTCTTCCTTGCGCAGGGCACGGTCGTGATAGCCCTTTTGCCAGAGACGGCCCTGACAGCCGAAGTGTTGATTGATCTGCAGGCTGCTTCTGGATTTGAAACGGCACATCACCTTTCCCAAAGATCTGTCTCGCAGTTCAAATAGCCAGTGAAGATGGTCAGGCATGACAACCCAAGCCAGTGAACGTACGTGATCGGCTTCGTCGACTTGCTTGAGCTGATCAACCATCAGGCGGCCAACACGAAAGTCGTGAAACAAGGGTCGCCGTTGGTGGGTCACGACGGTAATCGAATAGATACGGCCGGCTTCCGATACCCGTCCTTTGAGTAGACGGTAGCCATTGGAGTGGACAAGCATTCCTTTGCTCTCCATACAGGTCATTTACCTCAACCTAGCTGCTCATGCTTTCGCATGCGGGAGCACTCTTTCAGCAGATGTTTCCAGATCCCTGTAGCCGCTGCCGAGCCCGCGAGGCTGCGATCGACCGCGAAGCAGGCGCCGCTCCTGAAATCGCAGGAGGTCCTGCGGACCTATCGCAGCCTTCGGCAGCGGCTACAGGGGGGCTCTCGGGATAAACAAAACCCCGCCTGCATATGACGCAGGCGGGGTGGGTTGACGCCAATCGCGGGTCAGTCGTTCAGCAGGTCCTGTAGTTCCTGTTCTTCTTCCTTGCGGTGCGCCCAGTGGTACAGCGCCGGCAGCACCAGCAGGGTCAGGGCGGTGGAGGAGATGATGCCGCCGATGACCACGGTGGCCAGCGGTCGTTGCACTTCGGCGCCGGTGCCGGTGGCCAGGGCCATGGGGATGAACCCCAGCGACGCCACCAGCGCGGTCATCAGCACCGGGCGCAGGCGGGTCAGCGCGCCTTCGTTGACCGCCGCGGCGAGCATCCGCCCGTCTTCGCGCAGGTTGCGAATAAAGGCGATCATCACCAGGCCGTTGAGCACCGCCACCCCCGACAGCGCGATGAAGCCCACCCCCGCCGAGATCGACAGCGGGATGTCGCGCAGCCACAGGGCCATGATCCCGCCGGTCAGGGCGAAGGGAATCCCGGTGAACACCAGCAACCCGTCCTTGAGGTTGTTGAACATCATGAACAGCAGGCCGAACACCAGCAGCAGCGCCACCGGCACCACGATCTCCAGGCGCTTGGAGGCTTCCTGCAACTGTTCGAACTGGCCGCCCCAGGTGATCCAGTAGCCGGTCGGGATCTTCACCTGATCGCCAATGGCCCGGGTCGCCTCTTCGACGAAGGAACCCATGTCGCGCCCGCGCACGTTGGCGCTGACGATCACCAGGCGCTTGCCGTTCTCGCGGCTGACCTGCGCCGGGCCAAGCACCAGGTCGACGCTGGCGACTTCCGAGAGGGCGATGAAACCCAGTTGCCCGTTGACGCTGCCCGCGGCCGCCGCCACCGGAATCAGCAGGCGCGACAGCCCGTCGATATCGGTGCGCTGGGCATCGGACATGCGCACCAGCATGTCGAAGCGCCGGTCGCCCTCATACAAAATGCCCGCCTTGCGCCCGCCCACGGCAATCGCCACGGCGTCCTGCACATCGCCGACGTTGAGGCCGAAACGCGCGGCCTTGTCGCGGTCGACATTCACCGTCAGCACCGGCAGGCCGGTGGTCTGCTGCACCTTCACCTCGGCGGCGCCGTCGATCTTCTGCAAGGTCTGCGAAATCTCTTCGGCGGTCTTGTTCAGCACCGCCATGTCATCGCCGAAGACCTTCACCGCGACATCGCTGCGCACCCCGGAAATCAGTTCGTTGAAGCGCAGCTGGATCGGTTGCGACAGCTCGTAGACGTTGCCCGGCAGGCTGTTGCTGACCCGTTCGATGTCGGCAATGATCGCCTCGCGCGACTTGCCCGGGTCCGGCCATTGCGCCTTGGGCTTGAGCATCAGGTAAGCATCGGAAATGTTCGGCGGCATCACGTCCGAAGCGATCTCGGCGGTGCCGGTACGGGCGAACACCCGCTCGATTTCCGGGATCTGCGCCAGCAGGGTTTTCTCCAGGGTCTTCTGCATTTCCACCGACTGAGTGAGGCTGGCGTCGGGCACGCGCATCGCCTGCTGGGCGAAGTCGCCTTCGCTGAGGCTGGGGATGAACTCGCTGCCCATGCGACTGGCCACCAGGCCCGAGACCAGCACGCTGAGAACGGCCAGGGCAAAGGCCAGGGAACGGTGGCTCATCACCCAGCGCAGCACCGGCTCGTAGCCGCGGCGGGCGCCGCGCATGACGAAGTTTTCTTCCTCCTTGACCTTGCCGGTGACGAACAGCGCGATCGCCGCCGGGACGAACGTCACCGAGAGGATCATCGCCCCCAGCAGGGCGATCACCACGGTGAAGGCCATCGGGTGGAACATCTTCCCGGCCACCCCGGACAGGGCAAAGATCGGCAGGTACACCACCATGATGATCAGTTGCCCGTAGATCAGCGCCCGGCGCGCTTCCCTGGCCGCGGCGAAGACTTCGTGCAGGCGCTCGGAACGCGTGAGCATGCGCCCGTGATGCTGCTGGGCATGGGCCAGGCGGCGGATGGCGTTCTCGACGATGACCACCGCGCCGTCGACGATGATGCCGAAGTCCAGCGCGCCGAGGCTCATCAGGTTGGCGCTGACCTTGTTGGTGAACATGCCGGTGAAGGTGAACAGCATGGCCAGCGGGATCACCATGGCGGTGATCAGCGCGGCGCGGATATTGCCCAGGAACAGGAACAGAATGGCGATGACCAGCAGCGCGCCTTCGATGAGGTTTTTCTTCACCGTGGCCACGGCCTTGTCCACCAGGTTGGTGCGGTCGTACACAGTGACTGCGGTCACGCCCTTGGGCAGCGAGCGATTGATCTCGGCGAGTTTTTCCGCCACCACCCGGGACACCGTGCGGCTGTTTTCCCCCACCAGCATGAACACCGTGCCGAGCACCACTTCGCGGCCGTTCTCGGTGGCCGCGCCGGTGCGCAGCTCACGGCCGATGTCCACGGTGGCCACGTTGCTGACGCGGATCGGCGTGCCGTCCACGGTGTTGATCACGATGTTGGCGATGTCCTCGATGGACTTCACCTGCCCCGGCGCGCGGATCAGCAACTGCTGGCCGTTGCGCTCGATGTAGCCGGCGCCGACGTTGGCGTTGTTGCGCTCCAGGGCGGTCATCAGGTCGCTCAGGGTCAGGTTGTAGGCCGCCAGGCGCCTGGGGTCCGGGGCGATCTGATAGAGCTTGGCGAAACCGCCGATGGTGTTGATCTCGGCCACCCCCGGCACGTTGCGCAGCTGCGGGGCAATGACCCAGTCCTGGATCACCCGCAGGTCGGTCGGCGTATAGGCCGTGCCGTCTTCCTTGAGTGCGCCGGGCTCGGCTTCCACCGTCCAGAAGAAGATCTCGCCGAGGCCGGTGGAGATCGGCCCCATGCTCGCCTCCACGCCTTCGGGCAGCTGTTCGCGGGCCACCTGCAGGCGTTCGTTGACCAGTTGCCGGGCGAAGTACAGGTCGGTGCCTTCCTTGAAGATCACCGTCACCTGGGACAGGCCCGAGCGCGAAGTCGAACGGGTCTGCTCCAGGCCCGGCAGGCCGGCCATGGCCACTTCCACCGGGTAGGTGATGCGCTGCTCGGTTTCCAGCGGCGAGTAGCCGGGCATGCTGGCGTTGACCTGGACCTGGACGTTGGTGATGTCCGGCACCGCGTCGATCGGCAGTTTCTGGTAGCTGCCGATGCCCACGGCGGCCATCAGCAGCACCGCCAGCAGCACGATGATGCGCTGCTCGATGGCGAATTGAATGATGCGTTCAAACATGGGAAGTCACTCTCCAGGGAAACACTCAGTGCGGATCAATGGCCGTGCTCGGCCGAGCCCTTGCCCAGTTCGGACTTGAGGATGAAGCTGCCGGTGGTCGCCACCTGGGCCCCGGCGCGCAAGCCTTCGCGGATCTCGACGAAGCCGCCTTCGCTGCCGCCCAGCACCACGGGGGTGGCCTGGAAACCGTCGGCGACGCGCACGAACACCGCTGGCTTGTCTTCCACGGTCTGGATCGCGCTCTGCGGCACGGTCACCCCGGCCTGGTAGGTGTCGGTCGCCACCTGCACCGAGACGAACAGCCCCGGCCGCCAGACATCGTCCGGGTTGGGCACCGTGACCCGCACCGTGGCGGTCCGGGTCTGCTCGCCCAGCAGGCTGCCGACATAGGCCACCGTGCCCTGCACCTGGGTGCCCAGTTCTGTGGATTGCACCCGGACCGGCTTGCCGACCCGGACCTTGTTCAAGTCCTTGGGAAACACGCCGAAGGTGACCCAGACCCGGGACAGGTCGGACAGGGTGAAGGCGGCGCTGGTCTCGCCCACCACCTCGCCGACGCTCAGGTGTTTTTCCACCACCACGCCGTCGAACGGCGCACGCATCTCATAGCGGTTGCCGCCCGCCAGCACCGCGCTGCCACTCAGGGCGTTCATCTTTTGCCGGGCGTTGTTCAGGGCGATTTCGGCTTCCTGCAGGGTCTGGCGCGCCAGCAGGTAATCCTGCTCGGCGGAGATCTGGTCGACCCACAACTGGCGCTCGCGCTGGAAGGTGGTGCGCGCCAGCTCGACCCGGCGCTCGGCGGCGGCCAGTTCGCTGCGCTGGTCGGAGATCTGCTGGCTGGCGATCACCGCCAGCAGCTCGCCCTTCTTCACCGTCTGGCCGAGATTGACCGCCACCGACTCCACCACCCCCGCCGCGCGCGGCACGATGTGCGAGGTGCGGTCCTCGTCGAAGCGGATCTCCCCCGGCAGCGTCAGCAAGCTGCTGAGATCCCGCGGCGCGGCCTCGGCCAGTTGAATATCGGCGGCCTGGATCTGCTCGGCGCTGAGTTCGACCTTGCCCTCTTCCTCGGCATGGGCCTCACCTTCCGCTTGCCCCTCTTCGCCTTCCTGATGCGCCTCACCGTCCTTGTGCGTGTCCGCCTTGGCCGCCGGTTTCGCCTGCGCGGCCACCGGCGCCGCCTGGAACAGGTCCTGCCACATCAACCCGGCCACGCCGAGCGCGACCGCCACGGCCAACGCCAAGGCTGTGCTTCGTTTCTTGTCCATGCATGCTCCTGAAAAAATCGATTCGACGCGCCAACCGGCAACAGCGACGCGTCATGAGGTCTGTGGAAAAAAGAAATCGCCGAGCGCCCGATGCAACTCATGCAGGCACCAATGGGATGGGCTCTCCTCGACCCGGCTCGACAGCGGCACGCTGCAATCGGTGACCAGCAGCGTGCCCAGGCCCAACAGGACGAACAACGCGGTTCTCACAGCGTGCGATCGGGGCCGGCGAGATCGCCGTAGATGCGCTCGATGCGCACCCAGGCGTCGGTGGACTGGGCCACGGCGGCGATGTACTGGGTGCGGGCGCTGATCAGCGTGCGCTGGGCGTCGAGCACCTCGATGAAGTTGAACTTGCCCATCTCGAAGCCACGGGTCGCGGTGTCCACGGCGTTTTGCGCGGCCGGCAGGATCACCTGGTTGAACGACTGCACTTCGTTGCTGGCGGTGCTCCACTGATCCAGGGCCTGACGGGTTTCAGTGCGCAGGCGCAGCTCCGCGGCGTTGCGCAGGTCCCGGGCCTGATCGGCGCGGCGCGCCGCCGACAGCACGTTGCCCTGGTTGCGGTTGAACAGCGGAATCGGCATCGACACCCCGACCAGGTTGACCCGCTCGCGCACGCTGGCGTCGTACTGGCTGCCCACGCTGATATCGAGGTCGGGAATGCGCTGGGCCTTTTCCAGCCCCAGGGAGGCTTCGCGCTGCACCACCTGCATTTCGGCCAGGCGCAGTTCGATGGTCTGTTGCAGGCGCGCCAGCAATTGCGCCGAAGGCGGTAGCGACGGCAGCCCGCTGGCCGGCTCCGCGACGGCGCTGAAGTCGGTGGTGGCGGCGCCGGTCACGGTCGCCAACTGGCGATAGGCGTTGGCCCGGTCCATCTCGGCGCGGCTCAGCTCCAGGCGCACTTCCGAGAGCTGGACCTGAGCGCGAGTGGCCTCCACGGGCGAGGCCTTGCCGGCGCTCACCCGGCCCTTGGCCACCATCAGCCCGCGCTCGGCCAGGGCCAGGGAGCGGCCGGCCAGATCGCTGCGCTCCTGGGCACGCAAGGCGCCGTAGAAGGCGGCGATCACATCGGCGCGCAGCTGGTTGCGCTGGCGTTCCAGCTCCAGCGCCGCGGCGTCCTGGGCACGGCTGGCGACATCGATGCGCGCGCCGCGCTTGCCGCCCAGCTCCAGAGTCTGGCTGAGCTTGACGGTGGTGGTGCGCGAGCTGCGGCGGGTGTCTTCAGCGTCCCAGGACAACACCGGATTGGGGATCAACCCGGCCTGCTGGCGACCACCCTGGGCGATGTCGATTTCCCAGCGCGCCGCCGCCAGTTCGGGGTTGTTGGCAAAGGCACTGGCCAAGGCGTTGTCGAGGTTCAGCACCCGGCTCTCGGCCGCCGCGGCGTCCTGCAGCGCGGCACTGGCCAACAACAGAACGCCGGACAATGCCCCGACTATCCAGGCAAGTTTTTTAATGAGGGTTGGCATAACGCGTTCTGGCCCCTTACCGGTACAGAGTGACGGCGGAGGCTCTGCGGTGCGAGGAAATTGAACCGGCACGACGCATCCACACTCCACCCATAAAACAACTAACAGGTGAGTATTTAGTGCCGGCCAAATGTAGCCTTCGGTACTTATCGACAGGGTGGCGCAAAGATTACAAATCCGTTAGCAAACGCTCTGCCACGGGCTTGTGTATTAACATCCGGGCCATCGCCCCGAAGGCAAGTGCAACAACCAACAACTTGAAATATAGAGAAACAACTTCTCCCCGCACGCCACTTCGAAAATTTTAAATCAAGAACTTTGAAAGTTGAATCATCCAGCCCGTTACTTCCAACGAAGTTATGGGACTGCCCCACTGCATTAAACACCGAGGCTAATTCAGCATGCGCATTCTGGTGATCGAGGATGAACCGAAAACCGCCGACTACTTGCATCAGGGATTGAGCGAAAGCGGCTACGTCGTCGATTGCGCCAATAACGGCGCCGACGGCCTGCACCTGACCCGCCAGCACGCCTACGACCTGGTGATTCTCGACGTCAATCTGCCGGAGCTGGACGGTTGGGGAGTGCTGCAGCGCATTCGCCAGAACAGCAATACGCGGATCATGATGCTCACCGCCCAGGGACGCCTGGTGGACCGGATCAAGGGCCTGGACCTGGGCGCCGACGATTACCTGGTCAAGCCGTTCGAATTCCCCGAGCTGCTGGCGCGGGTGCGCAGCCTGTTGCGACGCAGCGAGCAGTCGCCGACCCCCGACGTGCTGCGGGTGGCCGACCTGGAACTGGACCAGGGCCGCCACCGGGCGTTTCGCGGTAAACAGCGCATCGACCTGACCACCAAGGAGTTCGCCCTGCTGCATCTGCTGATGCGCCAGAGCGGCGTGGTGCTGTCGCGGACCCAGATCATCTCGTTCGTGTGGGACATGAACTTCGATTGCGACACCAATGTGGTGGAAGTCTCGATCCGCCGCCTGCGCGCCAAGATCGACGACCCGTTCGAGAGCAAACTGATCCACACCCTGCGCGGCGTCGGCTACGTGCTCGAAGAGCGCGACTGACAGCGCGGGGGTAACCGCAAGATGCGGATGTAGCCGCTGCCGCAGGCTGCGATAGGTCCGCAGGACCTCCTGCGAGTTCAAGAGCAGCGCCCGCTGCGCGGTCGATCGCAGCCTCGCAGGCTCGGCAGCGGCTACAGGGTGCAATCCGATAGTTCGGTACACGCGATCGGTGTAGCCGCTGCCGCAGGCTGCGATAGGTCCGCAGGACCTCCTGCGAATTCAAGAGCAGCGCCCGCTGCGCGGTCGATCGCAGCCTCGCGGTGCTCGGCAGCGGGTACAGGTTCGGATGTAGCCGCAAGATGCAGCGGCTACAGGTGATTAATGTACGTGCTCTTCGTGCCCCTGTTCGTGAAAGCCGGCCTGTTCGACCTGGACCGTCACATGGGAGATATCGAAGCGCTCGTGCATCAGTTCGGTGACCTCGGCCAGGATCTGCTGCTCGCTGCGCCGCCCCAGGTCGGCCACCAGATGCGTGCTCATCACGTTCTTGCCGCTGGTCAGGGCCCACAGGTGCAAGTCGTGCACCTCGGTCACTCCGTCGATGGCGCGGATGCCCTGCTCGACCTGGTCGATATCGATGCCGTCCGGCACGCCTTGCAGCAGTACGTTCATGCTCTCCCTGAGCAATGTCCAGGTGCGCGGCAGCACCCAGAAACCGATGGCCGCGGCCACCAGCGAATCGACCCAGCCCCAGCCGGTGTACATGATCACCAATGCCGCGACGATCACGCCGATGGAGCCGAGCATGTCGCTCCACACCTCCAGGTAGGCGCCCTTGACGTTGAGGCTTTCGGCGCTCGCCGAGGCCAGCAGGCGCATGGAAATCAGGTTGACGACCAGCCCCAGCACCGCGATCACCAGCATGCCCGTGGACTGGATTTCCGCCGGCGCAGACAGGCGCTGCCAGGCCTCGAACAGGATGTAGAAGGCGACCACGAACAACAGAAGGGCGTTGAACGCCGCGGCGAGAATCTCGAAGCGCGCATAACCGAAGGTGCGCTTGCGATCGGCCGCGCGCTTGCCGACCTGGATCGCCACCAGGGAGATCGCCAGCGCCAGCGCGTCAGTCATCATATGGGCGGCATCGGACAGCAGCGCCAGGCTGCCGGTGACAAAGGCGCCGATCACCTCGGCGATCATGAAACTGCCCGTCAGCCCCAGGGCCATCCATAACTTGCGTTCGTGTCCGGCCCGAACCTGTCCGTGACTGTGCCCTGCGCCCATGAAAGCTCCCACCTGTGGAAATCGTCGTGGCTGATGATAGCCGGCCCGTGCAGCCGGCCCCGACAAAATGACGCAATGGTCATGCTGCTGCCATCTGGCGGTTATGGATGACGGCTTTCAGCGCCCCAGGCGCGCCATCACCGCGAGCATATCCGGGCGCCGGGCGGCCCATTCCTCGCGGGTGATGCCGAGCAGCACCACGTCGATGCGCTGGCCGTCCTTCTCGACGTTCTGCCGGCGCACGCCCTCGAGGGTGAAACCGAATTTCTGGTGCAGGCGGATCACCGCCTGGTTCAGCGCCAGCACCTCGCAGTTGAGCTTCGCAAGGCCGGCCGCGCCGAAGGCATGGTCGAGCAGCCAGAATTCCAGCTGGCTGCCCAGGCCCTTGCCCTGCAAGCCGCTGTCCAGATAGAACGCCCAGTCGGCGCTCTTGTGCAGGGCATTGATCGCGTTCAGCGACACCACGCCACAGGCGATTCCCTCTTGCAGCACCACGAACACCGACTGCCGCGGATTGCCCGCCAGCGAGTCGAGCCAGGCACGGTGCTCGGCCTCGGAAATCTCGTGGGAGGTGTACATGTACTTGCGCACATCCGGCTGGTTGCGCAGCTCGCGCACACGCGCCTGCACCTGTGCACAAGTCTCGAGTATCGGCACGACCTGCATGCGGGGCTCCTGGTCTGAAACGGATGCCGCACAGCCTAGGGGCAACGGTGCCCGGCGGCAATTCAAAAGATCCCGCTACCCGACGCGGGCTTGCGCCGGCGCAGCCCATGCAGGCCCAGGCACACCAGGCTGGTGCCGAACGCGACGATCAACATGCCCTGCGGCGTCTCGCGCTCGCGGCGGCTGTCCAGGCATTCCATGGCGTTGGCGCATTGCGCGATGCACAGCTCCTGGCCATCGAGGGTGCAGGTCAGCACCGCGTCGCGCAGGTGGGTGAAGCTCAGCGTGCGACCCAGGATCTGGTCATGGCC
This sequence comes from Pseudomonas sp. NFPP07, assembly GCF_900115645.1. Taxonomy (NCBI): domain Bacteria; kingdom Pseudomonadati; phylum Pseudomonadota; class Gammaproteobacteria; order Pseudomonadales; family Pseudomonadaceae; genus Pseudomonas; species Pseudomonas sp. NFPP07. Next base: position 1,021,530 of record NZ_FOXG01000001.1, read on the forward strand.
GACGTTCAGATAGCTGATGCCTCGAACCACCTTGAGCCGGGTGTATTCGCCACTCTCCGCGTCCTCTATCAGCATCCCGCCACGGTCGGCATACAGCACCTTGCCGCTGAGGGATTCGACGTTGGCACCGTCCAGCCCATAGTCGACAAGGTTGAAGATCCACAGATGCAGCAGGGCCATGAACAGGCCAATGGCAAAGGACAACCACGCCGCCTGCAGCAGCGGGGGCAGCGTGGAGAAATCACGCAGGGAACGAAGGACGGACCGGATCAAGGCAGCTCCCGAAAACTGGCGCGTGGACCGCGCGTTTTTTTCGAGAGATTAGCGGGTAAATGGGCCTTGGCTAAGCACAACTTTCAGCGGTATGGGTCGGGCTAAAACGCGGGCTGGCAGCGAAGGCTCTAGCCCGCGTTCCCCGGCGCCTGCAGGCGTTTGCGGGGGTGATTTTCTCTGCTGCGCGAAAGCGTCTCAGGACCCGGCACAGACCCCAGGCGCCCCACTGCCTGCCAGCCTTGGCATGCGCGTACCGAAGTACCCCGCGCTGACCACCCCGACCGCGCCCATCACCGCGCAGTACATCACGCAGATCCATGGGCTCCAGGGCATCAGGCCGATCAGCAGCAAGGGCGTGGTGCTCGCCCACAGCGCGTAGGCGATGTTGTAGGTAAAGGAGATGCCGGAGACGCGAATCCGCGCCGGGAACAAGCCGACCATCACCGATGGCACCGCACCTACCACGCCACAGCCAAGGCCGGCGATGGCGTAGGCCAGGCCGACCCAGGCGCCGCCGCTGATCAGGCAACCGTAGAGCAGGCCGATGCCCAGCGGCAGCAGCAGGCTGTAGAGCATCACCGTGCGCCAGGCGCCGATGCGGTCGACGATCAGCCCGGCCAGCACGCAACCGATATTCAGGAACACGATGCCCAGGCTGCTCAGGGCGAAGGTGTGGCTGGCGCTCATGCCGAAGGTTTTCTGCATCATGGTCGGGGTGATGACCACGAACACCACCACCGCCGAGGTCAACACGCAGGTGAGAATCGCCGCCGGCAACAGGGCCAGGCGATGCTCGCGCAGCACGGTGCGCAACGGCAGTTCGACGGCGCTGTCGCGCTGTTCCTGCATGGCCATGAACACTGGGGTTTCGCTGAGCCAGCGGCGCAGCCAGACGCCGATCACGCCGAACACTCCACCGAGCAGGAACGGGTAACGCCAGGCGTGATCGAGGATTTCCGCAGGGGTGAAGAGTTGCGCCAGCAGGGTCGCGGTCAGCGCGCCGATCAGGTAGCCGAAGGTCAGCCCGGCCTGCAGAAAGCCCAGGGCGTAACCGCGATGGCCGGCCGGTGCGTGCTCGGCGACGAACACCCAGGCGCTCGGCACTTCACCGCCCACCGCCGCGCCTTGCAGCACCCGCAGCGCCAGCAGCAACAGCGGCGCGAAATAACCGATCTGCGCGTAGGTCGGCATGATGCCGATCAGCAGGCACGGCAGGGCCATCATCAGGATGCTCAGGCTGAACACCTTCTTGCGCCCCAGGCGGTCGGCGAAGTGCGCCATGAGAATGCCGCCCAGCGGCCGCGCCAGGTAGCCGGTGACGAAGATCCCGAAGCTCTGCAACAGCCGCAGCCACTCGGGCATTTCCGGCGGGAAGAACAGCTGGCTCAGGGTCAGGGCGAAAAATACGAAGATGATGAAATCGTAGATTTCCAGGGCGCCGCCCAGTGCCGCCAGGCCCAGGGTCTTGTAGTCGGACCGGGAAAACGGCGCCGGCCGCGCGTCAGGGGAAAAGGACATAAAGCCACTCGGTGTTGGGCGAAATTCAAGGCGCCCATGGTCTACGCAAACGCCGCGAGGGACAACCGCAACCCCCTTCTGGGTCGGTTTTTAGGCTTTTCCTGTGCATTGAATCGCCGCCGCGGACGCCAATAATCGGCGACTTTCCCACCCGCAACAGGAAAGCCGCCATGAGCATCCATACCCGCAGCAAACGCCTGACCGTGCCGCAACTGGTGGCCATGAAAGGCCAGCAGAAGATCGTCTCCCTGACCGCCTACACCAGCCACATGGCGCGGCTGATGGACCCGTTCGTCGATTTCGTGCTGATCGGCGACTCCACGGCCATGGTCGGCTACGGCCGCACCTCGACCCTGGACATGAGCCTGGAAGAGATCATCGGCCACACCCGCGCCGTGGTCGCCAGCACCCGGCTGGCCTGCGTGATCGCCGACATGCCGTTCGGCAGTTACCAGGAATCGCCGCAACAGGCCTACCGCAATTGTGCCGAGGTGCTGGCGCGCACCGACTGTGACGCGCTCAAGCTCGAAGGCGGGCTGGCCCTGGCGCCGACCGTGGAGTTCCTGGTGCAGCGCGGGATTCCGGTTATGGCCCATATCGGCCTGATGCCCCAGTACGTGAATGTCATGGGCGGTTTCAAGGCCCAGGGCCTGAACGACGCCACGGCCCAGGCCATCGAGGCCGACGCCCGCGCCCACCTCGAGGCCGGCGCGTTCAGCCTGTTGCTGGAAGGGGTGGCGGAAAACCTCGCGCGGCGCATCAGCGACTTCTCGGCGATGCCGACCATCGGCATCGGCGCCTCCCCCGCCTGCGACGGCCAGGTGCTGGTGACCGAGGACCTGCTGGGCCTGGGCGGGCCCCAGGTGCCGCGCTTCGTCAAACAGTACGCCGATGCCGGCGCGCTGATCAGCCAGGCCTGCGAGCGGTTCGCCGCCGAGGTGCGCGACGGCCGCTTCCCCGAGGCGCGACACTGCTACGGCGTCTGATCGATGGCCCGGGCCAGGCGTTGCACGGCGCCGGCAATGTCCTGGCGCCAGTCGAGGGTGAAACTCAGACGCAGGTGATGGCGCCACAGGCCTTGCTGGCTGAACATCTGCCCCGGGGCGATGACGATGCCCTGCCCCAGTAATTGCTCATACACCTGGAGCATCTCCACCGGGCGCGTGGCCTCGGCCCACAGGGTCGCGCCCCCGGCCGGGGTGACCACCCGCAACTGCTCGGCGGCGTGTTCGGCCAGCAGCGCCTGCAGCTGGCCCATGCGTTCGCGCAGCAGGCCGCGCAACTGAACCAGGTGCTGATCGACCCGGCCGCTGCCCAGCAGTTTGGCCACGGCCTTCTGGCGGATCGGTGACAGGCGGAACGCGCGCTCGAGAAAGTGCCGCTGCAAGCGCGCGCCCTGGCCACGGCACAACACATAGCTGAAGGGCGCCTCGGAACCTATGACTTTGTCGAAGGTGGAAAACACCAGCAGCCGCTCGGGATCGGCGTAATCGCGATACCGCGCCGGCGCCGGGGTAAAGCAGAACTCGCCATAGCTGTCATTTTCCAACAGCCAGATGCCGCGCTCCCCCAGCCAGCGGCACAGCTGCCGTTTGTCCGCCGCGGGCATCAGGCTGCCGTGGGGTGTGCTCAGGGTCGAAGACAGCAGCGCCAGGCGCACCGGTTCGCGTTGCAGCACCTCCTGCAGGCGCTGGCGATCGAAGCGTCCTGCGGCGTCCAGCGGCAGCTCGATCACGCGGATCTTCGCCGCCTGCAATTGCCGCAGGATCGCCCAGGAACAAGGCGACTCCACCAGGGCGACGCTGCCGTTCAGCTCCAGGGCATCCAGCGACAATGCCAGCACCGCGCGCAAATCCGTGCCGAGAAACACCTGCTCGGCCTGCCAGTAATCCGTGGTCGAGCGGGTGTAGCGCTCGGCCAGCGCCGTGCGTAGCTCCGCCTCGCCAAACGGCTGGTACAGCGGTGCCTGAGAGCGTGGGTACTGGCGTACCAGCTCGCGCTCGGCGGTCAACAGGGGATTGTCCAGCGACAGCAGCATCGCCGGAGCGTCGCTGCACAGCGCCAGCATTCCGGGCTGGCGGGCGTAGGCATAGACCCTGTCCAGCAGCTCCGTATCCGGCGCCAGCCCTGGCGCCGGCACGGGGCGGCTGAAGTAGCCCTGCTTGGGCCGGGCGTAGATCCGCCCTTCGTCCTCGAGCAAGCCATAGGCGTACTTGGTGGTGGAAACCGAGACTTTGAGGCGCTGGGCCAGGGCGCGCAATGACGGCAGGCGCTGCTCAGCCGCGCTGGCGCCGTCCAGCCACTCCACCAGGTAGCGGTAGACCGCCTGATAGGCGAAAGGCGTTTCGCGGCTCACCGCTTCAGGCGCCCTTGGCCAGGGCGATCGCCGCCTGGATCGCCGCACGGGCCTGGGGGCTGTTTTTCCAGCAGCTGGAGCCGACCAGGGCCGCGGCCTGGGTGACGATCTCCAGGGCATCGGCCCGGGCCAGCTGGGCGAGGGAATCGATGCCCAGTTGTTCGAGGCGGGCGACCACGGTTTCGCCGACACCCTTGAGCTTGAGCAGCGCCTGGCGTTCTTCGAGCGGGAATGGCATGTACTTCAATCCTTTGCAGTGAGTACCAATTGCCGCATTCTTGCACAGTTTTCGGCCGCCCCAGCCTGAGGCGACCGACCTCCTGATAAACATAAAAAAGACTTGAGGTATCGACGTGTCCACAGACATTGAAGACAGCCGTTCCGCCCGTTTTGCCCTGCGCTGCTCGAACTGGGCCGAGCGCTGGTTCCCCGACTCCTGGGTGTTCGCCGCGCTGGCGGTGATCATCGTCGCCCTCGCCACCATGGCCATGGGCGCCAAGCCCACCGACACCGCCATGGCCTTCGGCGACGGTTTCTGGAGCCTGATCCCCTTCACCATGCAGATGGCCTTCGTGGTCATCGGCGGTTATGTGGTCGCCAGCTCGCCGCCGGCGGTGAAGCTGATCGACAAACTGGCGCGCATCCCGAAGAACGGCCGTTCCGCCGTGGCCTGGGTGGCGCTGATTTCCATGGTCGCTTCCTTGCTCAACTGGGGCCTGTCCCTGGTGTTCGGCGGCTTGCTGGTGCGGGCCCTGGCCCGGCGTACCGAACTGCGCATGGACTACCGCGCCGCCGGCGCCGCGGCCTACCTGGGCCTGGGCGCGGTCTGGGCCCTGGGCCTGTCGTCCTCCGCCGCGCAATTGCAGGCCAACCCGGGCAGCCTGCCGCCGTCGATCCTGTCGATCACCGGGGTGATTCCGTTCACCCAGACCATCTTTCTCTGGCAGTCGGGCGTGTTGCTGCTGGCCTTGATCGTCGTCTCGCTGGTCATCGCCTATGCCACCGCGCCCGGCCCGAACTCGGCGCGCGACGCCAAGGCCTGCGGCATCGACCCGAGCTTCAGCATGCCCAAGCCACAACCGCGTACCCGCCCCGGCGAGTGGCTGGAATACAGCCCGCTGTTGACCATCCTGCTGGCCCTGCTGGCGGCCGGCTGGCTCTACCATGAGTTCGCCACCAAGCCGGCGATCACCGCGATTTCCGGGCTCAACACCTATAACTTTCTGTTCCTGATGCTCGGCGCGCTGCTGCACTGGCGCCCGCGCAGCTTCCTCGAAGCGGTGGCCCGCGCCGTGCCGACCACCACCGGGGTGCTGATCCAGTTCCCGCTGTACGGCTCCATCGCGGCCTTGCTGACGGTGGTCAAAGGCGTCGACGGCCAGACCCTGGCCCACCACATCTCGACCTTCTTCGTGCAGATCGCCTCCCACGACACCTACGCGCTGCTGATGGGGGTCTACTCGGCGGTGCTGGGCTTCTTCATTCCGTCGGGCGGCGGTAAGTGGATCATCGAGGCGCCCTACGTGATGCAGGTGGCCAATGACCTGCAATACCACCTGGGCTGGGCAGTGCAGATCTACAACGCCGCCGAGGCACTGCCGAACCTGATCAACCCCTTCTACATGCTGCCGCTGCTGGGGGTGCTGGGGCTCAAGGCGCGGGACCTGATCGGCTTCTCCTTCGTCCAGTTGCTGGTCCACGCACCCTTGGTGCTGGTGCTGCTGTGGGCACTGGGCACCACCTTGAGCTACATGCCGCCCGTGGCGCCGTAATCTGTTGCCAGCGGCTCCTGCAGAAGCAACCCTACACGCCTTCCAGCTTCCCCCTACCACCGTCTAAGCCCCGTCCCAGAGCCTTTTCTGTAGTCTTTCCGTCATATTCGGTTGCTACCGTGCAGCCGAAATACTTTGTTACGAATTGATCGAAAGGTAATCAGGGACCCGCATGAGCGACGAACACTCGAAAGACCCAGAACATTCCAAGGCCACGGAGCCACCCACCGACACCAGCCGCCGGCGTTTTCTCGGCGGCGTGGCGGTGTTGGGTGTCGGCGCGACGCTCAGCGCCTGCGGCCACAACGACCCGGCGCCGGGCAAGCCGGTGGAACGCCCGCTGTCGCCGGCCGAACTGGACCGGGCGCTGCGCGAAAACGTGAAGAACGTGGTGGTGATCTATGCCGAGAACCGCAGCTTCAACAATCTGTTCGCCGACTTCCCGGGGCTGGAAAAACCGCTCTCGGCCCTCAAGCCCGCCGACTATCAGCAACGCGACCGTGACGGCAGCCTGTTGTCGGTCTTGCCGCCGGTCTGGGGTGGCGTCGCCCAAGTCGGGCCCCAGGCCCTGGATGGCGTGACCTATCCGGTCGGCACCCAGTACCAGGAGCACCTGCCCAACGCGCCCTTCGCCCTCAAGGGCCCCGATGGCGAAAACCTGCCCCTGGGCCTGGTCACCCGCGACCTGTGGCACGTGTTCTACCAGAACCAGATGCAGATCAACGGCGGCAAGAACGATGGTTTTGTCGCCTGGGCCGACGCCGGCGGCCTGCCCATGGGGCATTACGCCCAGAGCCGCTATGAGCTGCGCCTGTGGGATGTGGCCCGGGAATTCGTGCTGTGCGACAACTTCTTCCAGGGCACCTTCGGCGGCTCGTTTCTCAACCACCAGTACCTGATCAGCGCCGCCGTGCCGTTCTATCCGGATGCGGCCAATTCGGTGGCCAAGCCGCAGATCGCCACCCTGCAAAGCGACGACCCGCTCGACACCCGCCTCAAGCCGCTGGAGCAATCCCCGGCCAGCGCCATGAGCGGCCCGCCGCAATTCGGCCCGAGCCTGCTGACCCCGGACGGCTACGCGGTCAATACCATGGCCCCGCCGTACTGGCCGACCTGGATCCGCGACCCGCAGCGCCCGGCCTATGCCAAGGCCGACCTGCCCAATGTGCTGGTGCCGCAGCGCCACGACACCATCGGCGACAAGCTCTCGCGCAAGGACATCGACTGGGCCTGGTACGCCGGCGCCTGGCAGGTCACGCTGGACGCCTACAAGGATTCGGCGGGGATTCCGAAGATCCCCAACTTCCAGTACCACCACCAGCCGTTCAACTACTTCGCGCAGTTCGGTCCCGAGCATCCCAACGAACGCAACCATCACCTGCGCGATGCGGGCCTGGGCGATGAGTCGAGCAGCAACCGCTTCCTCGCCGATGCCGAGGCCGGCAAGTTACCGCCGGTGGCGTTCTACAAGCCCCAGGGCAACCTCAACATGCACGCCGGTTATGCCGATGTGGCCGCGGGCGACCGGCATATCGTGCGTGCCCTGAAGGTGCTGCGCGAAAGCCCGCAGTGGCAGAACATGGTGGTGATCGTCACGGTCGATGAGAACGGCGGCTGGTGGGACCACGTCGCCCCGCCCAAGGGCGACCGCTGGGGGCCGGGGACACGCATCCCGGCGCTGGTGGTGTCACCGTTCGCCCGCAAGGGCACGGTAGACCATACGGTGTACGACACCGCGTCGATCCTGCGGCTGATCACCCGGGTGTTCCAGCTGGAACCGCTCGACGGCCTCAAGCAACGGGACGCGGCGATGACCGCCCGGGGGCAGGCGCCCATGGGCGACCTGAGCAATGCCCTGCACTTCCCGGCCTGAACCGACGGCAGCGGCCGCCCGGGCGGCCGTCTGCGGGTGCAAAAGAAATCCACCCTTTTCCTTGTCACCCGCTACTGTTTCAGTACGGAACTTACCTCGCCCAGACGAGGCCAACGCTGACAAGGAGCCAAGCATGAAACTCGCAGGATTGTCCCTCCCCCTCGCCGCCCTGACCCTGGGCGGCCTGACCCTAAGTAGCCTGACCCTGAGCACCGCAGCCCAGGCCAACGTCGATCTGAAGCTGGGCAACACCCAGCGCGTCACCCAACTCTTCTCCTACCCCAACAACTGCAACGTGATCTGCTTTCGCAACTGGACGCTGGAACAGACCGTCGAGCATTACCTGACCCAAAGCGTGAAGCGCGATGGCTACAGCACCGCCAAGGTCAAGGTGAAGACCGACAACAACCAGCTGTACGCCAACATCAGCGGTGTTCCGAAGGACTATGGCAAGCCGCTGACCGCCCTGCTGGATGCCGGCGACCTGGCCTACCAGGGCGCCAGCAAGCTCAACAGCGACGGCAAATGGACCTACAGCTGGTATCTGTTCCTGCCCCTGGGCATGGCCCTGGAAAACCGCAAGAGCGTCGAGTTGCTGCACTTCCCGCCGGACTACTCGCTGACTCAGGCCCAGGACTACCTGAAATCGGCCACCACCGACCGCTGGGCCACCCTGCTCACCACCAATGGCATTCCCGCCGAGCAGACCCCGGGCTACCAGACCATCATCGACATTGCACCGATCGCCGCCCCCTCCAGCGCGGGCAAGGACCTGGAAGGCGTCTATGGCTACTTCCAGGACTACCAGACCACCATGGTCAAACAGATCAGCCAGAGTGCCAGCGGTGCCGCCCTGCCAATGGTGGCCTTCGGCGCGCCGGTGCGTAACTGGATCAAGCAGCAGTACGGCCCGACCGTGAACGTGCTGGGCCTGGCGCAGATCAGCCCGAGCGCGGGCCTGAAGGTGCCGGTGCTGGGCTCCAACCACCCGAGTTACATCTGGTACGCGGCGGATCCGGAGAACTACGACGGCGACGAGGCCAAGGCCGACGCGGCCGGTTTGAAGGTGATGGGGCAGGATCTGAGCGCGGCCTGCTGGCAGGCCGGGATGGGCAGCAAGCCGGGCAGCGACCCGACAGTGCAGCTCAAAAGCTGCACGCAGAACTGGCAGGTGACCAACAAAGAGCAGACCTGCGCCCTGTTCTACACCTCGATCCGTAAGCTGACGCCGGAACAGGCCCAGGCCAAGTGCGCCACCACGCCGGTGCAGACCCAGCTGAAGCAGCTGAAGGCGCCGGCACCGTCGATGAGTACCGAAGCACCGCCGCATATCTGACGGACAAGCGGTAACGGCTACATCCCATCGCGAGCAAGCTCGCTCCTACAGAACGGCACATCGCCCGTAGGAGCGAGCTTGCTCGCGATGGGTTTTCAGCGCCTCAGAGCGCCCCGACCGGACGCAGGCGATACTGCGGCGGCAGCTGCTCGAAGCCACTGATGGTGGCGTTCAGGCTCTTCCAGCGACCGTCCTTGATGCCATAGATGCAACCGTGGATCGACAGGCTCTGCCCGCGATGCCAGGCGTTTTGCACAATGCTGGTGTGGCCGACGTTGGCCACTTGCTGGATCACGTTCAGCTCGCAGAGGCGGTCGACCCGCTCCTCCTCGGTGGCCAGTTGCCCCAGGACTTCGCGATGTTCGTAGTACAGGTCGCGAATCGAGCGCAGCCAGCCGTCGATCAGGCCCAGCTGGCGATCCTGCATCGAGGCGCGCACGCCGCCACAGCCATAGTGACCGGTGACCAGGATGTGTTTGACCTTGAGCACGTCCACCGCGTACTGGATCACCGACAGGCAATTGAGGTCGGTGTGCAGCACCACGTTGGCCACGTTGCGGTGTACGAACAGATCCCCGGGAAGCATGCCGACGATCTCGTTGGCCGGTACACGGGCGTCCGAACAGCCGATCCACAGGTATTCCGGCGTCTGCTGGCGGGCCAGCTTGGAGAAGAATTCAGGATCTTCCTGCTTGATCGCTTCGGCCCAACGCTCGTTGTTATCAATCAGGTCTTGTAGTTCGTTCATGCTATGAAGCCTCAGGATTGATGCGTTGCTATGACAGACGACTGTCTGTCGGGGTCACGCGCGTCTATGCAGATACCGCTTATCCACCCCTTTGAATCTTGCCAGGTCTGGTGGGTCCACTCTTTAAGCCCAAAAGTATGAGCAACCGTCATGACTGAATCACGACGTCCCTATGGCGCGCCTCAGCCCGAGCCCATCGACGACAACGAAGACCGCATGGGTTCCATGGAAGAGCTGGACTTCGATGAAGAAGAACCCGGCGCCAGGGTCGGCGACCCTGCTTCCAGCCCTGTGGAGCATCGTACTCCCCACCGGCACATCCATGGCTCCGGCCTGACCGGCAACGCCGAGGATGAGCCCAACGACGATGAGCTGACCCCGGAAAACCTGATCCACGAAGACGGCGCCCGCTCCGCCCATGAAGCCGGTGAAGACCAGCCGGCCGACTGGGACCTGAGCATTGTCGATGAAGACGATATCGGCGGCGGCAATGGCCTGGACGAAGCCGAACTGGCCCAGCGCGATCCGCTGGATGGCAAACGCTGAAGCGCTATCCGAGCCCCTCTAGAAGCCGGCTTGCCGGCGATAGCACCAGCAGGGCCGGCATCACACCTAAAACCTGACAGCAGGCGGCGTCACCGCTGGCGCCATCGCGAGCAAGATCGCTGCTACATAAGCCAGTGCGATCAATCGACCAGGGTGCAGGCCATCACCAGCGCATCTTCGCGCCCGCCTGTCGCCGGATAGTAATCGCGGCGGCGGCCCACTTCGTTGAAACCGTAGCGCTCGTACAGCCGGTAGGCGGTCTGGTTGCTGGAACGCACTTCGAGGAAGCATTCGCGCGCGTCTTTCTGGTAGGCGCGCTTCATCAATTCTTCCAGCAGGCGCAGGCCCAGGCCACGGCCCTGGCTTTCCGGCTTGACGGTGATATTGAGCAGGTGGGCTTCGTCGATGATCACCTGGATCACCCCGTGGCCGACCTGCTGGCTGCCTTCGAACATCAGCCAGACTTCATAGGATTTCAGGGCATCGGTGAAAATGCCGCGGGTCCAGGGATGGCTGAACGCCGCGTATTCGATTTTCAGGATGGCATCCAGATCCGCCTCGGTGGCCTGGCGGAACGATAAAGCGTCACTCATTGCTACTTTTCCAACGCGCCATCAGCCGACGCATGGCTTGCCAGACATCAGCCTTACGCTGTGGCTCTTCCATTAATAGTTCCAGCCCAGGCAGCGCCCAGGCCGAGCCCAGGCCTTCGACCTGGAGTTCACGGTTGTAGGACTGCGCATCAGCCTCGCCCGCGAAACGCACCGCCGGCAGGCCGATCAGCCACAGGCAGACGCACGGTTCTTCTTCGACCCGCGCCCCGACAAAGGCCTGGACGAAATCCCGCGCCGCGTCCGGCCCCTGGTCGAGATTGCCGCGGGTCAGCATCGGCCAGCGCACCGGCTCGGCGAGGATCTGCGGGCTGTCCGGCAGGCCGGCGGCGCGCAGCATGTCCTTGAGCAGCAGATAGGCCGGGTCGCGGCTCTGGAAGGCTTCGCCTGTGGGTAACTCCACCAGCAGCAGGCAACGACCGGCGCGCAGCAATTGCAGGGCGAAACGCGGTGGCGGCACGGGCGGGGCCTTGACCGGCGCCGGGGCTTCCTCGGCATCGACCACGGGCTTGCTGACCGGACGAACGGCAGCGCCGGTGGGACGCGGCACTTCGATTTTCGGCCGCTCGGCAGGCTTGACCACAGGCTCGGCAACCGTTTTGGCCACAGGTGCAGGGGCTGCCGGGGCCTCGACCACGGGCTCGGCAATCACCAACAACTCGGGACGGGACGGCGCCGCAAAGGGCAATTCGGTGCGCGGCAGCCAGCTGACCACCTGCATGGCGGACAGATAAGCGCGACGGCGGGACTCGATAAGCAAAGGTCGGCCACTTGTGGATAACTGAAGTGGGGGGATTCTACCGTCCTTCGCCGAAGATCGCCCGCAGTTGATTCGTCACAAAAACACCGGTCCAGCCCATGACAAGACCGAGGGGTGAATCGTCGGCCTTCCGATGCAGTACAATCGCTGCTTTTCATTGCCAACCAGCCGGCCATTCCGATGATCGAACCCAAGCGCGTGTTGCGCGCCCTCGCCGAACACTGGGCACTTCTGGAGCCACTGTGCGAGCACTTCGACCAAGGCACCCTGAGCCTCGCCGAACTGCGTTCACAGCTGGCCACACAGCAAATTGACAGTACGCCACAGGACATTACCAGCCTGCTGGACGTGTGGATCCGCCTGGATATCCTGGTTCCGGTGGCGAAAAGCCCGAACCGTTTCGAGCTCAACGCACAGATCCACGACTTCCTCGCCTACCTGCGGCGCGAGCACCGCCTGGGCCTGTGCCTGGAAATCGAAGCTTACCTGCGCCACCTCGAACGCCTGGCCGGTTACATCCAGGACGCCTTCGACATCCGCGACGGCCATGACCTGGCCCGCCAGCTGCGGTTGCTGGACATGCGCGTGCGCGATGTATTGAAAAAACTCGCCAACGACGAACAGGCCCTGGTGGCCGTCGCCGAGCGGGCCAAGACCAGCGACCGGCAGATTCCCCTGCGCCAGCGGTACGCCGAGGTACTGGCCACCTGGGACGAATACGTCGAGCCGATGATCCAGCTGGTGAACGCCGACGGCGCCTTCGAGCAAGGCGTGCGCAAGGTCGAGAACGTCCTGCTGCGCATGCTCACCGAACAGCAGCGCCTGGGCCACCTGGTGGACGACGACATGCTGCTGCGCACCCACGCGCGGATCCTGGAAATGCAGACCAGCGCCCAGCTGACCCTGCGTCACGCCCGGGAACTGCTGCTGCCGCTGCGTGAAGAAGCCCGCCGGCACAACGCCGTGACCCGCGGCGCAGCCCTGGCCCTGTCGGCCATCCGGCGCAAGGGCATCGACGCCGTGCCGCAAGCGGCCATGCCACTGTTCACCCGTCCGCAAAGCACCTTCCTCGGCAGCTCCGGCCAGGTCGAGGCCTATGTCTATGCCCTGGCCAGCTTCGAACCGAAGCCGACGCGCTTCCCCAAGGCGCACAAGACCCACAAGGGCGGCAATGCGCCACGGGCGCCACGTACGGTCCGCGAGATGCTCGACCGCTGCGAAGATGCCCTGCCGATGCCGGACCTGATGACCTGGCTGCTGGAACAGGAACCGGACGGCGCCACCGACGAGTTGCTGTACTGGTTCTCCCGCCTGTCGCGGGAAAAACGCTTCAAGCGCGAGCGTCTGGAACGCCGCGACTACCACACCCACGAGCACCAGGTCAGCCTGCGCTCCTTCGCCCTGCTCTCGGCCCGCGATGACGCCGCTGAGAATTCTGCGAGCACTCCACATGCATCTTGATCTTTCCGAACTGTCCCAGCTGGCGCCGATCTTTCGCGAGCTGTTCAAGGGTTATCACGTCAGCCGCCGCGACCCGGAGCTGTACTCCCAACTGTCTAACTTCCAGGACCAGTACCGCACCCTGTTCAAGGCCCTGGGCTTCGAACTGGTGTGCGACACCCGTGGCTTCTACTACTTCGTGCCGGAGAACGCCGCCGCCCAGGTGAACAAGACCGCCCAGCGCCTGGCGCTGTTCACCTTCATCCTGGTGGAGCACCTGGCCGACCAGGGCCGCGACCCGGTCGCCGTGCTCGACGGCGGCAGCCTCGGCCGCGACGAACTGCCGTCCTTGCTGGAGAAGTACCGCGACCTGTTCATCCAGGCCGAAGTGCAGACCCATGAAGAACTGGAAGAAAAAATCATGCGGCGCATGACCCAACTGGGTTTTGCCGGCGAGGAGCCGGGCATCTACCGCTTCCTGCCGCCGATGCACCGCTTCCTCGATGTGTGCCTGTCGGTGCAGCAGGACCGTGACCTGGCCGCCAGCCTGCACAGCGTGCTGCCATTGCCGACGCCGGTGCTGATCGACGAAGACAGCGACGAAAAACTGCTGCAGACCGACGACCCGCTGGACCTCAGCGAATTCGTCGAATCGGAAAGTGAAGAGGACGCACTGGCCCGCGCCATTGCCGAAGAACAGGAGCTCGACGCATGAGCAAGGAACGCTACGGCATCCGCCGCTTTGCCCTTTTGAACACCGCCGGCTACAGCCTGGGCCTGTTCCCGCTGGAAGAGCCGCTGTCGGTCTACGGCGCGAACAACCTGGGCAAGTCCGCCTCGATCAACGCCCTGCAATTCCCGATCCTGGCGCGCATGTCGGACATGAGCTTCGGCAAGTACAGCCTGGAACAGTCGCGGCGTTTCTACTTCGCCACCGATACCAGCTACATCCTGGTGGAAGTGTCCCTGCCCCATGGCCCGCATGTGATCGGCGTGGCCGGGCGCGGTCCGGGCGGCAGTTTCGGTCACCAGTTCTTCGCCTATGCCGGCTCGCTGGACCTGGCGCACTACCAGAAAGACGACACCTGCCTGCGGCAGAAAGAGCTGTTCACCAACCTCGAGCGCCAGGGCCTGAAGGCCTATGAACTCAAGCCGGATGAACTGCGCCGCCTGCTGGTGGGCGGACATACCTCGATTCCGCTGGACCTGACCCTGATCCCGCTGCGCTCCACCAGCGAGCAGAGCCTGAAGACCTTCCGCGCGCTGTTCATCAACCTGCTGCACATGCGCGAAATCACCGCGGCCAAGCTCAAGCAGCTGTTCCTCGATGCCTTCGAGCACAGCCTGCGCTCCGGCAGCGTCGACTACATTGCCGCCTGCGAAGACGCCTTCCGCGACGTGCGCCGCATGGAGCAGGACTACAACTCGCTGGTGGCCGCGGGTCCCCTGGTGGAAGCCCTGGCCAACGGCGTGACACAGCGCGACATCCTGCGCGGCAAACTGCATCGCCTGTCGCCGCTGCTCGATTCGCTGCTGGGCACCTGGTCCGACTACGCCAGCGCGCGCAAGGAAGAGCTGACCATCCAGGCCGAGCACTACCGCAACGAACAGGACGCACTGCAGAACGACCAGCGCAGCAGCACCCAGGAAATGATGCGCCTGGAGCGGGAAATCACCGGCACCCAGCGCTGGCTCGGCGAGCTCTCGGTGCTCAAGCATCGTTTCGCCCTGGTGGATGACGTCAAGGTCCTGGAGCAGCAACTGCTGGCGGCCAAGGATGCCCACGACGAACTGGCCGGCGCCCTGGCCCAGTCCCGGCAGTTCTCCGCCGAGGACCTGGAAGAGCGCCTGCGGGACCTGGAAAAACGCCTGAAGTCGGTCAAGCAGCAGCTCGATAACGCCGACAACAACAGCTATGCGCGCCTGCGCGAGGAATTCTCGCAACAGGACGTCGAGCGCCTGATGCGCCTGTTCAACAGCCAGTTGTTCAGCCTGCCGCTGGGCGAGCACGGCATCGCCCTGGACGAGAACGGCGACTGGGTCAAATCCGTGGAGCTGATCCTCGATGGCTTCAAGGGCGAGCGCTTCGAAGTGCCGGGGCTGTCCATCGACATTTCCCACATCGAGCCACCGGCCTTGCAGGCCCTGGCGGACCGCGCGGCATTGCGCGACCAGAAAGAGCGCCTGGACAAAGAACTCAAGCAGCTGAAAACCCAGGCCGCGGTAGCCGCCGACCGCGCCGCGAGCAAGACCCAGACCGAAGCGCTGTACCAGCAGGTGCTGGATGCGCAGAAAGCCCTGGAAGATTTCCGCCGCGCGCAGACCCTGAGCGCCGAGGAAGGCGAGAAGCTGGAACAGCTGGCGCAGATGGAAGCCGCCCAGGACGAACTCAAGCGCTCCAGCGACGCCTTCACCGAACGCGTCCAGCAGCTGTCGGCCAAGCTGCAACTGGTGGGCCGGCAGATCGGCGACATGGAAGCCAAGCAACGCACCCTCGACGATGCCCTGCGCCGTCGCCAGCTGTTGCCGGCGGACCTGCCGTTCGGTACGCCGTTCATGGAGCCGGTGGACGACTCCATGGACAACCTGCTGCCGCTGCTCAACGACTACCAGGACAGCTGGCAGGGCCTGCAGCGGGTCGATGGCCAGATCGAGGCGCTGTACGCCCAGGTGCGCCTCAAGGGCGTGGCCAAGTTCGACAGCGAAGACGACATGGAGCGCCGCCTGCAACTGTTGATCAACGCTTATGCGCACCGCACCGACGAAGCCCTGACCCTGGGCAAGGCGCGTCGCGCGGCCGTCACCGACATCGCCCGGACCCTGCGCAACATCCGCAGCGACTACGACAGCCTCGAGCATCAGTTGGCGCTGTTCAACCGCGAGATCAACAAACGCCAGGTGTCCAACCTGCAGAGCTTCCGTATCGTGCTCGCGCCGAACAAGGAAGCCCTCAAGCACATCGACCAGATCATCCACAGCGCCGGCCAGTACGAAGAAGGCGAGACCTTGTCGGTGTTCGACCTGAGCCAGAGCACCGAACAGGACAACAAGAACGAGGAGGCCAAGGAATACCTGGCCCGCCTGGTCGCGGCCAACCACAACCAGCTGGGCCTGAAGGACCTGTTCGAGCTGGCGTTCGAGATCACCAAGGTCCATGGCCAGCCGGTGATCCACACCGATATCGATGGCGCGGCGTCCAACGGCACCACCATGACCATCAAGGCGCTGACCAACATGTACCTGTTGCTGCACTTGATGGACCGCGAGCAGGCCGGGCGCATCCGCCTGCCGTACTACCTCGACGAGGCCGCGGACATCGACGAGAAGAACCAGGCAGCGCTGCTGGAAACCAGCCTGCAACTGGGCTTCGTGCCGATCCTGGCCAGTGTGAAGCCGCAGGTGTCGGCCCAGGTCGCCATCGACCTGGAAGGCGGCAGCGGCCCGAACGGTATCTACATCGACGAGGCGGACTGGAAGTACATCCGCCGTCACGATCAGGTCAAGGCCACCCTGAACGTCGAACCGGAAGCCGAAGCGGAGCTGGACGAGGTGTAACCCGCCCGAAGCCGTAAAACAAAAAGGCCGTGATCTTTCGATCACGGCCTTTTTGCTTTCTGGGTTATTTGCCCAGGGGGATTTTCGGTGCCCAGGTCAGCCATTCGTCCTCGAACTTGTCGAACAACGGGAAGGTCTGTTCTGGCCGTGCCGGGTTGCCCATGCGCTCGCCATCCGGCGTGGCAAAGGCGATGCCGCCCTGGATCAGGGTCTCCAGCGACTCGGTACGGACGGTTGCGCCCTTGAACAGGCCGATGTCGATACCGAACCCGCTGCTGTTCCAGAAACGCGTACCGCCACGCACAAGCGGCGCGTACTTCGGCTCGATCAGGATATGGATCAACACCCGGTCGGCGGTCTGGCCCAGTTCGTAGCCCGTGACCTTGCCCACCGTTACCTCGCGGTAAGTCACCGGCACGCCGACCTTCAGCGAGCCGCGCCGCGCCGCGCTCAGCACCAGGCTCAGGCCGGCCTCGGCGACTGCAGCTTCCGGTGGCTGGGGCAAGGCGACAAAGCTGGTTTGCGCGCCGAGGTTCTTCGCCGCCGGCTGCACTTCGATGTACTGCCCGGTCACCAGGGTTTCCAGGTTGGCGGTCTTGATCAAGCCAAGCTCCGGCTTGACCACCCAGAACTGGCTGCCGACCCGCGCGATTCGCTCCGGCACCTCGGTGATCCGAGCCTTGAGCAGCACCGACTGCAAATCGCCGCTCAGGTCGACGTCTTCGACCTTGCCGACATCCAGCCCCTTGAAGCGGATAGGCGTGCCCGGACGCAGGCCATCGGCGCGCTCGACCTTGATGCTGATCAGGGTGCCCTTCTGTGTCGCCTGCTCCTTGTCGGCATACAAGCGGAAACGTGGGATGCGCTTTTTCAGTGGCACGTTGGGTTCCGGCGTGTCGAAAGCGATACCGCCGGCCATAAGGCTTTGCAATGACTCGCTCTTGACCTGGATGCCGCCGGTCAGGCCGCCGGTCAAGGTGACACCGCTGGCATTCCAGAAGCGCGTCGAGCCGTTCACCAGCCCTTCGTACTCCTTCTCGATGTGCACGCCGATGACCAACTGCTTGCGGGTCCGCGAAAACTGGTAGCTCTGCACCGAGCCGACCTTGACCTGCTTGTACAGAATCGGGCTGCCCACCTCCAGCGAACCGAGGTTCTCGGTGAACAGCACCAAGTGCAGGCCAGGGGAGCGCAGGTCCAGCGGCGGCGCCTTGGGCCGCGCCTCGAATTCGCGTTGCGGAGCAGCGCCCTTGTCACCTGGGCGCACCGCGATGTAGTTGCCTTTGACCAGGGCTTCCAGACCGGTGATACCCGCCAGGGAGATCGAAGGCTTGACCACCCAGAACTGGGTGCCTTGCACCAGGTAATCCTCGGCCAAGGGGTCCAGGGTCAGTTCCGCCGTGGCGCTGGACAGATCCGGGTCGACCTTGAGGGCCTTGAGGTTACCGACCTGAATCCCCTTGTACATGACCGGCGTGCGGCCTGCCTGGAGCCCTTCGAAATCACTCAGCTTGACCTTGACCCGGATGCCCGCCTGCGCCGCGTCGAAGTCCTCGTAGAGACGGAACGGCAGGGTCGGGTCGGTTGGCGGGCTGTCCCGGCGATTCTCCGGGGTGGCGAAGGCGATACCGCCGGCGACGATGCTGGCCAGGGATTCGCTACGCACTTTCACACCGGACAGGTTGGCGTCGATGCTGATGCCGCTGGCGTTCCAGAAACGCGTATGTTTGCGTACCAGGTTGGCGTAGGTCGGCTCGATAAAGACTTTGATCTCCACCGTGTTCTGGTCTTCGGAGAGCAGGTAGCTTTTCACCTGCCCCACCTGGATCTGCTTGTAGAACACCGGGCTGCCGCGGTTCAGCGAACCCAGGCGATCCGCCTTGATAGTCACGTGCAGGCCCGGCTTGGCATCCGATAACGGCGGCTCTTCGGCCAGCGCCTTGAACTTGCGCGCAGGCTCGCCCTCTCCCGGGCTGATGGCGATGTAGTTGCCTGAAACCAGCGTCTCCAGCCCGGTGATCCCGGCCAGGGTCACGCTCGGCTTGACCAGCCAGAAGCGTGTGCTGCTCTTCAGGTATTGCTGGACGTCCTTGTTCATCTCGACAGTGGCAATCACCCCTCTGGTGTTGCCTTCGTCGTCCAGGGCCAGGGCCTTGACCTTGCCCACCGACATCCCTTTGTAGACCACCTCGGTCTTGTTGGCCTGGATGCCCTCGCCGCTTTCAAAGCGCACCTGGACCTCGATACCGGTCTGACTGTAGGCACGCCAGCCCAACCATCCGCCGATCAGCAACGCGATCAGGGGCAGGACCCAGATGGCCGACCAGTTCGAAGCCGGACGGGTTTTAGCTTTAGGCAAATCACTCATTGTCGTCGTCCGACTCCGTGTTATCCCAGATCAGTCGGGGATCAAAAGTTACTGCGGCGAGCATCGTCAGAATCACCACGCTGGCAAAGGCCACTGCACCGAGATTGGCCTCGATACTGGCAAGCCGACCGAAGTTCACCACTGCCACCAGGATGGCGATCACAAAGATATCCAGCATCGACCAACGGCCGATGAACTCGATAAAGCGGTACATCCAAATGCGTTGCCGCGCCGATAACGGCTGGTGGCGCTGGACCGAAAACAGCAACAGGGCAATCCCCACCAGCTTGAAGGTGGGCACCAGGATACTGGCGATGAATACCACCGCCGCAATCGGGATCATGCCGTGCTGCACCAGTACGATCACCCCCGACATGATGGTGCTGGGGTCACCCTGGCCGAGTGACGTGACCGTCATGATCGGCAGCACATTGGCCGGGATGTACAGGATCGCCGCGGTGATCAGCAGTGCCCAGGTACGCATGATGCTGTTGGGGCGACGAGCATGCACCAGGGCTCCGCAGCGAGTGCAGATCTGCTCATCGGTATCGGGTTCCTGCCGGTTCAGCTCGTGGCATTCATTACAGACCAGAATGCCCGCATCAATCGCCCGCATGCGCATCCTCCCCGGCCAGGGCATCCCATATCTGATGGGGCGACATGACCACCTCAAGCCACACCTGAACCAATAACAGGCTGACAAAACACACCAACCCCAGGCCGACCGTCATGGCAGCCAGGTCCGCCAGCTTGACGATGGCGACCAATACCCCCATCAGGTAGACCTCGAGCATGCCCCAGTCCCGCAAGTGGTGATAAATGCGGTACAGCAACAGGCCGTAACTGCGACCTATGTCCAGGCGAATGCTCAGGAGCACGAACAACTGGCAGACCAGCTTGAGCAATGGAATACCCATGCTGCAGAGAAACACCACCACCGCCACGCCTTGCATATCGGTATTGAACAAACCGATAACGCCGCTCCACACGGTGTCCTCAGAGGATTGTCCGAGTAGATTGAGCTGCATGATGGGTAAAAAGTTCGCGGGGACATAGAGCAGTAGCGCGGCAATAACCAATGCCAAGCTGCGATCCACGACGTTATGGCGGTGTGCATATAGCTCGTAACCACAGCGGGGGCACTGGGCTTTTTCTCCGTGGGCCAACTCTGGCTTGCGCATCAGCAAGTCGCATTCGTGGCAGGCCACCAGATCGTCCAGCGGCAACTCCGACAGCCGGGGGGCGTCAACCGTATCTGACATACAAGGCTCTGGCTCTGAAAAGGCGTGAAGCTATTCTAGAGGTCCGTCCCGAAAATAACTGTGCAAAATTGTTTGGAGATAAGAACCGTTTTCCGCGCACAAAAACAAAACCCCAACTGCTTTCGCAATTGGGGTTTCGGAATTTAATCTTGACGATGACCTACTCTCACATGGGGAAACCCCACACTACCATCGGCGATGCATCGTTTCACTTCTGAGTTCGGGATGGGATCAGGTGGTTCCAATGCTCTATGGTCGTCAAGAAATTCGGTGTGCCGAGCCGTCTTTCGACGTTTCAGCAAATTGGGTATGCGATAGTTTGTGTGTTTTCTCGAACTTTCGGTTCGTTTCGTCTTCACACACCGCAATCTGGCTGTTACGCGCAAATTGCTTGGGTGTTATATGGTCAAGCCTCACGGGCAATTAGTATTGGTTAGCTCAACG